>CAYUOC010000128.1:0-10957 GCA_964446305.1 uncultured Terricaulis sp. | reverse complement strand
GGCGCGCTCTTAGCTTGCGCGCGCAGCATTTCGAGATCGTCTTCGGTCAAGCGATCGCGCGGCCCCCAGAGCCGCACATCGATCAGCCGTTTGAAGAGCTCATTGAAGGCCCCGAGGTTTCGTGGCTGATCGCGGCCCTCTTTCCAATTGCGATAATACTGGACGAGCTTCTTGACCGATGCCTCGTTCGGCAGGCCGATATAGAGCGCGGTGGGGCGCTCGCGCTCTGAGGCCGGCGCGTCGTCGTCCTCGTCATCGATCTCGTCGGCGGCCAATTCCTGGAAGTGCTGAAAGCCCGCGAGTTTTGCGGCTTTGAGGATGTTTGTGACCGATGCGATGGTTTCAAAGACGACGATGCGGTCAGGCGCCAACCCCTCTGGATCGGCCTGCATCAATCCGGCGGCGATTGCGGCGTCGAGCGCTTCAAGGCGCGTCAGCCGTTGTCGTTGTTCGTCTGGTGTGAACGGCGCCGGTGGGCGCGGGCGTCCCGCACCCGCCATCCGGTTGGCGGCGGGTCTAGGTGGACGAAGGGGGACGTGTGGATGAGCGGGCATTCTTTCTGCTTGAACCGCCGGTCTTCTTGCCGGTGCGCTTCTCCTTTTCCTTCGGCTTCGAAACTGTTTCGCCTGCGGTCTTAGCTGATTCCCGCTTCTTGCGCGGCGCGGGCTTACCGGCGGGTTGCAGGGTCACGCGCTGAATGGGCGCTTGCGCCTGGCGGCGTTCAAGCAATGTCTCGACGATCTGCTTCATCGGCTTGGCGCCAAGGGAGAGGATCGAACGGCGCTTGGCGTCGTCGCAGAATGCTTCGGCGTCCGCATAGCTCGCGCCCGCCAAAGCCTCGGCCAGCGCCGACGGCGCAACGCCAAGCGGCTCTTCGAGATTGGCGGCGAAGCGCTGGAAGTAGCCGGCGAGTTCATCCGCATTAGGAAGCTCAAGCGTCAGGCGCAGCTCGAAGCGCCGCCAGGCGGCGGAATCCAAGAGTTCAGGATGATTGGTGGCGCAGATCGCGACCGAGGTGGCCGGCATGTCGTCGATCTGGGTGAGAAGGGAGGCCACCACGCGCTTCAGTTCGCCCACGTCGGAGGCGTCGCCGCGCTCTTTGCCGATGGCGTCGAACTCGTCGAAGAAGAGCACGCACGGATTGGTGCGCGCATGATCGAACACCCGGCGAAGGCGTGCCGAGGTTTCGCCGAGGTAGCTGCCAACCAGCGTGTCGTATTTGACCGTGTGGAGCGGCAGCGAGAGCGCGGCGGCGATGGCTTCGGCCAAGCTTGTCTTGCCGACCCCTGGCGCGCCGACCAGCAAAATGGTGTGGCGGGGCTCCATGCCGTGTGAGCGCAAGAGATCGCTGCGATCTTGCTCTTCGATGAATTCCTCGATCAGCACGCGATTGATGTCGCTGAGGCAGATGGTGTCGAGCGTGCGATCCGGGAGCTTGATCTGAAGCCCGACAATGTCCTCGCGCGGCGCGGTGGGCGCTGCGCGCGGCGGCGCAGCTTTCAGCACGCCCTCAAGCCGTTCGGCGAGAGCGCTGCGCTGTTTTGAGCGTTCATCGGCGACGAGCGCTTCGGCAACGCGTCGCGCTGTGTCGCGGTCGCCGGCGACGCCGCTCTTCACCAATTGCAAAACGAGATCGTTGCGAGCCATGGTCTCATTCCCGGGACGTTGCCTGCTCGGACCCTGCACCAGCGGCGCGATTCTTGGGACTGGCCCCAAACAGCAGAAGGTCAGCGATCGTTGGCATCCTGCAATACTCACATGTTATTAACAGGAACTAAGGAAAGGTGTTTACCGCACGCGCGCTGCGCGAAATTGCGGCGCCGCGCGGCAGCGTCCGGTCGCTCAGTCTGCCCAGAGCCGCGATGAATAGCGCCGCGTTGCCGGCGCCTTGAGCACGGTCACGTCCCGGTCGTCCCCATAGATGTCAGCTCTCAGCCAATCGAGTTCGGCTTGGGGATCGTTGGTCATGAGCCACCAAGCCTTGACGCGTTTGGCTTCGCCATCATCCCAGCGATAGCCGCGGGCTTTCAGTGATGCACGTTGTTCGAACGCGGTGTCCTCGGCGCGTACGACCCATAGCCGGCGGCGGGCGCATTCGAGGAGGGCGCTGAGACCGACCTTGCCTGAGGTTGGCAGCGGAAGCGTGAGCAGGAAGAGCGCAGCCTCGGCATCCGATAGGGCGCGGTGTCCATCATGAAAC
This sequence comes from uncultured Terricaulis sp., assembly GCA_964446305.1. GTDB lineage: Bacteria > Pseudomonadota > Alphaproteobacteria > Caulobacterales > Aquidulcibacteraceae > Vitreimonas. Next base: position 8,757 of record CAYUOC010000128.1, on the reverse strand, counting down.
CAGCCGCGGGACCATAAGAGATAATCGAGCTTGGCCGATCCTATTCCTTCGCTTTTCCAATCGATCTCGGCAAACGAACAGGCCTAGTGCTTTTCCTCGAAGATCGGCCAGTGCCTTTCGACCATCGGCCGGTCGAAGGCGGCGTTGTGCGCGAGGACGAGGTGCGCCGGCTCGATGAGCGCTTTGATGCGCTCGGGGTCGATGACCTGTCCCGCCACCATCGCATCGGTGATGCCGTGGATCTTGCTGCTTTCTGGCGGGACAGGGAAGGAGGGTTGGCGGAAGGCATTTATAGCGGCCTCCTGGTCGACGCGCACGATCGCGCCGGTGTCGCGTTCGTATTCGAATGGCAGCAGCGCCAGCTCAATGACTTCGTCAATCTCTAAGCCGAGACCAGTTGTCTCCGTGTCGGTGAACACGCCGCGCCGGGTCTAGCCGCGTGCGATGGCGAGCGGCCAGTCGGCCGGCACTGGCACGCGCCTCAACAAGCGGAAGTCGGGGCACGCGCAAATAGCCATCGCCCGCGCGCGCATCCAAGTTGATGATTTCGCGCGTGTCGTCGCGCACATGCTCTGGAGCGGGGGCTTCAGCCGCCTGTTCGCAAGCCTGCAAGAAGCTCGCGAATGCGAAGACGGCCAACCAATGCATGGCTCTTAGGCTCACCTTGGGTCCAGCACTCTGTCAGGGCCTTTGAGGATTGCAGTGTGATGCCTTCGCGATGCGCGCATTGCCGCTCGCCTCGCCTTTATGTTGATCAGCGCGCCGTGGCGATCGGAACCCGCGCCGTGAAGGCGCCGCGCAGGTCGCCAACTTCGAAGCCTGTCGCGCTATCGTCGGGGTAGGATTGAGCCAGCGCTTGACGCGTGTCATCGCCAAGCGTCTCGCGCGCGCCATGACACGAGGAGCACATCTCGCCCATCGGGATCGGACGCATCCAGCGCAGCGTGTCACCCTCCAGCGTTTGTGCAGCCATCGCGCCGAGCGCCTCACCCCTGGCGTGACGTGCTTCAAACGCCTGCAACATTTCGAGCTCCCAGGCGTCTGGAGCGTTTGCCCTATTGCGCACGCGCAGCGCCGTGCGTCCGATCTCGACGCCGGTCTCTGCTTCAATCTCGGCTGCGATGGCAGGGGCGCGCTCCTTGCAGACCGAAATCGCCGCCACGGTTCCGCCCGCTGCCATGGCGGCGCCTAATTCGCCGCTCAGCTGCTCTGCCAGACGGTCAGCCGCGGCTTCAGCGCGCGTGCGCGCGCCATCGCGTTCGCCTTGACTGGGCGCTTGGGTGCACGCCGCTAGAGCCAAGCTTAGCAGACATCCAACAAACGCTCTCATGGCGTGCGTTCAGGCTTGCGCGCGATGAGATCGATCAGCGCGGAACGGCCATGGTGTCCGCGTCCCTCGGTGAGATCGGCCATGTAGCTGTTCAGCACGTCGATCTGAAAGTCCGAGAAGGCCGCGCGCAGCAGGGCTTCGTCGTACATGTTCTCTGCGCATGGGGGCCCGCCCGTGCCGAGGGCCACCTGTTCGGGCCTGTAGCCATGCAGCAGCAGAAGGCCGCCCGGCTTGAGCGCCGCTTTCATCTGCGCGAACACATGCGCGCGCAATTGTGGTCCGGCGAACTGAATGAAGATCGCCGCCACGGCGTCATAGGCGGCCTTGCGCCAAGCCCAATGCGCGAGGTCGGCGATCTCAAACTCCACGCCAACGCCTGCCTGTTCGGCCAAGCGTCTGGCTTTGGCGATCCCGACCGGGGAAATATCGACAGCGTGGACATCAAGGCCATGCCTTGCCAGAAAGACACTGTTGCGGCCTTCGCCATCAGCGACGCACAAGACGCGCGAACGCGCGCGAAAACGTGTTAGCTCCCGCTCGAGAAACCGGCTGGGCGCGGCGCCGAATACATAGTCGGGCGTGTCGTAGCGGGCGTCCCACTGAGCCGCCCCATAGGTAAGCGCCGCGTTGGTCACTTGGCCGTGGGCTCGATGAGGCTGCGCAGCATCCATGCGGTCTTCTCCGCGATTTGCATGCGCTGGGTCAGCAAGTCGCACGTGGGTTGATCGTTGGCCTCATTGGCGATCACAAAGACGTCGCGCGCGGTGCGGGCGACGGCTTCGTTTCCCTTGACCAAATTGGCGATCATGCTTGTGGCGGCGGGCACATCGTCATCTTCTTCGATGCGCGAGAGCTTGACGAAAGTGCGATAGGAGCCTGGTGCAAAATGCCCCAGCGCGCGAATGCGCTCGGCGACCTCGTCCACCGCAAGTCCCAGTTCGGTATATTGGGTCATGAACATGGCGTGCAGGCCCTGAAACATCGGCCCGGTGACGTTCCAATGATAAGAATGGGTCTTCAGATAGAGCGTATAGGTGTCCGCGAGCAGACGCGACAAACCGTCGGCGATGTCTTTGCGTTGCTCAGGCGGAATGCCGATATCGATATCGACTGTCATGGTGCGCCTCATTGGCTTGTTATCGTGAACGTGGTGCGGTCGACGCCGGTATTGCCGGTTGCGGCGTCATAAGCAGTGACCAGGACATCATAGCTCCCGGGCGACTGGGTCTCAATGCGGGCGATATAGGCGCTTGGTGCGCCGGCATAGGTGAGGGGGACGGCGGCGATGTCTACACCGTCGCGGCGCACCAGCGCGCGCAACTCATAGCGATTTGCGTCCCAAAGCCCGCCGGGCTGCGTCGGGCACCCGCACATCATCACGATATTGGCGCGCAGCTCCACTGCGCCAGCGCCCGCGGAATTTTGAGCGGGAGAATCGATGATGTCGACGACGAAGCCTGGGAGTTCGACGATCCAGCCATTGCCGTCTCGGACATGGCGGCCAGGCAAAATCCATTGCTGAGAAGTGACGCGCACGGCGGCTTGGCGCTGGGCGAGCGGCCCAAAGGCGTCGACCTCGATGAGCCGCGGGCGATCGATATCCAGCGTGGCTTGAAATGACGCCGCATCCGCGCTCGCCAGTTCGGCGCGGCGGCCGGCCGCTTGCATGATCTGGTTTGTGTCTCCGGTTCCCCCTTGGGTCACGCCCTCTGCGATGACTTCACCGGTCTGGGCGTCTCGCAGCGTGACGGAAACCCCGCCCATGCTCGTGCCGACAAACTTGGCGTCTCGGGAAATGACGCGCACGACAATCTCTGTAGGCTCCGCGAAAGCGCTCCCGCCCGTCGCGGCCAAGACGAGGGCGATGAAAACCGTAGCGATCAACTTCATGGGGTGACGATCCTTCGCTGGCTGAACCCGACTAAACATTGTGAACGTTGAGCGCCCACAAAAGACCGATCACGGCGCCTTTGACGCGCGGCAAGAGCACAAGCGCTGTCAGCACGGCGCCGCCCAGAATGAACCAAATCGCATAAGGCGAGTGATCCGGGTTGAACGCTAGAATGAGCGTCATCGGTGTGAAGATGGCGCCGACAAGAAACATCACGAAATAGGCGGCGAAGTCCGCCGATTGATATTGCCCGAGCTCCTCGCCGCAGGCCTCGCACTGCGCGGCTGGATTGATGAAGCCGCGCAACAATGCGCCTTTTCCGCAGGCTGGGCAGCGTCCAACCAGACCCCTGCGCAGGGCTGTCGGTATTGAGCGCTTTATCGGTTCTTGTCCGCTGGTCATGAAAATCCGCCTTGGAAGACATTCTCCGCCGCGGGGGGAGGTCCGCGGCGGAGAATGGGATGCGGGCTCTCAAACCGAGAGACGCTTCCTGGAGAAATACCAATCGGTGTACTCATAACCCTGGCCGGCGCGGGCCTCGGCGTCGGCTGCGGTCTTCGGTGGCGGCACGATGACCGGCTCGCCCGGCTTCCAATTTTCCGGTGTGGCGACGCCATTCTTGTCGGACGTTTGCAAGGCTTGCAGCAGGCGGAAGATTTCATCGACGCTGCGCCCGTTGCTCATCGGATAATAGACCATCGCGCGGATCTTGCTGTCGGGATCGATGATGAAGGTCGCGCGCACCGCCGATGTGTCGCCGGCGCCCGGATGGATCATGCCATACGCTTTGGCCACGTCCATCTTCAAATCTTCGATGATTGGGAACGGGATTGCGACGTCGAACTTCTCCTTGATATTGCGGGTCCAGGCGAGGTGGGAGAATACAGAATCGATCGAGAGCCCGAGCAGTTCGCAGTTCAACCCCTGAAAGCGATCGGCGGCTTTGGCGAAGCCGATGAATTCGGTGGTGCAGACCGGCGTGAAGTCGGCAGGGTGGGAAAACAGGATCAGCCACTTGCCCTTATAGTCGGCGAGCTTGCGCGGGCCATGGGTGGTGACGACGTTGAAGTCGGGGGCGGCTTCGTTGATGCGTGGCAGGGACGGGACGGTGTCAGTCATTGTTAGCCTCCATGTGTATATTCGAACATAAGCAGCAACGAATATAAAGTCCAATAGATTATCCCCCGCCCAGGCATAGAAGTCCTCTATCGGTAGGCGCGGACGTAGTGACCCTCGAACGCCTGTTTGAGGCCGTGCAGGGGGCCAAAAGCGGGCAAGGCCAGATTGTGTTTTTCAGTGCGGAAGACCAGCATGCCGGCGTCGAGCGTATCGACGATGCAGGCAAGCTCCGGTTTGAACCGGTGCGACGGCGCACGCCCGTCAAGTTCGGCCGCGACATTGGCCGCGGCTGCTGCCGCCTGAAGGTCAGCCTGATGCGCTTGCTTGGGCATCCAGTCAGGACCGGGAAAACTGCCGACGTCGCCGACGACATAGGTGCGAGGAAAACTCCCGACGCGGCACATCTCATCGGCGACGATGAAGCCGCCCGGAGATTTCGGCAGATCGGTTGCTTCGAGCCAAGCCGGACCGGTTAAGCCCGGCATGAAGAGGATCATGTCGGCGGAAATTTCCCCGCCCTCGGTGACAACGCGGTCGGCGGTGAAACGGACGATCTTGCGCCCCAGATGCGTGTCGATGCGGCGCGCCTGCATGCGGGCGAGCAGCCTTGCTACGGCCTTTGACCCAAGTCTTTGTCCCGGCGTGGGCGAAGGATTGAAGAAGGCAAGGTTGATGTCGTCGCGCCGGCGTTGTCGGCGCAGCAGCGTGTCCAGGCCGAACAGAAATTCGAACATGGGCCCGCCGCGCATGGCGCCGGGCTCGTTCGGATTGGCGCTGAAGCCTACGGCGACGTTTCCCCGCCCAAGTGCCTTGAGGCGATCGCGAATGGACTCCGCAGCTTCAACGCCTTCGCACGGTATGAGCGCATGCTCGATGCCGGGCAGCGCGCGAAGATGTTGTGCGCCGCTGGCAATGATGAGTGCGTCGTTCTCGACCACGCCTGCGTCCGTGACAACGAGGCGTCCTCCGTCGCGCACATCGACAACAGAACCCTCATGCCAGCGAACGCCCTGTCTGGCGAAAAAACGATCGAGCGGGGTCACCAGGTCCGCGCCCTGGCGCAATCGCGCGGGAATCCAGATGAGGCTCGGGAGGTAGACAAAATGTTTGTGCGGCGCGATCAGCGTAATTTCGGCATCAACGCTGCGGCGGCGCAATTGGCGCACGGCGGTCAATCCGCCAAAGCCGCTGCCAATGATGCAGACACGTTTCATCCAGCGTTCGCCCGCCCCGCGCAGCGGCGAAACGCCGGCAAGTGATTGTCGCGAGACGCATCGCGCAGCCGGATCATCACCGCGGCGATGTCGCGATAGGCTGCGACCGCGGGGAGGAGGCGTTCGTCGTAGAGCGCTATGTTGGCGATCTCGGCCTCGACGCCCTGCGCGCACAATTCGGCGAGATTGTCGGGGAGCGAGGCGGGCGCCACCGCCGCCGCCGGATCGGGCATCGTCGCGCCATAGCGCTCGTAGAGCACGGTGAGCGCCTCGATGTGACGCGCTTCTGCGCGGGCGATGTTCACGAACGGCCGGATCGGTCCGAATCGGGCCATCGCCGCTTCGTAGGTGGACAGGGCATGGCGCTCGTCAGCGAGCGCCTCATCGAGCGCCGCGGCGGCGGCGGCGCTGAGCGGCTGCGGCGGGTCTTGCGCCAGCGCGTCGCCCGCGCATGCCAACATCGCCAGACCCGCCGCCGCGGCGCGCCCGCCTCTGCATTTGCCACGTCCTCTGCGCATGGGCCGCGCTCCTCTTGTTTGTTTTTCGTTCGTCAGCGACCCGACGCGGAATCGCCGGGATCGCCTTCGTTGGTGTATTGAAACTCGTGCCACATGCCGTTCAGGATGGCGAAGAAGCAGACCAGAAGCACGCCGAGGATCCAGGTGAAGTACCACATTCGCGCGTTCTCCTTTAGTAGGCCGCGTGCGGGTCGCGGTCGATGTCATCGGCGCTCACGCGACCCCACATCACCTTGAAGGCCCAGGCGGTGTAGGCGAGCACGATCGGCAGCAGAATGACGGTCACAATCAGCATGACAAAGAGGGTGAGATGGCTCGACGACGCGCTCCAAGCGGTGAGACTTGAGCCCGGATCAAGCGAACTCGGCAGAATGAACGGATACATTGACGCGCCAACCGAGGCGATGATGCCGGCGGTGCTGAGGGACGAGCCGGTGAAGGCGAAGGGCTCGCTGCGCAGCCAAAGCCCCACGAACGCAAGCGCTGCGCCGAGGAGGCCGATCACCGGCGCCGCGATCATCCATGGGTATTTGCCATAGTTCGCGAGCCAGGCGCCGGTTTGCAGCGAGACGTCATAAAGGTGCGGGTTGGCGGGCGTGTCCGGCTCAATCGCGCCGTTTATCGCGTAACCCATGCCACTTTGCATGATCCACACCCCGCCAAGCGCGAACAGGATGAGCGAGAATATCGCCGCGATCATGCCGAGCCCCCGCGCCCGCGACCGCACCGGGTCATCAGCTTTGAGGCCGAGCCACGCAGCGCCGTGCAGCACCAGCATCGACACGGACGTCAGACCGCAAAGTAGCGCGAACGGATTGAGCAATCCCCAGAAGTCGCCCTCATAAGTCATGCGCAGCGTGTCATCGAAGCGGAACGGCACGCCTTGCAGCGCGTTGCCCACCGCGACGCCGAAAATGAGCGCCGGCACGAAGCCGCCGACGAAGAGCGCCCAATCCCACATAGCGCGCCAGCGCCGATCGTCGCGCTTAGAACGATATTTGAACGCAACGGGCCGCAGGATGAGCGCAAACAAGATCGCAAACATCGCCAGATAAAAGCCGGAGAAGCTGACCGCGTACACAAGCGGGAACGCCGCGAAGATCGCGCCGCCCCCAAGCACCAGCCACACCTGATTGCCCTCCCAGACCGGGCCGATCGTGTTGATGGCGATGCGGCGTTCGCTATCGCTGCGCGCCACGAACGGCAAAAGCGCGCCCACGCCCATGTCGAAGCCGTCAGTCACCGCAAAGCCGATGAGAATAACGCCAAGCAAACCCCACCAGATGATGCGGAGCGTGTCATAATCGAGCGGAAGGTCCATATTCGTCGCTCCTTATTCCGCTGGGACCACCGCACCGGCCGCCGATTCGGGGGGCGCGACGTGCGGGCGGTGCGCGCCTTCGCCGTCATGCGCGTAGGGGCCGGCTTTGATGAGCTTCAGCATCAAGCCCATCTCGATGGCAAAGAGGAATGAATAGATCAGCACGAAGCCGACGAGGCTGACGAGGACGGTGTTGCGGTCGATGCTGGAGACGCCAAGGAAGGTCGGCAAGACGCCGTCGATGATCCAGGGCTGGCGGCCCATTTCGGCCAGCACCCAGCCAAACTCGGCGGCGATCCAGGGCAAGGGTATGCTTGCCAGCGCCGCCCAAAGCAGCGGCTTGAAGCCGCAATTGCGCATGCTCGCCATGAAGAAGGCGACCGCAAAGAGCGCGATGAAGTAAAATCCAAGGCCGGCCATGAAGCGGAACGACCAGAATAGCAGCGTCACGTTTGGCACGGTGTCCCAAGCAGCGTCCTGGATCTGCGCGGGCGTCGCGTCGGCGGGATTTTCGACATAGCGGCGCAGCAAGTAGGCGTAGCCAAGATCGTGCTGGTGCAACGCAAACGTCTCGCGCGCTTCGATATTGGTTGGGTCGGCGCGCAGCAGCCGAAGCGCGCTGTCGGCGGCGATGCCGTTTTCGATACGGCTCTCGGCGACGGCGACGAGCTCAAGAATGCCGGTCACGGGCTGGTCGACGCTGCGGGTGGCGATGAGCCCCAGCACCCAGGGTATTTTGATCTCAAAGCGATTGACGCGATGTTCGACGTCCGGGATCGCGAACAATGCGAGACCGGCGGGCGCGGGCTCGGTCTCCCACATCGCCTCAAGGGAAGCGAGCTTCATGCGTTGGTTGTCGGTCAGCGTGTAGCCGCTTTCATCGCCCAGCACGACGACCGAAAGCGAGGAGGCCAGTCCGAAGGCGGCGGCGACCGCAAAGGATCGGCGCGCGAAGCCGATGTTCTGCTTGCGCAATAGATAAAAGGCCGAAACCCCCAGCACGAAGATTGCGGCGGTCACGTATCCCGCGCTCACTGTGTGCACAAACTTCGCTTGTGCGACCGGGTTGAAGAGGACGGCGCCGAAATCGACGACCTCCATGCGTTGCGTCGCCGGATTGAATGCAGCGCCAACCGGGTTCTGCATCCAGCCGTTGGCGATCAAGATCCAAAGCGCCGACAGGTTTGAACCCAGCGCCACGAGCCAGGTCACGGCGAGGTGCCCGAGCTTCGACATCCGCTCCCAGCCGAAGAAAAAAAGGCCAACCAGCGTCGCTTCGAGGAAGAAGGCCATGAGGCCTTCAATGGCGAGCGGCGCGCCGAAAATGTCGCCGACATAGTGACTGTAATAGGCCCAATTCATCC
>CAYUOC010000127.1:0-11018 GCA_964446305.1 uncultured Terricaulis sp. | reverse complement strand
AAGCCGCCTCATCCGCCAGCACATCGCCCCGGCTCAGCGCGTTGAGCTTTGCGTAAAGCCCGTGTGCGCTGATCAGGTCGGCATGCTTGCCTTGTTCGACGATGCGGCCGGCGTTGAACACCAGGATGCGGTCGGCTTCGCGGATGGTGCTTAGGCGGTGCGCGATCACGATCGTGGTGCGCCCCTGCTTCAGCTCCGCCATCGCCGCCTGCACGTCGCGTTCGGTCGCGACATCGAGCGACGAGGTCGCCTCGTCAAGGATCAGGATCGGGGCGTTCGCGAGGAACGCTCGCGCCAACGCCACACGCTGCCGCTCGCCGCCGGAAAGCTTCACGCCGCGCTCGCCCACTTCCGTGTCGTAGCCCGCCGGCAGCGTTTCGATGAACTCATGCGCGTGCGCCCTTTTGGCCGCCGCGATGACATCCTCAAGCGAAGCGTCCGGCCGCGCATACGCGATGTTTTCGCGCAGCGAGCGGTGAAACAACGCCGGATCCTGCGGCACCAGCGCAATGCTCTGCCGCAAGCTCGCTTGCGTAACTTCACGCACGTCCTGCCCGTCAATGCGGATCGCACCCGCATCGACGTCATAGAGACGCTGCACCAGCTTCACGAACGTCGACTTGCCCGAACCCGTCGGCCCGACCAACGCCACCGTCTCGCCCGCCGCGATCTCCAGAGAGAAATCGCTGTAGAGCGGTTCAGCCGCGTTCTTGTAACCGAACGACACTGCATCGAACGCAATCGCGCCTGCTTGCGGCGCGAACGCCCGCGCGTCAGCACGATCCACAACGTCCGCGTTGTCCGCCGCATACGCGACCACGTCCTCAATGTCGGCGATACCCTTCTGCAAGTTCTGCACGTTCTCACCGAGCATGCGCAGATAGCCGGACACCAGCATGAACGCCGTAATCGCAAACACCGCATCACCGGCCGTCGCGCGGCCCGCGCCCCACTCCAGCAGCACCATGCCAAGCAGCCCTGCCTGCAGCACCCAAAGCAGAATGTTCTGGATCACCCAGGCGTTGGTGAAGAGCGTCCAAGTATGGTTCGCTTCCTTCGTCCAACGCTGGACGACAGCATCGAAGCGCTGCTGCTCGCGCGCTTCGGCGCCGAACGCCTTAACGGTCGCGTTCGACGCAACCGCGTCCGCCAACGCCGCGCCGATTGCGGTGTCGGCGGCGATGTAGCGCTTAAGCGGCTCGGCCACATAGAACCGGCTGCTCAAGTAGGCGACCGCAATGAACAGCAGAATGGTGACGCCGGTGAAGAGCCCGATCAGCGGCCATTGGATGAAGGTGAGCACCGTCATCCCGATCAGCACGGCGACGGCCGGGATCAAGAACCAGACCAAAGTGTCCGAGATTACGTCATAGGCATTCATCGCGCGCGACACGCGCCGCACTGTCGCGCCGGCGAAATTGTCGGCGTGCCAATCCGCCGAGAAGCGTTGCACGTCACGGAAGCCGTCAGTGACAATCCGCTCCATGTTCTTGCTGGCGAACGGGATGTGGAAACGCACGCCGGTATTGCGCGCCGTGTAATAGACCAGCGCCAAAGCGATGAGCACGCCGTAGCCCCACGCAGCCGCGCGCACGCCCGCGTCGGACGGGCCCGCCGTCAGCGCGTCCACCAAGTGCTTGGAAGCGAACGGCATGGCTAGATCCACGGCGATCGAAAGACCGAACAACAGCCCCACCATCGCCAGCTTTCCAGGCTGGCTCGACCAATGCTTCCACATGAAGGCGGCCACTTGCGCAAAGCTCGCTTTGCGCTTGCCGTCTTCCCGCTCGTCGTCGTTGTCGTACACGTCACTCATGGGAATACCGATGGATCGCGGCCGCGCGCAGGCGGGTTTGCGAACTTAGAAATGGGAACGAAGTGCTGGAAGCGAAGCGCTGGAACGCGAAATCACCCGCAACACGGCTCGGCGAACCTGGTCTCCCGGCGTGCGATTGCGCAAATCCGCAATCGGTTTCGGGATTTGGAGCCGAGACAGCTAGCGCTTTCTCAAGGCTCGACGGCGACCGTTCGCGGCGCCGTATTTATTTGAGGCGGGTGTTCATTCAGCTTCTCCGAAGGCCGCTCACATAGCGCTTGTGTCGCCTTGCGTAAAGGAAAAGCCGCGCGCATGACGCCGACGTGACCGATTTGAAACCCGCCGATGCGTTGAAGCAACATTGGACGGACGCGCTGCCAAGCGCGTGGAAGCCGTTCGCGCAACTTTCGCGACTCGATCGCCCGATCGGTTGGCAACTGCTCTTGCTGCCCTGCTTCATGGGCATGGCCATCGCGCGCACAGGCTACGGTTTTTACTGGGAAGACGCGCGCTTTGCGCTGGCCTTCATCCTGGGCGCCATCGCCATGCGCGGCGCCGGCTGCACCTATAACGACATCCTCGATCGCGACATCGACGCCAAAGTCGAGCGCACGCGCCTGCGCCCGCTTCCGTCCGGCGCGGTGTCGCTCAAACAAGCGTGGGCGTGGCTTTTCGCCCAATGCGGCGTCGGCCTCATCGCTTTACTGATGCTGCCGCCACTGGCGCAGATCGTCTCGCTGATCGCCATTCCGCTCGTCGCGCTCTACCCGCTGATGAAGCGGATCACCTGGTGGCCGCAAGCATGGCTTGGCATCGTCTTCTCCTGGGGCGCGCTCGTCGGCGGCGCCGCATCGACCTATGAAACCGGCATCGTCCCGCAGGAAGTCTTCGCGCTCTATGCCGGCTGCATCCTCTGGACCATCGCCTACGACACCATCTACGCGCTACAGGATCGCGAAGACGACGCGCTCGTCGGCGTCCGCTCCACCGCGCGGCTCTTCGCCGATAAATGGCGTACATGGACGAGCGTGTTCTACGTCGCCGCCCTCGCGCTCTGGGCGATGGCTGGCGCGATGTCGGGCGCCGGCATGTGGGTGGCGCTACCGCTCAGCCTCATCGGCGCGCTAATGATCTGGCCAATGCTCGCGGGCGTTGACGATGCACGTCCGGAAACGGCGCTTGCGGCATTCAAGTTCAACGCGATGATAGGCGCAGCCGTCTTGTTGGCGTTTGCGCTCGAACCCATCTGGCGCACCATAAGGCCGTCTTTGGGAGTGTGACGTGGGCGAAGCCGAGCAGCACCTGAGCAGCGTCTGCAAGCGCTTCGCCAAGGTCGTCGGCAATCACGAACCGTACCCGACCAAGTTCGGCAAAAGCAAAGACCCGTATCGGGCCCTCGTCCGCGCCGTTGTCTATCAGCAGCTCTCAGGCAAGGCTGCGGGCACCATCCACGGCCGCGTGATCGCGCTCTTCCCAGACAAGGAGCATCCCGATCCCGAAGACCTGCTCGAAGCGTCCCCCGAACGCCTGCGCACCGCCGGGCTCTCGCGTCAGAAAATCGCCGCCATTAAAGACGTTTCGCAAAAGCGCATCGACGGTGTGATCCCCGAAGCGCGCAAGCTCTCGCGCATGCCGAGCGAAGAGATCATCGAACGCCTCACGCAAGCGCGCGGCGTCGGCCGCTGGACGGTCGAGATGTATCTTATGTTCACGCTTGGCCGCCCCGACATCCTGCCGATCGACGATCTCGGCGTCCGCAAAGGCGCCGAAAAACTCTACCGCCGCGAGTTCACGCCAAAGACGCTCGGCGCCTACGGCGAACGCTGGGCGCCCTATCGCAGCGCCGCCGCCTGGCATTTGTGGCGGCTGCTCGACACCCAGACGCCGGAGCAATCGAAAATCTAATGCTCCGTCATCCTGGGGCGCGCGATGGCGCGCACCGGGACCCAGGGGCAACTTACGCGCTCTACGATCCCCTGGATCCCGGGCTCTTGGCTTCGCCAAGCCCCAGGATGACGGCGTTCGAATCTTCCGGCGCCTCATCCCGCTCCCGTAGGCCATAGTCTCGCACCACCTGCGCCACACGCAGCCGATAGTCGCGAAACACGCCACCACGGCCGGCGTTCTGCGCATCACGATGCGCTTCAACGTTGCGCCAAGCCGTAACCGCAACTTCATCGCGCCAAAATGACAACGACAACACGCGCTCCGGATCGCTCACACTCTGAAACCGCTCGATCGAGATGAAGCCGTCGATCTCGTCCAAGAGCGGCCGCAGCTCACCTGCGATCTGAAAGTACGCTTCGCGATCCGCCGGCTCGGCCTCGAAAATCACCGCGATCATCGTGAGCACAATTTCAGAAAGGTGCGATCCTCACGCAAGATGAACCGCTCCGCTTTCGCGAACTCGTAATTCTCCCGGCCAGCGGGATCTGCCGCCAAACGCGCTCTATATTCCTCATAGGCCGCCAAACTCTGGATGTTGTACAACCCGTACGCCAGCGTCGCCGAGCCCTCGTGCGGCGCGAAATACCCAATGAGGTCGGCCCCACAGCGGGGAATGGCTTCTCCCCAGACGCGCGCATAGCGCTGAAATTGCGCCTTTTTGAACGGATCGATTTCGTAACGAATACAGCATGTCAGCATAAGTCAGCTCCTCCGCCGCCAGACCTAGCGGATTGCTGCAGCCCCATGGTTCGATTATGATCGAACCATCCCTATATGAGCTTTCGATGAGAGACGGTCCCAACATCGCAGCTATCGCCGCCATGGTCGGCGATCCCGCCCGCGCCAACATGTTAACGGCGCTGCTAAACGGCGACGCATTCACTGCAAGCGAACTCTCGCTCGAAGCTGGCGTCACGAAGCAAACGGCAAGCTCGCATCTTTCAAAGCTGGTCGATGGGGGGCTAGTCGCCGTCGAAGCGCAAGGGCGCCATCGCTATTATCGCTTGGCTGACGCTGATGTTGCGGGCTTGCTCGAAACCTTGATGGGTGTCGCCGCGCGCGCTAAAGCACTGCGCACACGTCCGGGTCCGAAAGAGCCGCAGATGCGCCACGCGCGCGTCTGCTACGATCACCTCGCCGGCGATCTCGGCGTCGCGCTGTTTGACGCGTTCAAGAAGAACAAGTGGCTGCTGCCTGGCCCGGAAAAGACCTTCACGCTCACCAAGCTCGGCCGCATCAAAGTGCAAACCTTCGGCGTCGACATCGAAGACCTGGAACAGGGCGCACGCCCGCTCTGCCGCGCCTGCCTCGACTGGAGCGTGCGCCGTCACCACATCGCCGGCGCGCTCGGCGCCGCGATCCTTGATGAGATCTTCGAACGCGGCTGGGCGACGCAGAAGCGCGGCAGCCGCGTGCTTGAGTTCACGCGCGTTGGCGAAGCCGGGTTACGCCGCGTCTTCGCGTTTGCGGAAACCCCGCCGCCGATCTAGCTTTTCGGCACGCCGCAAGTGTTGACCCCAAGGATCGCATACAGCGGACAGAAGCCCACTAAGCCCGTAAGCAGCGGGATTGCGCCCAGATAACCCCACGGCGTCTGCGGCCCGACGAAAGCCAGCGACAGAATACCCGCGCCAACGACAACCCTTAGAATCCGATCGATCGCGCCTTCATTTGCCTTCATCGCGTGCTCCCGAGTGACGCCCCATGATGCCCTTGACGCGCGGGGACGTTTTGATCCCGATCACATTTGCCAGTCGCGGTGATGAATTCGGCAACGCTTTGCGCTAAAACCGGCCCATGCCAGCGGTTGCCCGCATCGATCCTAAAGACGTGTTCACGCCCGAGGAATGGGCGCGCTTCTCCAAGCGCTCGTCCTGGCTCGGGTTGGTTTGCGTCGCCGGCGCCTGGGGGCTTATCTTCGCCGCCGGCGCGATGTTCGCGCTCTGGCCGAACCCGCTAACCTACATCTTGGCCGTCATGCTCATCGGCGCGCGCCAACTCGGCCTCGCCATCCTGATGCACGATGCCGCCCACGGCGCGCTGCACTCAAACATGAAGGTGAACAATTGGGTTGGCGAATGGCTCTGCGCGGCGCCGACAGGCGCGCGGCTCCAGGCTTATCGCGACTATCACCTGAAGCACCACAAGTTCACTGAGCAGCCCGAAGACCCGGACCTCTCGCTCTCCGCGCCCTTTCCAATCACGCGTGCATCGCTCTTCCGCAAGATCGTGCGTGATCTCACCGGCCAGACCTTCTTCAAGCAACGCCGCGCGCAACTCTTCGGCAATCTGCAGAAGGGACAATTCGTCAATCCGACGACCGCGCACTTTCTGATCTTCAACGCGCTCCTGCTGATCGGCCTCAGCGTCGCCGGCTATTGGTGGGCGTACTTCGCGCTCTGGATCGTGCCGATGGCGACGTGGCTGCCGCTGGTCACGCGCTTGCGAAACATCGCCGAGCACGCCTGCGTCGACACACAAGACGATCCCTTCACCCACGCGCGCACCACGCTCGCGAACTTCGCCGAACGCCTTTTCATCGCGCCTTATTGGGTGCACTTCCATGGCGAGCACCACGTCTTCATGCACGTCCCCTGCTATCGCCTGCAGGGCCTGCACAACGCGCTGATGGACAAAGGCTACTGGTCGCGTATGCACATCTCGCCGGGCTATGTCAGCGTGCTGAGCGAAGCGTCGAATAAATCCGCAGCAATGGCAGCGTAGCGTGCTCAGCATTCTACGCGCGGTCCCACTCCTAACGTTCGTTTTGACCGCCTCATGCCATCAACCCGAGATCGGCGCTGAACGTGCGCGCGATTACTTCGCGACCCATCGCGCGGAGCTGGAGGCGATCGTTGATCAGGTCGAGTTGTGCCAACCGGACGGCGGCCGCATCGACGACGATTCAGACTTCCGGTGCTGGTCATCGCAAGGCTCTCCAGAGAGCATTCTGGATGCGATTGCCGCTGCCGACGCGCCATGGATACGGGTAAATTATTACCAACGCGAAGGCAGGTCACGCGAACTCGCTAGCGTTCTCATCGCCTTGCCCTCGTCGTACGGTTTCTCGTTCGCTGGCGTCACCGAAGCCTTCCTATATGAACCACACCCTGCCACCGCCGGATATGTGCGCACGGATCAGCGAGACAGCGTGACCTTAGAGCGACTTCCGATGACCGAGGCGCCGCACCATTGGTACTGGTGGAAGGCCGACCGTTGATCTCCGACATCCCTGCCTTCATCCGCGAAAACACACGCGTGCTTGCGCCGAGCCATGTGCCGGAGCTTTCGCTTTATCTTGCAGACGACGCCGTGAGCCTCTGGGAGCTCACGGAGGAGCAACTCGGCGAACTCGGCCTGCCGCCGCCATTCTGGGCGTTCGCTTGGGCGGGCGGGCAAGCGCTCGCGCGCTACGTCCTCGATCATCCTGAGACGGTCCGCGGCAAACGCGTGATGGATGTCGCCTCCGGCTCAGGCCTTGTCGCCATCGCCGCAATGAAAGCAGGCGCCGCATCAGCGCTCGCGATCGACATCGACGCTTTCGCCTCACACGCCGCCATCCTCAACGCCGAACTCAACAGCGTCCGCGTCGAAATCAGCGATGCCGATCCCGTCGGCAAACCTACAGAAGCTGAAGTCATCCTAGTCGGCGATCTCTTCTACGATCGCGATCTCGCCCCGCGCGTGCTCGCTTGGCTGATCGAACAACAGGCCGCCGGCAAAACCGTGCTCATCGGCGATCCCGGCCGCACCTACTTGCCACGCGACAAACTCGAACAAATCGCCGCCTACGACATCCCCGTCACCCGCGCGCTCGAAGACACCGAGGTGAAACGCGCAGCGGTGTGGCGCCTGGCGTAGAGGGCGCCGGGGAGAGCCTCAGCGCCGTGTTCCTTTCGTGGAACAAGGCAAGAGCCAACACTGCCGCGTCCAACGCGAGGCCGAACTTGACCTCGTTGTTGCGCTTGGCGACGTTGAACAGGTCGACGATGGCCGCGGGGGATTCGATGTCAAACGAGCAAGCTGGCGGCGCATCCGCCGGCAAATTCAATCCGGTCGAAACCCGGCGCGGCCGTTCGTATTTCGTTTTCTGCGCAGCGATTTTTTTGGCGGCCGTCATCGCCGGCTTCGGCCCCACGTTCTTTTTCCGCATGTGGTATCACGAGCAAGGCCTGCCGTTACATCTGGTGCTTCATGGCGTCGTGCTCACCGCTTGGTTCCTGTTGTTTCTCACTCAGACCTTGCTTGTGCTTCGCAACGATCGAGCGACCCACCGCCGACTCGGGATACTGGGCGCTCTTCTCGCGCCGCTCGTTGTGCTGGTCGCGCTGCTGGCGATTTTCCGCATCGTGGAGAACGCAGCCAATAGCGGCTTCGATGCCGTCGCCGATCGCGCACTGATCGAATTCATCATCTGGTCCGACCTCGGCGTGCTGGTCGCGTTCTGCGCCTTCATCGGCTTTGGATTTCTGATGCGACACCAATCGGAGAGCCACAAACGCCTGATGCTCTTCGCCTCACTCAGCCTGATGGCGCCGGCATTCATTCGCGTATCAAGCTTCCCGCCGTTCAATGCCTTGGGCGGCGTCCTCTTCGTGCTCGTTGCGTTCGTGCTGATGACCTTATCGCTGGTCATCTATGATCTCTGGGCGACGCGGCGCGTGCATCCTGCAACCCTGATAGGGGTTCCGTTCTTCTTCGTGGTGATCCTGGGGAGCGCGTTCTTGATACCGGGCTCAGACCTCGGACGCTTGACCGACCCGCTCTTCAGCTGAGGCGCGCCGGGTTCGCCACGCCCCGCCCAGCCAGCACGCCCGAGGCCAGCACCGGGATTAGGTAGGCCACGAACAAGCCGGTATTCGAGATGGCGTTGAGCCAGAAGCCCGTCGCGACAGAGATCGCGCTATCGATCACATACCAAGCAAGCAGCGCTAAACTCAGCGCCCGCCACTGCCCCGCGCCAATCGATGGCGCCTGCACCAGCGCCAGCATCGTCAGGCCCCAGCCAATCGTCAGCGCCCCCTGCAATCCGATGCCGAACCTCACCGCGGGATGATCGTACACATCGGCTGTCGCGGGATCGCCGCTGAACAACACAAACAAGGCGCGCGCCGGAGCATCGACACCTGGGATGGCGCCGGCCGCCAACAGCAGACCGAACGCCACGACAGCCCAGCACCAAACGATGATCCAATTCCGCCAAACGCCAGTCATGAGCGTCTCCCTTGCTTGAGAGCATTGGGCGGACGTCGGGTGCGTTGCGCAATTACCTCCAAGGTTATGGACCTGTTTCCGGCGGCCCCGGACTCACGCGCCGTCTGAGCGCCCTATTCCATTGCGCAGGCGAGCTGGCGCTCTTCGTCGGTCGTCGCGCGTGCGCGTGCGTCTTCGCAGACTGCATTCCAGAGGCGCATCACTTCCTGCCCCACTGCGTCGGTGCGTGATTGGATTTCGTCGAGCGTGGGTTCGATCTCGGAGGATTCCGCAATCCACACCGGTTCGTACGCCGGGCCGCAAGTGATCTCGGTGTAGAGGCCGCGCGCGCAATTGCGCGAGCGTTCGAGATTGAATTCCCAAACCGTCTCACGCAGACGGCGCGCCAGATCGCGCGGCTCAGTCACTTCAGGCTCGCCAGACCCTGGCCGCTCAAATGTTTGATCGTGAACTTGGCTCAGCATCGCGCCGTAGCGGCCAATCTCGATGTTCAGAGTGAAGGGATCAGGACCCGCTGGGCCAGTAGGAACTTCGCCCTGCTTCTCGCCGGTTTGTCCGCACGCGGCCAAAGCCAGCGCCAACACGATCGCACGAAACTTCATGAACACGCCTCCACCACCGACCTATAGCGGTGCGAGGAGACCGAGTGCTTTTGTTTTTTGTAAGATTTACTCGCCGGTGACCGGCGCAAGCGCGTTGTAGCCCGCCGCGAAATCGTAATCGCTGTCTTCAGCTTTACGGAACAAGGCAATCGCGGCGGCTGCCAGGCCCGTGCCTGCCGCCGCCGCGAACATCGCCCATGCGACGCCTGAGATGAAACTCGCGTCGATCAAACCACCCAACCCTGCCTTCGAGGCATTCTTTGTTGGGCAGATAATGCCTAGTCACGATGAACACGCGGTTTCTGAAAGCAAAACAAAAGGTTGAAATGCGAATTGTGCACAGACTAGACGAGTGACGAGGGAGACCGCTCGATGCTGCGTTTGGAAATCGCCGCGCTTTATGCAGGCGTAAACATTCTCATTCTGCTGGTGCTGGCAGTGCTAGTGGTCAGCGGACGCCGGAAGCACAAGATCACGTTGGGCGACGGCGGCAACGAGGTGTTTTCCCGCGCTGTCCGCGCCCATGCTAACGCCGCCGAATACATCCCCGCGGGCCTCGTCGGCATCGTCCTGCTTGCCCTTTTCGACCCCGCGACGCCAATCTGGCTTTTGCACGCCGCAGGAATTTCTTTGACCCTCGGCAGAATTTTGCACGGCTATGGCCTCCACACCGGCACGCTCAATTTTGGCCGGATGGGCGGCATGGTGCTGACTTGGCTTGCCTACGCCCTCATTGGCGGGGGCCTGATCTGGGCCGGGCTCGCGCAACAGCTCTGAATACCCCCATACCGCAGCTTGCCGATTGCCCCGGCCGACCGGCAGGCCCATGTTGCGGCCATGGCCTTCGATACTGAGTCCCACGCCGCGCTCGCGGCCTTGATTGATTACGCAAAACAAGCCGGCGCCGACGCCTCCGAAGCCTCCCTGGCGGTCCGGGAGAGCATTTCGGCCGAAGTCCGCATGGGTGATCTAGAGGGCATGGAGCGGGAGGAAGCCCGCTCAGTGGCGCTCCGGGCCTTCATCGGCAAACAGCAGGCCGCCGCCTCATCGACCGACCTCTCGACCAAGGGCCTTAAGGATTTGGCCGAGCGCACAGTCGCCATGGCCAAGCACGCCCCGGAGGACAAATTCGCGGGCCTGCTCGACGCCCGCTACCACGCCAAGGGCCCCGCGCCCGATCTCGAGCAATCCGACACCGCCCGCCCGACCCCGGAGCAGCTGCTCGATCTCGCCAAGCGGTGTGAGGCGGCGTCACTCGCCATTCCCGGCATCGCCAATTCCGGCGGCGGCGGCGCATCGAGCGAACACTCAACGTTCGTGCATTTCACCTCGAACGGCTTCGAAGGTTTCGAAAGCGGCACGTCGTACTCGCTCGGCACCCAGCCCGTCGCCGAGAAGGACGACGAGATGGAGCGCGACTATGAGTGGCGCACCAAACG
>CAYUOC010000126.1:0-11148 GCA_964446305.1 uncultured Terricaulis sp. | reverse complement strand
TGAGGCGCGCAAGCGCCATGACTAGTCCAGCGCGCGCCTCGGCGGCAACCTCAAGGCCCGCAGCGACATCTGCGACGGCGCCGGCGTCGTCCGCAACCAGCCCCAACGTGATGTTGCGAACGGACATCGCCGCCCCATCGCCAAAGAGGCCGTCGAGACCGTCGTCGGAACAGGTCAGAAGTTCGACCCAGATTGGCCAGAAATCATGAACGCGTGCCGCCGCCACCACGAAGAGCCCGTAGAATAAGAGGTTCTCTTCCTCGGGATAGAGCCATTGACCTTCCATGCGCCGGCGCGCAATTGCTTTGAGCCGCACGGTGAGTGCGCCGGCATGGGGTACGAGTGCGCGCAGCGCCGCTTCCGGCAGGCGATCGGCGTTGGCGACATCCTTGATGAGAGATTCAAGGTCTTCAGACATTGGCGCGGGTGGACCAGACGGGGCGCTGCTCCCATAGCGCACAACCCACCCGCTGGAACAGCTAATCGTATTTCTGGAGGTGGGATATCCCTTCGACCCGAGTGGGGCAGGTGAGGGACAGTGTTCTGCCCCATTGCCACAATGTTACGAATTGGGTTTTGTGGCCCTTACCTGCCGCTCGGCCTTTCGCAAAAACAGGCGGCTAATGTTACCAACTTCGACCCTGGGTGAAGGGGTGGCGCCCCCGTCGGCGCGAGATCATTGTCTAGCAAACGCCTCGCTTACGATGCCTCCGGAGGCGCGTGGAACAAGTGGATAGAAGGCGGACTCCGGACGCGTAGGGCCCAGATGTTAAATGGGGTCGCAAGCAGCGCTAGGTTGAGGGACGCAGCGTGTCTAGTGATCGCCGCGCACGCGCGAGCACCCGGATCAATCGATCTACGTCGACTTCGGAAGTCGTCATGTTGCTAACACACGCGCGGAGGGCCCAGCGCCCACTTGATAGCTGCACGACGTTGAGCCACCCTTCGCCGCTGTCCTGAACGCTTGCCGCGATTGAACCGAGCCTAATTCGGTCAGAAAGGTTTATCGCCGGTAGATCAGAAAAGCACGTCAAAGGGAGTGGCGTGTGATTCAAGAGATGCCAGCCCGCATCGAGCAGACCCGTGCGCAGGTGCCGGCCAAGCGCCAGCATACGACGAATTGCGTTCGCGTATCCGTCCCAACCGGCAACGGCGAGGCAAAGCAGGAGCCTTAAGCCCGCGAAGCGCCGCGACCACTGTAGCGAGTTCTGATAGGGCTCGCACGGTTGATCAACGGCTGCGCTAGGCATGTAAGGTGTGTCCACATGGAAGGCGGACGCCAAGGCCCCGTGGTTCCGAGTAAAGAACATGCCCGCGCCCAGAGGTGTGGCTAGCCATTTGTGCGCGTCAAGAGTGAGCGAATCCGCCCGAGCGATCCCACGAAAGAAGCAACGGGCCTCCGGGGCGATTGCAGCTGCGGCACCCCAAGCGCCGTCGATGTGAAACCATGTAGACTCGGCCGCGGCAATCTCGGCGATTGTATCAAGCTCGTCGATGACGCCAGAGGCGGTTGCGCCAGCGCTTGCGACAATCATCATGGGCACCGCCCCTGATTTGCGGTCACGTGCGATCGCGTCCGACAGCGCTGGCGCGCTCATGGACAGCCGCGGATCTGTCGGTATGCGATGTACGGCGGCGTCGCCAAGGCCGCAAATACGCGCGGCGCGAACAATTGAATCGTGCGCGCTGTCTGCGGCGTAAATGCAAAGCCGCCCGAGCGCAGCTACGCCTTTCACTCGCGCGTTGGGATATCGAGAATAGATGGCGCACAACAAGGCTGTCAGATTGGCTTCCGCGCCGCCGCTCGTGAATGTCCCGCTGGCATTCTCAGCAAATCCTAGCCGTTCGCCCATGGCACGCAGCACGTATGCTTCGGCCTCTACCGCAAAGGGACTATGTCCCCAGGCCGCGAGCTGAGGATTGAACGCCGCGGCGAGCGCATCGGCGGCGATGCTCATTGTAGCGGGGGCAGGAACAAATAGACCGAAATAGCCTGGGTGAGGCGCATGGATCTGAAAACGGGTTAGTCCCGACACAGCGAGATCGAGCGCGCGCGCGGGCTGCATCGGTTCGTCAAAGTCGAATGCTGCGAGTAACGCTTTGATGCGCTCGACTTCGACTGGGGTGGAGACCTGCAGATCCCTCACCCCCTCGATATAGGCGTCTATTGCCTCGCCGGTCTTACGCCAGACCGCGGAGCGCTCCTCAGCATTCAGAAAAAGACTCTCGAAGGTTGCCACGACACAGTGCCGTCATGTGACCGTGGGGGGTCCCCAGCGCTCGCCGCGCTTGGCGATGTAGTGATGGAAGACGTAAGGCCACGGTATCGCAATGACGAGAATAATGGCGAGTGAACACTCGAAGATGGACTGCGCGGTGTCCGCATCGACTTGGTCGGCGCGCCAAAGTGGGAACGCGAAGGCAGAGAGCCAGATCACCTTCCAGATGAGTTCGAATAAGAGAACCGGCAGCATCTGCAGAGGGTAACGCAGTCCAAAAGCCGCAAGGATGCCGACCGCACCGAGCATGCTCCAGCCGACGCCTGTCATGAGAGGCAGACCGAGACGATGTTCGATGATCAACGGCCAAATGAAGGTGAATATGCCGCCGGCGGTGAAGAGATAGGCAGCCCGTAAGAGGTAGAGTCGAAACAGCGAAATCTGCGCCATGAGGCGATCCTTCTTTGCGGTCGATAGTGTTTACGCTTCGAGCCCGGCTTGGCGGCGCCAAGCCGTCTCATTCAAGCCGACGAGCAAGAACCAAAGCGTCAAACCTCCTTCGCCAAGCAGCGCCGGCAGCAAGAGCGCGATCGAGGAAAGGTCGGGGGCCACGAAGTAGAGCATGCTGTTGGCGAGGTAGCAGACGCCGGCCAGGCACATGAGCAGGCCGAGCAAGCGGGGTATGAATGCTGAACGAAGCAGCAAGACGCCAAGCGTGAGCGCCCCGCCGCCAAAGAAGAGAAGTGCGATTGTGTACGTGTAGGCATGGAGGCGCAAAAACAGATAGGATAGCGACTCTAGTTGCCCGGGGTCGAAGCCAGAAAAGGCCGGGCTGCCGCGGAGCACGATGATGGCTGCGATATGGAACGCCATCGCCGCTGCTTGCACCGCGCTGCTTGCCAGCACAAAGAATGTGGCGGTCAGCGCGCCCCGCTCACTCACGATCCTGAAGAGCTGATAAAGGATCGCCGCCAGCACCATATTGAGCAGCAGTGGGATGATGTCGGCGGCGAAGGCGAGGCGCATGAGCGACTCGTTCGCCGCGATATTGACGGCAGTCGCGTTTGCGTCGCCCAGTACGACAAGCCGTTGCCGGACGAAGGCCTCGGAGAAGCTGCCGCCCAAGATCACGATCAGATAGATGAACCCCGCCAGTCTGGCGCTGGCTCGGGGAGAATAGTCTTTGCTCAAAAGTGGCGCTCCAATGCGGGTGCAGAGAGACCCATAGCGCATAACTTCTCGATTATCGATAAAGTGGCTATAGCTGAAGGTTGCGCGGCTGTGATCTTGGGTGACGAGACGCGTTTTTCGCAATCGACTGTTCGTTCAATTTGCGTTCATGAGCGCCGCTATTGCGCAGTAACGATGCGATTTCGCCTCACGACATCGACATTAAACGGGCGTCCGAATGAACTGGCGCGCACGCGCCGTATTTGTTCTGCAACATAGTATCGTCCGTTTGGCGCCAGCGCGCAGGTGATCGTGATGTTATAGCTCTCCACCCGTGCAATTGGTGCGGGCCGAAAGGGACGCGGAGCATAGAGCCGTATCTGCGACACATCCTGGGTCGCCTTTACGATGGTGACCTCTCCACGCAGATGGTTCACGACTTGGCGCGTCTGTTCTCCGGTCACGCTCTCAGCGGTGGGCTGAAATGTGTAGACGGCGATGCGATCATCTTCTCGCGCAAGACGAACGTCGCGCACGTGTCGCAAGGGTTGGTTCGCGCACCACGGCACGCCATCGACGCTCTGGACCAGATAGTCAAAGTCTGTGCGCTGCTGTTCGCTCAGTCCAGCGAGGGTCACGGGCGAGACAAGGCGCAGTCTCGGTTGCGCATCCGGCGTGAACCGAGCGCGCAATGTCTCGCCCTCGAAGATGTGTTCTATTTCGAAGGGAAAGGCGACGTTCAGACGGGCGCTCTCCGCGATGGCGCGCTGTAGCGCGGCTGTCGGCGAGGTCTGTCCTACGGCGGAGTTGGAGAGAATGAGGGCGGCCGTGAGGACGCCGAGGATGAGTGCGAGGCGTGACATGGGCGCGAACAGCCGCCGAAAAATGGCGTCAATGCGGCGTCACGCGAAGCGCCGCTCGGTTTGTTACGCATCATCATGCAATTGATCTCGCCTGCAACAAATGCTCGCCTGAACTCACCGTGACAACACGCGAGTCAATCGTGCATGAGTGACAAGCACTAGTTGGACCGGACCAAGAAGAATGTCGTCAGCTATCAATGCGCGCGTCGCTGGCATCGCCTTCTTGATCTACATTGCAGCCGGCATTGCCAGCCTCGTCCTCACTCAGGCGGCCGCTGGGAGCGGAGAAGTGGCGGCACGGCTGGCGAACATGGCGCAAAATATCACGCTGCTGAGATACACCGCCTTACTCGACCTAGTATGCGCCTTCTGCGCGATCGTGCTGGCGGTGACGCTTTACGCTTTGACCACAGCCCATGGCGCTACGGCGGCGATGCTGGCAATGGTTTGCCGGGTTGTTGAAGGCGTGCTCATTGCGACATCGCTGTCGGGCAATCTGGGCATTCTCTGGTTGACCGGCGAGTCTGCGGATAGAAGCGGCGTGGTCCTTCTGTTGGCGTCCTACCTCATGCGAAGCGACGTGGCGCTGACTTCGACGTTCTTCGCCGCTGGCAGTCTCCTGTTCGCGTGGCTTTTCGTTCGCGGTCGGCTGATACCAGCGCCGCTTGCTTGGCTGGGCGTCGTCGCCTCGCTCGTGCTCTTGGTTGTACTGCCGCCGCAACTGGTTGGTTTGCTGAGCGACCCAATGCTCACAGCAGCCTGGTTGCCGATGCTCCTGTTTGAAGTACCGCTGGCGCTATGGCTTATTGTCAGGGGCGTGCGAAGCCCGACCTAAGTGGAACGGATTTGAGCGCGAACCTCGCCCGGGCTTCGTCCCGTCCATCGTTTGAAGGCGCGCGAAAAAGAAGCGCGGTCGGAGAAACCGACAAGGTAGGCGACTTCGTTCACCGACGCTCGCTTTCCCTGGAGGTAGTGCAGCGCCATACGATGGCGCAGTTCGTCAAGCACGTCCTCAAACGTGACGCCTTCTTCCTTTAGGCGCCGGAACAGAGTTTGCCTGCTGAACCCCATTATGCTCGCGACCGCATCGGCATTGGCGTCCCCCTTGTGCAGGATCGGAAGGATGACGCCCTCGACCTGGGCGCGGGTCGTGCGGCTGTCATTGAGGCTCTGCATCAGCATGTCGGCGCGTTCGGTCAGTACGCCAAAGACATAGCGAGGTTGCAGGGCAACACGCCAAGTGGCCGCCTCAGGATGCATCCGCATTGCGTTCCATTCGCTGTCGAACACAACCCTGCAAGCGAAGACGCGCTCATACTCCTGCCAGTAGGGCGGTGCGGGATGGGTGAAATGGACTTCGAGAATGTGAGACTGCGGCAAGAATCGGCGTGGACCGCAGGCGAGACGCGAGAACGTGATCTCTGAGAGTTGCGGAAACTCATTGGGGTTCACTCGCTGATCCACGATCCACAAATTGCCATCACGGACCGTGACGCCGAAGCGTTCACCAGCGCCCTCGACTTCCAAGGCGAGTTGGCTGAACCGTTGGAGCTGGCCGAAGGCCTCGGCCATGGTCTCAGATGCGTTCATGATCAGACCCACGATCGACACTTCGGACATGTCGACGCTTTCGCCATAGTGCAGCGCCAAGGCTGGATCGCCGCACAACACCGACGCTTCGCGCATGAGCGCCACATAGACTGCAAATGGGATTCTTGCGTCCGCATCCCTAAGCGCGCGCTCGTCAATATCGGCGCGCGCGGCGAGCACTTGGGGATCGGCCCCGCGCGTGACAGCGAAGTCAAACAACCCGCGGACAAGTCCCGCCGAAGCAGTCAGATCGGACATTAAAGTCGCACCTGTTACAATAGATCACACGAGTGAGACGCGAGATCATAGCGCCCATATCGATTATCGAGAATGATGGGTTCGCGATCAAGAGGCGCTCATCGGAGATGGCCGACGTGGTGGGAGGGAGCAGCATGGAGTCGCTCAAGGGGACGGCGCGGTTGGCGGGTTTCTTGTATGTGTTAGTCGCCGTCATGACGCCGTTCGTGCTGATCTACGTCCCTGGTCAGCTTTATGTGTCTGGCGACGCTTCGGCGACGGTGGCGAACATTGCGCGTAATCAAAACCTCTTCGTTGCATCCATCTTGGTTGGACTCGTAAGCCAGGTTTTGTTCGTACTGGTCATTCTGGCGTTCTATCGTCTCTTTGACGCGGTTGATCGGCCTTTTGCGGTGCTCATGGCGGCGTTCATCTTGTTGCAGGTTCCACTTTCCCTCGTTGCGATGAGCAATGAGGTCGCGACCCTACAATTTATTCGAGGCGGGGAGTTTCTCGCTGCGTTTGATGAGCTGGAGCGCGACGCGCTAGCCATGTTCATGATCAACGTCGATCGGCAGGGCGTGCTTGTGTCGCAGTTCTTCTGGGGCCTGTGGCTGTTCCCGCTCGGCATGCTCGTGATCCGCTCGAAATTCTTGCCATGGTTTCTTGGGGTCTGGTTGATCCTGAACGGGCTCGCCTATGTTGCTCTGACGGTGATAGGGCTCGTCATGCCCGAACTTCGTGCGACTGCGTTCAATCTCGCCATGCCCCTCATGTTCGGAGAATTGGCGCTGGCGTTTTGGCTTTTGGTCTTTGGCATAAACACAAAAAGGCTAGCGGCCGCACCTGCCGCTTGACCCGCATACTATGGTAGTAGTACTAATCGAGGTAGATAAAGGCTCCATCTCGATGTCAAAGAAATTGCCGCGGCCCACCGAAGGCGAGTTGGTGATTCTGCGGGTTCTTTGGGCGCATCCCGGCCCGATGACGGTTCGCGAGGTGCACCGGGTGCTCTCGCGCGGCAAGGACACAGCCTACACCACGGTCCTCAAGATGCTTTCGATCATGGCGGACAAGGGGTTGGTTCGACGTGATGAAGCAGAGCGCAGCCATACTTACACCGCGACCCAGGCCGAGGCCGTGGTGCAAGCCTCGCTGCTAAAGGATTTGATCCGTCGCGCCTTCTCGGGTTCTGCCGTGAATATGATGCAACATGCACTCGACAATGAGATCGCGAGCGAGGCCGACCTCAAGGCGATCGCGGATCTGATCGCTCGCGCCAAGGCGAAACGGAAAACCGAGTGATGGATTGGTTGGTCTCGGCTCTCGCGTTCGCCTTGCTGCACTCGATCTGGCAGTGCGCACTGCTGGCCGGCGCGGCGTCGTTAACGTTGCGCGCGCTCCCGAGCGCCGCCATCCGCCACGCTGTCGCGATGGGCTTTCTTATCCTAATGGCGTTGGCGCTCGTGGCTGGGATTGCGATCTATATCAACGCTGATGCTCCCACGCCTGGCGGCCCCTTGTCAGCGTTCTACGAGTCAAGGCTTGGACCCGTCGCCGCGTCTGTAACAGTCGTGGCTTGGCTGTGCGGCGTTGGCTCCATGCTGGCGCGCTATGTCGCCGGCTATGGCGCGATCTCGGCCATGGGCCGCCAGGGCGGTTCTGATCTGCCGCCGGCATGGATGGGTGCGTTCGAAGCGATCCGCGTAAAGCTCGGCGTCGCCGCTGGCGTCGCGGTGCGCGTCTCCGATGCCGTGATCGCCCCGTGTGTCACCCATGTTGTCCGCCCGATCATCTGGTTGCCGGCGTCGTTACTGACGCGCACGCCCGCCGATCAACTTGAAGCATTGCTGGCACACGAACTCGCACACGTTGCACGCAAGGATTGGCGCTGGAGCGGCGTGCAGAACCTCATCGAAGCCTTGCTGTTCTATCATCCGGCTGCGTGGTGGCTGGGCAAACGTATCCGGCAAGAGCGTGAGCACGCTTGTGACGATCTTGCGGTGGCCGCTTGCGGCAACGCCGTGGCGCTGGCTGAAGGCCTGGTTGGGCTGGCGTGCGTTCGAAAGCAGCGCCACATCGCGCTCGCAGCGCACGGCGGGGCGCTGTTGCAACGGATCGCGCGTTTGCTCGGGCCTGCGCAGGCGCACTCTTGGCGCGGGCTTCCCGCCCTTCTCGGCGCCGTCATCATGGTGTTTGCGCTCTGTGTTGGGCAGGCTGGCGCTGGCGGCGGGCAGCCGCACGATCTGCGCGTCGAGGCGTCCACGCCGGGCGCGCTTGGTCCAGGCGACTATAGGCAGATCACTGCGTACGACGACGGCCGCGCGCGCTTTTACCGTGCCAGCATCGACGCCAACGGGCGTCTGAAAGAGATTTATCGCGAGGATGGACAACGGCGTCCCATCGACGCGGAGGTTCGCGCCTGGCTTGAGGAGGTCGCGCCATAGCAGGCGGCCACCTTTTTTTTGGTCAGAACTACGAAGACATTAGTAGAAAAATGGAGTGAGTTATGGCGAGGTTTGTTGCGGCGTTGGTGGCGGTTGTCAGTGTGGCCGCATGTGCGACGCAGTCCGCCGAGCAGGCGCCGCGAGACGAAGTCGCGCGTTACGCCGATGATTTGATGCGCCGTACCTATCGGGACGCTGGTCCGGGCGCGGCGATTCTGGTGGCGCGCGGCGATAGAATTCACTTCCGAGGCGCACGCGGTGAAGCGGATATCCAAGCGCATACGCCATTGCGGCCGGACTCAGTCTTCCGCATCGGGTCGGTCACGAAGCAGTTCACGGCGGCCGCTATTTTGACGCTAGTCGATGATGGAAGGATCGGGCTAGATGATCCTCTCTCGCGCTATCTTCCGGACTACCCCAACGGTGATCGGATCATGCTGCGCCACTTGCTCAATCACACATCCGGCGTGCGCAACTTCAACGCGTTGCCGGGCTACTGGCAAGGAATCCAGCGCGACCTGACGACTTCCGAGATCATAGGTCTCTTCCGGGACCAACCGGCGGATTTCCCACCGGGCGAGAACTGGGGCTACAGCAATTCGGGCTATGTGCTCTTGGGCGCCGTTATCGAAGCGGTGACCGGCCTTGCTTGGCACGAGTACATGGAGCAGCGTTTTTTTCACCCGCTCGGCATGCGCAACACCGGTTATGGTCACGATCCGCGCTTCGCCGCCCTGCAGGTGGCTGGCTACACTGACTACGAGGGATCGATCGTACCGATGCGATCCATGAGCATGACGCAAGCCCATGCAGCTGGCGCGTTGGTGTCGACGATTGACGACATGTTGATCTGGACGCGGGCTCTGCACGAAGGCCGCATTCTGCGGAGCGAGACGTATGCCGCCATGACTACGCCGGAAGGACCAGCTGCGGCGGACGACATTCGCTACGGCTTCGGCGGGTTCGAGGGGACCATCCGAGGCGAGCGCTTCTTTCAGCATAGCGGACGCATCTTCGGCTTCATCTCTTCTGTGACCTATCTCCCAGACCGCGACATCACCGTCGTCCTGCTGGAAAACGACGACGCGCATGACGGTCCCGATGACGAAGAATTGGCACGCCGGCTTGTTGGCGTCGCACTTGGAGAACCTTATCCATGGATGACTCCGGTGGCCGTCGATGCGGCGTCGCTCGAGGCGCTGGTCGGCGTCTACAATTTCGACGGCGGC
Source organism: uncultured Terricaulis sp. (assembly GCA_964446305.1). GTDB lineage: Bacteria > Pseudomonadota > Alphaproteobacteria > Caulobacterales > Aquidulcibacteraceae > Vitreimonas. Next base: position 1,393 of record CAYUOC010000126.1, on the reverse strand, counting down.
GTCACCCGGATATTCCGCTTGGAGCTTGGACGTTTGACGTCACAGCGCGACGCCGGTCCGCGGCGCGGCTTGACCCCGATCGGCGTCGACGACTTCCTCTATGAGGACGGCTTCAATCGCTTGCGCATCGAACGCGACGCGGGCGGGGCAGTGATCGCGGTGCGCTTCTTCGCCCAGGGCGACGGTGACGGCGCGCGCGGCGTGCGCACAAGCGTCAGCGTCCCACCGATCCCAACGGGCTTGGCTCTGGCACGCGCCGCCTTGGAGCGAGTGCCGGGGGTCTATGCAAACGATGAGCTGACGGTCAGCGTAACGCTTATTGATGATGCGCTGATGGCGCAGATCGAGGGCCAAGACGCACTCAGGCTTTTGGCTTCATCGCCAACGCAGTTCAATGTCGAAGAGGCGGGCGCCTCGGTGGAGTTTCGACCTTCCGACGGGGCCGTCACCGAAATGATCATCCGCCAGAACGGGCGAGAGACAACGCTTGTGCGGACTCCCTAGCCGCCAGGAAGTAAGTATGGTCACCGAAACGGTTAGGCGTCGCGCACCAAGTTCAGGCTGGTCAACTTCGGCGATCAGCGAAAGCCGAATGCCTGTTTAGAGCAGGAAGAGTGCTCAAGCCCTAACACGGTGTGTGGCTAGGCGCAGCCATTGTTGCGCCTACGGAGCACCTAAAACCTGACGTTCGCCTAGCCACGCGCTAACGTCAGCGTTCGGCGAGATGTAGCCGGTCGAGCTTCCAGACTGGACGTCCGTTTTCGGGTCCACTCGCGCCGGAGTCCGCTCTTGTTCAGGTTTCTAGGACGCCCGCCCCCGCGCAGACTTGTCCGCGCCGCTGAGGGCGGGTGTCGTAGAAACCTCAATGGCTGACTCGCGGGATGCAGCGCGGAGGTCTATGGGGATTTGAGTGCGCGCCCTGGTGTCGGCGGTGACGCGAAGCCCTCATGAGTGAAGCTGCACGTACGCGCTGTTGGAGGCAATGGCGCAAACATCATCGATGCGCGGAGACGTGAGCAGTGATTTGGTCGGTCTACCGCGTGCGCAGAACGCGCGAACGCATCGCGCGCAGCCCGCGCGCGTTTTGAGCGTCGCTGATGTCGGTGAAGCTGCGTCTTAGTCATGATGTGTCGCACCATAGAGGTGAAGCGGCGCGGCGTTGCGGCGTGCGTGGGCGCTCGAAGGCTTCGATCAAGATGAGCCGGCCGCCACAGCACGGGCAGGGCTTCGACGTGGACGCCGCGTCCGGCTCTGCCGGCGGCGGCGCTGGCGGCAACGCGTCAAGCAAACGGCGGGCGCGGGCGATATTGTCGGCGCGCGCGCCATTGGCGAAGAGGCCGTAATGGCGGATGCGGTGAAAACCGTCTGGCAGGACGTGCAGCAGGAAGCGATG
>CAYUOC010000125.1:0-11377 GCA_964446305.1 uncultured Terricaulis sp. | reverse complement strand
TGTTCTTCCTCAAAGCTTCCGACCGGACGCTTTACGACCTGATCTTCCCTGACCGCACCTCGCACTACGACCAACGCAACGTTGATGAATTTCTGGCCGAAGCGCATGGCCGTTTGTCTGCGCCGTTGCTGAATATCGCGCTGGCAATGGTGGCGCTGGTTGGCGTTCTGATGGGCGATTTCAGCCGCCGCGGCTATGGCCGGCGCATCATGTGGGCGGCGATTATCGCCCTTGTTATCCGGCTTGCGGCGTTGATCACACAAGCGGCGGCGGCGGATCAGCCGGAGCTCAATCCCATTCAATACGCGCTGCCGGTTCTGGTGATCGTCGTCGCCAGCTTCTTGCTGGGCGGTAAGACATCGCGGAAGAAAAGGCGCGAGATGGGGCCGTCGGTTCTGGCGAGGGCGGAAGCATGAGTTTCCTGTTCTCCCGTCTCGGCCGCTACATTGTCGGGCGCGTGTTTGGCGGCGTGCTGATCGCTTTGATCGCCGTGCTCGCCTGTATCCTGCTGATCGATCTCGTCGAGCAGATGCGTACCGTTGGTTCGCGCACGGATATCTCGCTGCTCGAAGCGTTGCGCCTCACATTGCTGAAGACGCCGATGCTGGTGGAACAGACGCTGCCGTTCGTCGTGCTCGCCGGCACGATGGGCGCCATCATCGCTTTGAACCGTTCGAGTGAGCTGGTCGCGATGCGTGCTGCTGGTGTCTCGGCGTGGCGCTTCCTGACGCCCTCGGCGTTTGTCGGCATGGCGCTTGGCGTCGTCGCGATTACGACGCTCAATCCGTTGGGCGCTTACCTCTACCAACAGTTCGAAGCCGAGAAAGAGGACGCCCTATCCGAGCGCCTCGCAACCGCCGGCGAGAACGGCGTTTGGATCCGGCAGGGCGACGAACAAGGCCAAGTCGTCATCCATGCTGACGGCGTCGACGCGAGCGGCACGAGGCTCGAGGGCGCGACGTTTATGTTCTTCGAGGTCCAGCAGGACGCGCTGCGCTTCACCCGCCGGATCAACGCGGCCACGGCCGAACTCAAGCCGGGCTTCTGGCAGCTCACCGACCTGACCGAGGCCACCCCCGGCGGGCGGCCGGTCCGGCAGACCCACCTCGCGATCCCCACAACTTTGGACGCCACCGAGCTGATCAACCGGTTCGTGAACCCGGCGACGCTCTCGTTCTGGGCGCTACCCGGCTTCATCCGCGAGGCCCGCGAAGCGGGGTTCGCGCCAAGTCGGTACGAATTGAAGTGGCAGGCGCTATTGGCTTACCCCCTGCTCCTTGCAACCATGGCGGGACTTGGCGCCGCTTTCTCGCTGCAGTTGCAACGCCTTGGCAATTTGGCCCGCTGGGGCGCGGCCGGCGTCGGTATCGGGTTATTCCTGTTCTTCTACAGTCAACTCGCCGGCGCCTTCGCCATGACCCAATCGGTCCCGGCGGCGGTGGCGGCCTGGAGTGCGCCGCTGGCGGGGATGTTTATCGCACTCGCAATGATCGCCTTCGTCGAGGACGGCTGAGCGGCCACAGGGGTCTCGAAACGATTCCCCGCACGGCTTCCGGCGCTAGACGCCTGAAGCGCCAGACGTTTAGGTAAAGACTGGGGAGTCGCAAAAGGGATGCGAATGAGCCGTTCGGGGGAGATGGCCGGCCGGCCGGCCGAACGGACGCCGTTTGGCTGGGCAGCCCTTGCGGCTGCGCTGGCCATGACGGTCAGCACCACGGCGATGGCGCAGGCGCAAAGCACCGCGCCCCCGGCCCCAACCGCGCAGAGCGAGAACGTCCTCCTCGAAGCCGACGAGATCATCAACGACGAAGCCGCCCAGACCATCACCGCCCAGGGCGACGTGCAGGTGCGTTACCAAGGCCGCACGATGCGCGCCGACCGCCTCGTCTATAATCTCGAGACCGGCGAGATCCGCGCCATCGGCGACGTCCAGATTTCGCTCGAGGACGGCACGGTCACATACGCCGAAGAAATTGAAGCCGACGAAGCGATGAATGTCGGCGCCGCGCGCGAGTTGCGCTCGCGCATCGGCGATGGCGGCACGCTAGCGGCCCGCGCGGCGATCCGCAGCGGCGAAGGCGAGAGCGAACTTCGCAACGTCATCTACACAAGCTGCCCGATCTGCACGACCGGCGATCGCCCGCCGACCTGGAGCTTGCGTGCACGCCGCGCCGTGCAAGACCGCGAGACGCGCACGATCTCTTATCAAGGCGCGGTGCTGGAGATCGCCGGCGTCCCGCTTTTCTATCTGCCGTTCATGGCGCACCCCGATCCGAGCGTTGAGCGCGCGTCGGGCTTGCTGCCGCCGAACATCGGGCGAAACCGCCGCCTCGGCGCCTTCTACGAGCAACCGTACTACTGGGCGATTTCGGACTCGCAGGATCTAACGGCGTCGCTGCGCCTACACAGCACCGTCAATCCGCTCGTTGGCCTTCAGTATCGCAGGCGGTTCTGGTCGGGCGAACTTCAGCTCGACACCACCATGACGCAGGAAGAGATGTTCGACTCAGACGGCGATCGTCTGGGTGATGAGGAACGTTTCCGCTACAGCGTGTTCGGCCAGGGCGCCTTCCGGATCAACGAATACTGGAACTGGGGCTTCGGCATCGAGAGCATCTACGATGACGAATACCTGCGTCGTTACGATCTCGACGGCGCCGGCGAACGCCGCGGCCCCTATATCGGCCAGGACACGCGCCTGCTCAGCCAGCTTTACGCAATCGGCCAAGGCCTCAATTCCTACAGCTCGATAGCGTTCGTCAGCTTTCAGGGTCTGCGCGAGGACGATACGTCCGAATTGCTGCCGCTCATTCTGCCGTATGCAGAGTTTGACCGCGTGCTGCAGGACCCGCTGCTTGGCGGCCAAGTGCGCTTGCAGGCCAACACCGCCGCGCTCTCGCGCCGTGACGACGGGGTCGGCCCATTCGTCGGCAGCGATGCGCGTGCTTCGGTTTCCGCGACGTGGCGGCGCGATGCGATCTTCGGCCCGGGCATGGTGTTCAGCCCGTTCGCGCAAGTTCGCGGCGATCTCTTCCACGTCGAAACTTCGGACGACGAGTACGAGACCTTCGGCCGCGGCTTGGGCCTCGCTGGCGCTGAAGTCAGCTGGCCGTTCATGCGTCCGGGCGAAAACTTCGATCTTATCGTCGAGCCCGTCGTCATGGCGGCTTGGGGTACCGACGATTCCGATGATCCTCGCATCGTCAACGAAGACAGCCTCGCGTTCGAACTGGACGATTCCAATCTCTTCCGTCCGAACGCGGCGCCGAACTACGATCTCTGGGAACCGGGTGGGCGCGTGAGCGCAGGCCTGCGCGCTACAGCACGCGCGCGCACCGGTGAAAGTGCGACGGTGATGCTTGGCCGCCGTTGGCGCGAAGAGCAGACGCCTGGATTTACCGATCAGAACAACCTCGGCGGCGAGGCCTCGGATTGGGTCGCGTCCGGCCAGATCGATTTGGGCAGTGGTTTCGGCGCCGAAGCGCGCATGCGCCTGGATGACGAAAGCCTCAAGGTCCAACGCATCGATTTCCGCGTGCGAGGCCAGGTGGGCCGTTTCAGCGCGGTAGCGCGCTATTTCAACGTCGACGAGACTTTGCTCTCCGATCCAACCCAACCGAACGAAGAAATCAGCGCCAATGTCGGGGTCGAACTGGCCCGCGGCTGGCGTATGCAGTTTGGCCTGACGCGCGACCTAGATTCAGACATAAACCTGCGTCAGGACATCCGCGCGATCTATGAGGACGACTGTACTTTCCTCGAGATCGCCTACACCCGCTCGGAAACACAGCGGGGGACCATCGGCCCAGACGAAGGCCTGCAGATCCGGATTGGTCTGCGTTCGCTCGGGGTGTTGGGCGGGAGCTGAGGCGGAGCAGGACGAATTATGAACTTGAAGTACCTTACGGCTGCGGCCGCGCTTGCTGTGGCCTCGCTTGGCCTCGCTGCCCCGGTCAACGCGCAAAACGCCGAAGGCGTCGCTGCGGTCGTCAACGACAAGGTGATCTCCACCTTCGATGTTCGCCAGCGCGCGACCATGCTGCTTCTGTTCGCCGACCTGCAGCCCACGCCGGAATTGCTTGAGCGCGCACGCACCCAGGCGCTGCGCGATCTCGTCGATGAACAGCTGCAGCTCGAAGAGGCCGCCAAGTTCGAAATCAACGTCACCGGCGACACCATCGACCGCCGCATGGTCGATATGGCGACGCGCAGCGAAACGACGCTGGACAACCTCACCACGGCGCTCGCAACGAATGGCGTCGCGATCTCCACGCTCCGCAATCAGATCCGCGCCGAAATCGCCTGGCAGCGTCTGATCGGCGGCATGTACGGCAGCCGCGTTCGCATCTCCGAAAACGACATCACCGAAACGCAGGAGCGGATCGCCGCCAACGCGCGCCGCCCGCAATACGAAATGTCGGAAATCTTCCTGCCTGCCGATACGCCGGAAGAGTTCAACCAGATGGAGCAAGGCGCGATGCGTCTGCTTGAGCAGATGCAGCAGCGCGCGCCCTTCCCGATGGTTGCGCGTCAGTTTTCGCAATCGCCGTCAGCGGCCGCCGGCGGCGATCTCGGCTGGATCAGCGCCAACGAACTTGCCCCCGAACTTCGCCCCGTCGCGGAGCGCCTGCAGCCAGGCCAGGTGTCGCTGCCAGTGCGGACGGAAAACGGCGTCTACATCATCGCCATGCGCAACCGCCGCGAAGGCATTCCCGAAGGCGCCGCATCCATCGTTTCGCTGCGCCAGGTGACGGCGCCGGCGGCGCGCTCCAATTCGTTGGACCGCATCCGCCGCAACGCCGCCGGTTGCGGCGATCTGGAGAACGCCATCCGCGGCATCCAGGGCGCCTCGGTGCTCGATCTCGGTCAAACCGTCGAGGCTGAACTTTCGGCCGACATTCGCAGCCGTCTGAGCGGCGTCGCGATCGGCGGCGCGTCGGCCGTCGTGACCAATGGCGATCAGGCCAACATCATCGTGCTCTGCGGGCGCGAGACCGGCGGCAGCTCCATTCCGGATCGCCAGCAGATCGAAGACCGCCTGCGCGAAGCCGAACTCTCGATGCTGGCTGAACGCTACCTCCGCAATCTGCGGCGCGAAGCCACCATCATTACTCGCCAGTGATGCGATGAAGCCGCTCGCTGTTTCGATGGGCGATCCCGCCGGGATCGGCCTCGAATTGGCGGCGCGCGTTTGGGCGGAGCGCCAAGCCGCGCCGCCCTTCTTCTTGGTCGGCGATCCCGATGCGCTGGAACGCGCCAGCGCCCGCCTCGGCCTGCCCGCCCCCAAGCTCAACGTCATCGAGGACGCCACGAACGCTGCCGGCGAGCGCGGCGTGCTTGATGTGCTCAATGTGCCGTTGGCGATCGAGGAAACGCCGGGCGAACCCGATCCCGTGAACGCAGGGCCCACGATCGAGGCGATCGCGCGAAGTGTCCAAGCCGCACAGACGGGCGCGGCGAGCGGTGTGGTGACCCTGCCGATCGCTAAAGCGATCCTGCACACGGCAGACTTTGGCTTCCCGGGTCACACCGAGTTCATCGCCCACCTCACCAAAGACGACCCGTGGCGCCAGACACGCGGGCCGGTGATGATGCTCGCTGGCCCAAGCCTCAAAGTGGCGCTGGCGACGATCCACACGCCACTCGCCCAGGTGTCAGGCGCGCTCACGCAGAACCGCGTCACCCAAGTAGCGCGTGTCGTTGGTGAGTCCCTGAAGCGCGACTTTGGCATCGCCAGCCCGCGCATCGCGCTCTGTGGCCTCAATCCGCACGCCGGTGAAGACGGCCACATCGGGCGGGAGGAAATCGAAACGATCAACCCGGCGGCAGCCGCGCTGCGTGGTGAAGGCTGGGAGATCGCGGATGCGCGCTCCGCCGACGCGCTGTTTCACGATGCGGCGCGCGCCAACTACGATGCGGTCATCGCGCTCTACCACGATCAGGGCCTCATCCCGATCAAGACGCTGCACTTCTGGGACGCAGTGAATGTCACGCTCGGCCTGCCGATCATCCGTACCTCGCCCGACCACGGCACCGGCTTCGACATCGCCGGCACGGGCCGCGCGCGTGACGATAGCTTCCGCGCCGCGCTCAAGCTGGCGTGGGCAATGGCCGAACAGCGCACGCGTCCATGAACGCCGACGATCTGCCGACGCTGCGTGACGAACTGGAGGCGCACGGGCTCTGGGCTAACAAAGGTCTCGGTCAGCACTTCCTACTCGATCTCAACATCACCCGGCGCATCACGCGCATAGCGGGCGATCTTGCAGGCAAGCCCGTTATTGAAGTCGGCCCAGGGCCCGGCGGGCTCACGCGCGCGCTGCTGGAATCCGGCGCGGACGTCACTGCCATCGAGAAGGATCCGCGCTTTCTCCCGCTGCTCGAGCCGCTGGTCGATTGGAGCGAAGGCCGCCTGCGCATTGTGCAAGGAGACGCGCTGGACGTCGACGAAGCGGCGCTCGTGTCGGAGCGCGCGTTTGTGATCTCCAACCTGCCCTACAATGTCGGCACGCCGCTTTTGGTGAAGTGGCTGAAGGCGGGCGCGTGGCGCGGCGATATGATCCTCATGTTCCAGAAGGAAGTGGCGCAACGCATTGTCGCCAAGCCGGGCGCAGATGCGTACGGCCGCCTCGCTGTGCTGGCTCAGGCGCGCTGCGACTGCCGGCTTGAGTTCACCGTGCCCGCACGCGCGTTCACACCGCCGCCGAAGATTGCATCAGCGATCGTGCGGCTTACCGATCGCGCCGATCCCTATCCGCATCTCGATGCGCTCGAACGCGTCACCGCCGCCGCGTTCGGCCAGCGCCGCAAAATGTTGCGCTCCGCGCTGCGCGCGCTGACGCCGGAGGCGGAAACGCTGCTCCAGAGAGCCGACATCAAGCCGACGGCGCGCGCCGAGGAAATAGATCAGGCTGGCTTCCGCCGCCTCGCCGAGGCTTGGCGCTCGCGCCCTTAGATCCCTTGCTTCAGCCGTTCCACATGCAGCTTGAGCCAGAGCTGACGGGTGCGCTTTAGGCGCTCGGCCGCAAGAATTTGTTTGATCTGCGTCAGCGTCTCTTCGATGCGCGTATTAACGAGCACATAATCGTACTCTTCCCAGTGCGCGATCTCGTCGGCGGCACGCGCCATGCGGCGTTGGATGGTTTCTTCGTCGTCCTCAGCGCGCGCGCGCAGACGGCGCTCCAATTCCTTCATCGAAGGGGGCAAGATGAATATCCCGACCACGTCCACCGGCTCCGCGGCGCGCAACGCACGCGCGCCTTGCCAATCGACATCGAACAGGACGTCGCGGCCCTGGATGAGCAGCGCTTCGACCGGCGCGCGTGGCGTGCCGTAATGATTGCCGAACACGATCGCGTGCTCGAGGAAGTCGCCGCGATCGGCCATCTTCTCGAACTCTTCGCGCTCCAAGAATTTGTATTCGCGTCCGTCGATTTCGTTGCCACGGCGTTTGCGCGTGGTGGCGGAGACCGAGAGCGCCATGTTGGCATCGTCTTCGATCAACTTCTTCGCCATGGTCGATTTGCCCGCGCCGCTCGGGCTCGACAGCACGAACATCAGGCCGCGCCGTGCGACGTGTTCATTCAACATTGGCTGCCTGCTCCTTGATCTGATCGACCACGGTCTTGAGATCGAGGCCGATGCGCGTCAGCTCCAGGTCCGAGGATTTCGAGCATAGCGTGTTGGCTTCACGGGTCAGCTCCTGACTCAGAAAGTCGAGCCTGCGGCCAGCTGGTTCAGGTTTCGTTATCAAGCTGCGCAGTTCGGCGGCGTGGGCGCTCAGGCGCTCCAACTCTTCCTGCACGTCGGCGCGCGTCGCGGCGATGGCGGCTTCCTGCGCCAAACGCTGTGGGTCGAGCTTCAATTCCGGCGCGAGCGAATCGAGGCGCTGACGAATGCGCTCAAGCGCGGCGGCCGGGGCCGCAGCGGCGGTGACGCGGGCTGCGGCGATGCCGGCGTCGAGGCGATCGGCGGCATCGCTAAAGATGGCGGCGAGCATCCGCCCCTCTGCCTGACGGGCTTGCGCCAAGCCTTCGAGCGCAACGCCAAAGCCTGCAACGAGAGCCGCCTCAAATGCGGCGCGTTCGTCTTCCGTCTGCTCGGTCGCGTCTTCACTTTGGACGACGCCGCGTACGGCGAGGATGCCGTCCCAGCGCGGCTTGGCGGCGCGACCCTTGAATTGCTCGCCAGCAGCGATGAGGCGCTCCGCCAGGTCGAGGTCGATCTTCAGCGGCGGCGCCGCGTCTGCATCGCGCGCGATCGAGAGCGAGGCCTGCACCGTTCCGCGCTTGAACTTGGCGTTGGTCGCGGCGCGCGCGGCCGGTTCGATGGCGTCGAAGCCTTGCGGCGTGCGCAACTTCAAATCGAGGCCGCGTCCGTTGACGCTCTTCAGCTCCCAGATCCAGCGCTGGCCGGCGTGTTCGCCCTCGGCCCGCGCAAAACCTGTCATTCCGGAAATGGTCATGGGCCCTTTTCGCGTATTTGTGCCGCGAGTGTCACGCAGGCTTTATGCGAGTCGGACAGAACGCGCTCAGGTTCAAGACGCGGAGCTGCCCAAAAATGACGCTCGCGACCGCTACTGAAATGACCCGCCCGCGCCGCGTGCGCTTGAAGCGGTCTGGCCGTTTGGCGCTGAGCCTCGACGCTTTTCTGATGGCGGCAAGCCTCTGGGTCTGCGCGCTGCTCTTTGCCCAGGGAGGGCTCGAGGCCTCTCTATTTGCGGCGATCGGCGCCTTTTTTGGCGCGCGGCAGGCGCCGCGCGGGACGCGGCTTGCGGGCGCCTATTCCGGAGGTTTCGCCGGCCTCTTCGCCGGCGCCTTGTTCGCAGGGTTCTTTCACGACGCCTTGGCCGCGGCGCTGCAGCTTCTCTAGTCCAAGCCCCGGCCGGAACACGTTTCCCGCCCAACTCCACGCCTCCCTCACGGGAGGCGTTTTTGTATCGGTTGATTCAGCGCCCGGCGCGCTCGGCGGCCAGACGCTGCGCTTCGATCTCGCGCCAGCGTGCGACGTTGGCGTTGTGCTCCGCCAGCGTCGAAGCAAAAATGTGCCCGCCCGTACCATCGGCGACGAAGAAGATCGCGTTGGACTCAGCCGGGTTCGCTGTCGCTTCGAGCGCGGCGCGGCCGGGATTTGCAATCGGCGTCGGCGGCAAGCCGTCGATGCGATAGGTGTTGTAGCCCGTGTTCAACTCAATCTCGCTCTGACGGATCGTGCGGCGATTGCCCTGCGCATCAACCAAGCGGCCATCGCGGCAACGCTCGGGGTGACGCAGGCAGACGCCGTAGATGATCGTCGGATCAGTCTCGAGGCGCATCGGCCGGCGCAGACGGTTGATGAAAACCGCCGCAACAATCGGACGTTCGGACGCGATACCTGTCTCGCGTTCGACGATCGAAGCGAGATTCACTAGGTCTTCCGGCGTCGCCAACGGCAAGTCCGGTTGACGCGTCGCCCAAACCTCGGCGACGGCTGCATCATGCGCGTCGCGCATTTGCTGCAACAGCGCCGCGCGCGTCATGCCCCGGGCGACGTGGTAGGTGTCCGGCAGGATCGAACCTTCCGGCGGCGTTTCGGGCATGTCGCCGGTGAGAACGTCGCTTTCCTCGATGATGCGCATCACCGCAGCGATGGTGATGCCCTCCGGGAATGTGATGGCGTGCTGGAGCGCATCACCGTTCGTCATCAACTCAACGATCTGGCGGGTCGAGGCATTGGCGGGAATTTCGTACTCACCCGCTTGCAGCGAAGCGCCGCCTTCGAGGCGTGTCGCGATGCGGAAGAGAAACGCGTCGCTGATGAAGCCTTCGGCTTCCAACTTGTCGGCAATGCTTGCGCCCGAGGCGCCGCGTTCGACAACAAACGCGCGCGGCTCGGAGAATGGGCCGGGACGCGAGATGGCGCTGGTGAAATAGAAGAAAGCGAAAAGCGCTGCGGCGCCTGCCAGCACCGCGATCCAGAACAGGAAGGAGAAAAATCCGCCGCCGCTCGCCCGGCGCGCCGCTGCTCTGGCCATCAATCCACCGCTGTCAGGATCACCGCGGCATTCGTGCCGCCGAACCCGAACGAATTCGACATCGCTGCCTTCACCGGCTTTTTCTTGGCGGTGTTGGGCGTCAAATCTATGGCCGTCTCAACGGACGGATTTTCCAGATTTAATGTTGGCGGAATGACGCCGTCGCGGATCGCTAGCGCGCAGAAGATCGCTTCCACCGCACCAGCGGCGCCGAGCAGGTGGCCGATCGCCGACTTCGTGGACGAAACAGAAAGGTTGGCGGCGGCATCGCCAAACAGGCGTTCGATCGCCTTCAATTCGATCTCATCGCCCAGCGGCGTCGAGGTGCCGTGGGTGTTCAGATAATCAATGTCGCCGGGCGTCATGCCCGCGTTCTTCAGCGCTGCTGACATCGCGCGGAAGCCGCCGTCGCCATCATCGGCGGGCGCGGTGATATGGTAGGCGTCGCCCGAGAGGCCGTAGCCTTTCACTTCGGCGTAGATCTTCGCGCCGCGCGCCTTAGCATGTTCATACTCTTCGAGGATCACGCAGCCGGCGCCCTCGCCCATGACGAAGCCGTCGCGGTCCTTGTCGTACGGGCGCGACGCCTTCTCCGGCGTCTCGTTGTAGCCGCTGGACATCGCCCGCAGCGCGCAAAACCCGGCCATCGCCAAACGGCCAACAGTCGCTTCGGCCCCGCCCGCGACCATGACATCGGCATCGCCGAACATGATCAAGCGCGACGCATCGCCAATCGCATGGGCGCCCGTGGCGCACGCAGTCACGACAGCGTGGTTGGGGCCGCGGAAGCCATGACGAATCGAAACTTGGCCGGAAGCCAAATTGATTAGCGCGCTCGGAATGAAGAACGGCGAAATCTTGCGCGGGCCATCGCGTTCCAGTTGGAGCGCGGTGTTGCCGATCGCTTCGATACCGCCAATGCCCGAACCGATCAGAACACCGGTGCGGTTTTTGTCTTCGTCGGCTTCGGGCTTCCAGCCGCTATCGTTCACGGCCTCGTCGGCCGCGGCGATTGCGTAGAGGATGAAATCTTCGATGCGGCGCTGCTCTTTCGCCGACATCACCTTGTCCGGATCGAATGCGTGCGGATCGCCCGCGCCGCCGCCGCGCCCGTCAACGCGCGGCACCACGCACGCGATACGGCATGGAAGGTCATCGACCTTCACATGCTCGACCTTGTTCGCGCCGGACTTACCGGCGACCAAGCGCTCCCACGTCGCTGGCGCATTTGCGGCCAGCGGCGTGACGAGCCCAATGCCTGTGATGACGACGCGCCTCATCGGCGGTGCGCCAGGGCCTTAGCCCTGCTTCTCCGAGATGAACTTCACGGCGTCGCCGACCGTCTGAATGTGTTCAGCCGCGTCG
>CAYUOC010000124.1:0-11472 GCA_964446305.1 uncultured Terricaulis sp. | reverse complement strand
GCGGTGGATGGTGACGGTCTCGATCACCTCCGGCGTCACGGCGCGGCCCTGCGCGAAAGCGGACGCTGGGCTCAGAAAGCAGATCAAGGACACGATAATGGCGCGCATAGCTTTTCCCCGTCACGAAACGGTTTGAAACCTGGGCGCGGCAAAAACAAGACGGGCCGCCGACGCTAGTCAGCGGCCCGTCGCGTTTTAGGTTGGCGCTAGCTTACGAGCCGCTGGTCCAGCGGTCGAGCATGCGCTTGGCGGCGTCGCGGCCGCCAATGCCGAAGGCGATCGCTACCGCAACCGCCACCGAGCCCAGGATCAGGCCGAAGGCGAGCGCGATGATGTTGTTGGCGAGGCCCATGAAGGACAAGCCAACCGCCGTCGCCAGCGCAATCACGCCCCAGCGAACCATCGTCGAGATGATCTCGGACGACGGCTTGCCTTCGCGGCGCGAGGCCGCGGCCAGGATGTTCGCCAGCAGGATGCCCAATGCGATGATGATAGCGCCGAAGAGCACGCTGCTCGCCAAGTTGAGCACCTGCGTGAGCATCGCTGCCATCGCGGCGAACTCGAGCAGACGCGCTGCTTCGACAGCAGCGAACAACACGATGCCGATGAGCACCGCGAGGCCGATCATCTTCGACGGCGGGAACTTCGACATGTTCACCGTGTCGATGCCGGGCGTCAGGTCCATCTTCTCACGGCCGACGCGGATCGGTTCGGCATTGGCGATGCCGGCGATAATGTCGTCGAAGCCGATAGACTTCAGTCCTTCCTCGATCAGCGTCATCACCCAGCGGCCGATCAGGTAGGCAATGAAGATGATCAGCGCCGCGCCGATAACGCGTGGGATGGTGACCAAGATGTCGTTGAGCATCCGCGTCGCCGGTTCGGAGATGGCGGTGATGCTGAGCGCCTGGAGCGCGGCGATTGCTACCGGAATGATGATCAGCGTGAACGCGAGCAGACCGAGCAGACGCGCAAGGCCCGGCCCTTTCGGCGTATGCGTGAGGCCCGCATCGATCAGGCGACGATCAAGTTCAACGGCTTCAACCGTCGCCTCGACCATGCGGCGGACCACGGTGGCCAGCACGAAGCCAATGAAGAAAATGAGCGCTGCGCCGACAACCGAAGGCAGATAGCGCAAGAACTCGCTGACCATGCTGTTGAGCGGCGCCACAACAGACGTGAGACCGAGCACATTGAGCGCGGCGATGAGGCCCAAGAGCCAAACCAGCCAGTAGCCAACTTCGCCGATGCGTTCGCCGACATCAACGGTGGGCTTCACGCCAGCCGTGCCGGCGCCGTCGCGGCGCGCGAAGAACGGAATTCGGTCGATGCCTTTGGCGATCGCCCATTTTACGGCCTTGGCCGCGAAGTGCGCGATAATGACAATGGCAAGCGCCCATACAATGTTGAGCGCATCGGTGCGCAGCCAGTTCGAAATGGCCGCTTGGTTCTCAGGCGTAATCATTGGGCACACTCCCTCGCCGAGGTGCGTTTGAAGATGCCCTTACGATCACCGTAACGCACGCAAATGATAGGCGTTGCGCGCTTTAGGCGTGCATATCCTTTGCTGCATCCGCGAGATATTCGCGCGGCGGGCGCCGCGTGCGCGCTCAGTTCAACGCAGCGGGGAAAGCCGGGATCGACGCGAAGTCTTCCGGCACATGTTGGCGAACCACGCGCGCGCCGGTTTCGGTGGCGATACGCTCGATCGTCGCCTGCGAGGCGATGGTTTGTTCGCGGTCCGTGTTGAAGCTCGGCACCAGATGACGCTCGCGGCTTTCGGCCAGGTGGAACATGTCGCCGGTGAGCAGCACAGGCCCGGCGTTCGGCAGCCGGACGAGCAGGACCGTATGGCCCGGCGTGTGGCCCGGCGTCTGGATGATGGTGACGGATCCGTCGCCGAAAACGTCATGCTGCGCGTCGCCTTCAATCAGCTGGGTTTGCGCATTCTCGAGCTGGGAATAGCCCGCAAATGCTTGGCCGCCGCGCGCCTCGTCGCTGAACATGTAGGCGCGCTCATCGGCGTCAACGATCCACGTTGATGCGGTGAAGAGATTGCCGTTGCCGGTGTGATCGCCGTGCTGGTGCGAGAACGAGACGTACTCGATGTCGGCGGGCGTGAGGTTGAGCTGCGCGAGCTGCGATTCGAGTGAAGCGCGCATCACGACGGCCGCGCCCATCTCAGGAATTTCCATGCGGCCGCCGGGCATCGCCGCGATCGCATCGGGAAAGCCCGTGTCCCAAATGAGATCTCCGCTTGGGTGACGGATCAAATAGCACGGCACAATGAGCTCACGGCTTTGGCCGTTCATCGAACCATCGTCGGCGAACATGCCGACATCGGGGAACGTAGCGCGGCCGCAATCCATGGCGTAAAGCTCGACGGCTGGCGCTTGCGCCTGCTCGGTCGTTGGTCCGCACGCGGCGAGCATCGCCAGCGCCGCAACGGATATCATCAGCTTTTTCATGGTCGCGTTCTCCCTCAGGCGCTGTTCAAGCGTCGGAGCCGCCGAAACGCAAGCGCAGAATGAGGATGATCAAAACCAAGACAAGACAAACGGCATTTGCAAGGGTGACGGGCCATGAGCCGCTCAGTGCGCCGTATGTTGTCCAGCAAGAAAAGCCAATTGTTGTGACAGCATACATGCGGAGCGAGACGCTTTGGGCGTCTCGCTCC
This sequence comes from uncultured Terricaulis sp., assembly GCA_964446305.1. GTDB lineage: Bacteria > Pseudomonadota > Alphaproteobacteria > Caulobacterales > Aquidulcibacteraceae > Vitreimonas. The sequence continues at coordinate 8,795 of CAYUOC010000124.1, read as the reverse complement.
TTCAGTATCTTGATGATCTGCGGAACGAAGCTAGCCATCGAGCACAGGCCAGCGACGACGCCGAACGTGTTGATCAACCAGTCCGGCACCCCATCCATCAGGCGCGCTTGATGACGCGAACAATCAGCAGAAGCACCACAGCGCCGATGAAGGCGGTGAATATGGTGTTGATGATGCCTGCGCCAATGGCGACGCCCAGAACGCCGAACAACCAGCCGCCCAAGAACGCGCCGATGATGCCGACGATGATGTTGCCGATGAGGCCGAAGCCAAATCCGCGCACGACGAGGCCAGCCAGCCAACCCGCGATGGCGCCAACGAGAATCCAGATAAGAATGGTTTCAACAGTCATGGAAATGTCTCCCTATGGCGCCTCAACGCCGATAGGGAACCTTGGGTTCCAGGCAGGCCGACGGGCGGCTTAATTCCTAGCCGCCGCCGATCACTGCGAGACACTGCGCAAGCCGCTCCCCTTCCAGGCCTTGAGCCAATTCCAATTGCTGCATGGTGTATGCGCCCCGGCCGCGCGGCATGTATCGCAATGTGCGCTCGGTTCCGCCGTCGCGGACGACGTAGGCGATCTCCAGTTCGCTGTTGCCGATTTCGCCGCCGTCGCGGCGGACCAGCGTCATGCCATCGCGCATGCCTGCTGCGTAAGCCGGCAGCGTGGCATCAACGCCGGAAATGACATTGTTGTTGGCCTGCGTCGCTTGGATATCGAAGCCACGATGAAAGTTGGGTACGTCGCGCGTGAGAATGCGCCCGCACGGGGCGATCACGTCTTCGGGCAGAAGAATCGCGGCGCCCTGATCGACGTACCTTTCGATATCGCTCCCCAAATCGAGACCAAAGCCCGGCGCGGCGGCAACGAAGGTCTCGACCGCGTACTGATCGCCGTCGCGGGCGCGGCGGCGCATGTCGTGGACGACGTCGTCCATGCTGTGACCGGCGGCGCGCAGGCGCGCATCCCACATCATCGCTAGGAAACGGCCGCGTTGGTACGGCAAACGCTGCGTGTCGCGATCGCTCCAGAAATTCGCCAGCACTTGCGCATTTGAAGCCGTGCGCGCGGGAGATTGCGCATAGGCGCGCAGCGCGTCGTTGAGATCGGCGGCGTATTGGTCGGCCGTCCACTGACCGCCACGCACTAAGAGGCGCGCGGTGTAGAAATCGGTGAAACCTTCCGAAAGCCAGTATTGCAGCGCCTGATCGTCGTTCGGCAGCCCGCCGACTTGTGACGATATCCAAGTGTGGAAGCTCTCGTGCGCGAGCGTGCGCACGATCGGGTCGGCTCCGGCGTTTGGCGTCGCGAAGAAAGCGAAGGCATCGTCGAGGCCAGTCCCACCGACTGAAATCCATCCCTCGGGACCATCGAGATGCAAGACGGTGACGAGGTAAGGCGTCGCCTCATCGCCCCAAAAGCCGCGTTCGCTTGAGAGGATGTTGGCGGCACGGCTGAGGAAATCGGCGTCGGTGAAGCTCCACTCGCCACGAATAGCGACGCGCACCTGCGAGCGCGGGTCGCGCAGAATGCGGAAGTCGCCGGCGACAACGATGCTTGACCACACCTCAGTGAGACGCAGGTCGGGATGTTCGAGGTCTGACGCGTAAGACCAGCCGCGTGGCAAGTCGCGAACAGTGAATCGCACGCGCGTATCGAGACTCGCGGCGCCGGGCGTGGCCATGAAGGCGTTGCCGATGAGATGGAAGTATGTCGGCTGGATCGTCGGACGATAGACGTTGCCGATCTCGGCGCGCGGCCCGCCGTCCCAATCCTGGATCACGCGATAGCGGACATGGATGCGCGCGTTTGGGCGATGCGTGAGGATACGCATGTTGGCCGCTTCGCCAGTGCGGATGGCTGAGGCCCCGGAAATGATCTCAAGGCCCTGAATGCTGCGCCAGAGCTCGTCCTGACCGCCCCAGCTATCGGGCAAGCGCAGCTCGCTTTCGCCATCGGCTTCGCCGCGGAAGCGCAGATCGATCTGCACAGCGCCGAGCGCGCCATCCTCCATGATCGGCGTCAGCGTGTAATCGATGCGCGGGGGCGCCGCGGCGCTAGCGCAAAACAACGCGGCGGCGGCGGCCGCGATGGCTTGGATGAACGAACGCATGAGATTCCCCGCTTAGTGCTTCAGCGGACAGATGCAGAGATTAAGGCAAAGTCGGGGCAAAACGCCCGCGCTTTACTCGTCCTCGTAGAACTTCGCATTGATCAGGGTTTCGACAGCGGCCATCGCCTCCTCCGCCTGCGGTCCTCGGGCTTCGATCTCGACCTCGTCGCCAATGCCGGCGCCGAGCATCATCAGGTCCATGAGCGAGCGCGCGTCGGCCTCGTCGCTTTCCTTGCGGACGCTGATGCGCGTCGACTCATAGTTCAACGCAAGTTCGGCCAGCTTGCGCGACGCGCGCGCGTGCAGGCCCTTCTTGTTCGTGATCTGTAGCGTCCGAGTAATGCTCATCGGCCTCGCCCGTATTTGACGGCCTCTTAGGCCGCGCCGCCGGCGAGCTCCACCGAGGCGACTCGAATATAGCGCCGTCCGGCGTCCTGCGCAGCAAGAGCCGCTTCCGGCAGGCTGACCTTATCGCGCACTTCGGCGAGCTTGATCAGCATGGGAAGATTCACACCCGCAATCACTTCGGTCTTCACTTGATTGATCACGGAGATCGCGAGGTTCGATGGCGTACCGCCGAACATGTCGGTGAGGATGACGACGCCATCGCCCTTATCGACGGTGCGCACCGCGTCGATAATGTCGGCGCGCCGTTCTTCCATATTGTCATTGGGGCCGATGGCGATAGCGCGCATCTGGTCTTGGGGCCCGAGAACGTGCTCCGCGGCTGCGATGAATTCATCCGCCAGCCGACCGTGGGACACAACCACGATGCCGATCATTCCGTTACTCCCGCCACCCGCCAGAGGGCCTGGATAAGGGCGCCTACATAGGCCCTCACCGCTGTGGGAGGAAGCGAAAGCCGCACTGCGAACGCAGTTTTCGACGGGTAGCCTAATGCGCCAGCGGCAATTCTACGATCAGGCGAGCCCCGCCGCTCTCACCACGACCCAAACCATCCTTGTTCTGGGCGTAAATGCGACCATTGAGCGAAGTGATGATCTGACGGGCGATCGAGAGACCAAGGCCAGAATTGCCCCCGAACGCCACGCCTTTCGGACGCTGTGTGTAGAAACGTTCGAACACGGTCTCGAGATTCTCGGGCGGGATGCCTGGGCCTTGATCGTCGACGATGGCCCGAATGATGGCGCCGTCCTTGGCTTTCACGGCTTCGACCGAAACCAAAACCGTGCCGCCCTGCGGGCTGAACGAACGGGCGTTGTCGATCAGGTTCCGGAACACTTGGCCAAGCGGCCCCGCCTGCCCCATGGCGATGAGGCCCTCCGGCTTGGCGCCCTTGAAGACCACGTTCACCGGCGCCGGATCGTCGGGTGGGGTTGCGTAAGCGCGCGTTAGCTCGAAAAGCAGTGCGCCGAGATCGATGCGCTGCACGTCGAGCTTGGCGGTTTCCGCTTCGATGCGGCTGGCGCGCGCGATGTCGGTAATGAGGCGATCGAGACGCTGAACGTCTTGCGCGACAATCGAAAGCATTTGCGATTGCTGTTCCGGTGACGACGCCGCGCGCGCCGAGGCCACGGCCGATTGAATGGACGCCAGCGGGTTCTTGATTTCGTGGCTGACGTCGGCGGCAAAGCGCTCGTTGGCGTCTATCCGGTCAGCCAGTGCGCCCGTCATTGCTTCAAGCGAATGGGCCAGTGCGCCGATCTCATCCTTGCGGCGCGAAACATCCGGCAGCGAAAGCCGGGTGGCGCCAGTGACACGCAAGGCATCCGCCTCCCCGGCAAGCTTGCGCAAGGGGCGGGCAATGAAGAGCGCGAGCAAGAGGGAAGAGAGAAAGATCGCGATCGTCGCACCGATCATGAACGGGATCATGCTTGCGCGTTCTGCAACGAGAATGCGCTCAACGTCGGCGCTTTCAGTGGTGACCGTGCCGATTACCTGCTGCACACGCCGGAACGGCACGGTGACCGAAACCACCCGTTCGCCACGCTCGTTCAACCGCTCACCATTGACGATCTCGCCACGCATGGCGCGGCGCTGCTCTTCTTCGAGGGTTGTTGTTGGCCGCCACGGAGTCAGGCGCAAATACTCCACCTGCCGCGCGGCGCGCCCAAGCCGTTCGGCCAAGTTCTCATCGCTGGTGATCGGCGTTTCGCGGATCTCGTCGTAGATTACGTCGCTATCGGCGACGAGCTGGCCATCGGCGTCGAACACGCGGACGCGCGGCTGCCCGACGCCAGGGCGCGCGCCCTCCGCGATCGGCGGCAGGATACGGTGCAGCACGAGGCGCACGGCTGTGTTGTTGATGTAGGGGTTCGGGTCGCCCTCAACCGTGCTGGTTTCGATCAGCAGGTTGGTGATCAGCTCACCCTGCGTGCGCAGGTTCCGGAACTGCGCTTCGGTGAGGCCGGCGCGCATTTCCGTCAGCAGCAGCACGCCCAGGATCAGGACGGCTAGGCCGACAAAGTTCCAAATGAAAATGATCCGCGCGATGCGCGAGCGAAGCAGCGCGCGGAAAAGCCCGTCAGGCTTCGTTGTACCTGTAGCCGACGCCATAGAGGGTCTCGATCGCGTCGAACTCGCCGTCGATGTCGCGGAACTTTTTGCGGAGCCGCTTGATGTGGCTGTCGATTGTTCTGTCGTCGACATAGACCTGATCGTCATAGGCAGCGTCCATCAGCTGATCACGGCTTTTGACGTAGCCGGGACGCTGCGCGAGCGCTTGCAGGATAAGAAACTCGGTGACTGTGAGGCGAACTTGTTCGCCCTTCCAGGTACAGGCGTGGCGGTTCGGATCAAGAGTGAGTTCGCCGCGAACGATCGGCTTCTTGTCACTTGCCGCCTCCGCGCCCGGCGCGCCCGCGCGGGTGCGCCGCAACAGCGCCTTCACCCGCTCGCTGAGCAGGCGTTGGGAGAATGGCTTTTTGATGTAGTCATCGGCGCCGACATTGAAGCCGACCACTTCATCCATCTCGTCGTCCTTCGACGTGAGGAAGATGACCGGCAGATTGGAGGCCTGGCGGAGCCGGCGCAGCACCTCGACGCCATCCATGCGCGGCATCTTGATGTCGAGGATGGCGATATCCGGCGGCGTTTCGGAGAGCGACGCGAGCGCCGTCGCCCCGTCGGTATAGGTGCGCACGGTGTAACCCTCGCCCTCGAACAGGACTTTCAGGGAGGCGAGGATGTTCTCGTCGTCGTCGACAAGGGCGATGGTCGGCATGGGAGGGTTGGGAATCCTGACTTTACCGTAATGAACTGGTACGCGCCTTCTTAGCCGTCAATGGCGGCGGAGGCTAGCGTGCGTCTTTCACGGGCTTGTGTGCGCCGGGACTCCGGCTTGTCGCGCGATAAACGGCGAAATTGCGGAGATAGCGCTAGCGGGCGCGCTGACCGTTCCAAACAGCGCCGGAGATTTCGCCATCGTCCGTCGACCAAGTGCCGGTGAAGCTGTCGGCGTCGGTGAACACGAAGCGGAACGTCCCCATTGTGGCGCCCTCGGGCCAGATGCTTGCCCATTGGCCCGACCAGATTAGCGCGCCATCCGCGCCAGGCTCGACGCGCCCATTCATGACGCCGTCCCACCCAGACGCCGGTGTCAGGCCGTCCAGACCGTCGCTGCTGGTGTCCGCGCTCACCTGCATCGGCCCGCCGCCGGTCGGCGCTTCGCCGGGCGCGTTCGACCATTGCGTTTCCCAGGCGCCGATCAGGTCATCGCGTTCGAGCGCTATGGCCGGCGTGGCGCAAGCAACGAACACGAGCGCGGCGAAGGTGGCGCGAAGCATGAAATTCTCCCCGGAAGCGGCGCGAGCGGAACATGCCAGCTTGGCGCTTTAATGGCGGCTAGTGCGCCGCGCCCCAGGTGGCGCCTGCCTTCGCTTCCACCGTCAGCGGCACGCTGAGGATCGCCGCCGGTTCTGGCGCGGCCTCCATGACGTCCTTCGCGAGCTTGCAGAGTTTCTCCGCTTCGTCCTTCGGCGCTTCGAAGACGAGTTCGTCGTGAACCTGCAACAGCATGCGCGATTTGAGCTTGGCCTTCGCCAACGCCGGCGGCAGCCGCACCATGGCGCGGCGGATGATGTCGGCGGCGGCGCCTTGCAGCGGCGCGTTGATCGACTGGCGCTCGCCGAACGCGCGCTCGCTTGGGTTCTTGGACTGAATGCCTTTGACCCAGATGCGGCGGCCAAAAATGGTTTTCACATAGCCGTTGGCGCGCGCGAAGGTCTTCGTCTCTTCCATGTAATCGCGAATGCCGGGGAAGCGTTCGAAGTACTTCTTGATGTAGGCGGCGGCTTCTTCGCGAGCGATGCCCAGATTGCGCGCGAGGCCAAAGGCGCTGATGCCGTAGATGATGCCGAAATTGATCGCCTTGGCGTTGTTGCGCACATCTTTCGGCATGCCTTCGACAGGCACGCCGAACATTTCCGACGCGGTGCGCGCGTGAATATCGACGCCATCGGCGAACGCTTGCTTCAGCTGCGGAATATCGGCGACGTGCGCCAAGAGGCGCAGCTCGATCTGCGAATAGTCGGCGCTGACGAGGAGGTTGCCCTTCTCCGGAATGAACGCCTCACGGATGCGGCGGCCCTCTTCCGTCCGGATCGGAATGTTCTGCAGGTTCGGATCGTTCGAGGCGAGCCGGCCGGTGGTGCTGGCGGCGAGCGCATACGTCGTATGGACCCGGCGCGTCTCCGGGTTCACAGCCGCCTGCAGCGCTTCGGTGTAGGTGGAGCGCAGCTTTGAGAGCTGGCGCCATTCCAGCACTTTCGCTGGCAGATCGTGTTGTTCGGCGAGGTCTTCGAGAATCGAGGCGTCTGTCGACCACGCGCCGGTTTTGGTCTTGCTGCCGCCTTGGAGCTTCAGTTCGTCAAACAGAATTTCGCCGAGCTGCTTCGGCGAGCCGAGATTGAATTCCTTCCCGGCGAGCCCGTACGCTTCACCTTCATATTGCAACATACGCTGCGCGAAATCGCCGGAGAGACGCGACAGCATTTGCGGATCGATCTTGACGCCTTCGCGCTCCATCGCCGTGAGGATGGCGGGTAGCGGGCGTTCGAGCGTTTCATAAACAGTGACGAGACGGTTGCTCGCGAGTTCGGGATTGAGCTTGCGATGGAGACGCAGCGCCGCATCGGCATATTCGCAGGAATAGGCCGCGGCCCGCTCGACCGGCACGAGATCGAAGCTCTGTTGTGCTTTGCCCTTCCCGGCGACGTCGCTGTACGGCGTCAGCGTGTGGCCGATATGCTTTTCGATCAGCGAAATCTTGTCGTGATCGTCGAGCCCGCCATAGAGCGTGTACGACGCCAGCATCGGATCGTCATAGGGCGCGAGCGCGATTCCGTGCTTGGTGAAGAGCGCAATATCCCACTTCACATTGATGCCGACCTTGGTGACGGAGGCGTCCTCCAAGAGCGGCTGCAACGCGGCAAGTGCGGCGCTGAACGGAATTTGCGCACCCGTGTCCGGCGCGGCCTTCTCGGACGGCGCCTCCGAAGCGAAGAGTTCGCCGGCGCGGGACTCGGCGCCTTTGTGCTGAAGCGGAATATAGATCGCGTCGTTGGCAGCAATGGAAAGCGCGAACCCGACGAGTTCAGCGCGGGTGGCGTCGAAGGAATCGGCTTCGGTGTCGATGCCGACTGAGCCCGCGAGTTTTGCACGCCGAATGTAATCCTCCAGCGCGGGCAGATCGCGGACGATTTTGTAGGCGTCGCGTTTGAATTCGCGCTCGATGGGTTCGACCACCGGGCCGGAGCGCTCGCCCGTGTCCGCATGGACTGGCGCCGGCGGCGGCGCTGCGCTGGCGTAGCTCGCAACGATCTGGACGCCCTTCTCTTTCGCGAAATGCTCCCGCACGCGGCGGCCGAGGGTGCGGAACTCCATGGCGTCGATGAATTGCAGCAGCATCGAGGGATCGGGCTCGCGCAGCGCGAACGTTTCCCACTTCTCTTCGACCTCGACGTCATCTTTCAACGTGACGAGCTGGCGCGAGAGCCGGATTTGATCGGCGAAGTTAATCAAGGTCTCGCGGCGCTTTTGCTGCTTGATCTCGTTGGCGCGTTCGAGAATGGCATCGAGCGAGCCGAAGGTGGTGAGGAGCTCAGCGGCGGTTTTGGGGCCGATGCCGGGCGCACCGGGGACGTTATCGGTCGAGTCCCCGATCAAGGCCTGCGCGTCGATCACTTTGTCTGGGCCGACACCGAATTTCTCCAATACCGCATCCGTGCCGAGAATACGGTTCTTCATCGGATCGTAGAGTTGAACCACGCCCTCGACGATCAGCTGCATCAAATCTTTATCGGACGACACAATGCGCACGCTCGCGCCGCTCGCGGCGGCTTGGCGCGCGTAAGTGGCGATGAGATCGTCGGCCTCGAAGCCGCCCATCTCGATACACGGCAGATTGAACGCGCGCGTGGCGTCGCGGATCAGCGGAAATTGCGGAACCAGATCTTCCGGCGCCGGCGGGCGATGCGCCTTGTATTCGGGATAGAGCTTGTTGCGGAACGTGACTTCGCTCTTGTCGAAAATCACCGCGAGGTGCGTCGGCGCCTCGGCGCCCTTCATCTCCTCCAGGAACTTCCACAGCATGTTGCAGAAACCGGCGACGGCGCCGACGGAGAGCCCATCGCTCGAACGCGTCAGCGGCGGCAGCGCGTGGTACGCGCGGAAAATGTAAGCCGAGCCGTCGATGAGGTAGAGGCGCGGAGCGTCTTTTTT
>CAYUOC010000123.1:0-11473 GCA_964446305.1 uncultured Terricaulis sp. | reverse complement strand
CACGCGACAACGAGATGCGGACGCAGTTGCGGCGAGGTGTCGCGACTTTCGCGCGAAGAACGAGTGTCTGCTGATCCAAGTCTGAGGCGCGAAGACCATCAGGGTGGCGCCTGTCGCCTCATGTTTCCCTACGTTGCAGGCGAGCGCGCGCAACGCGCGAATTCGCGCGTTGAGGCGCGGACGTTGACGCGCCGGCGACTCGGTGTTCGCCTTGTTGCGCGGAAAAGCTCGGAAAGGCAGAGCATGCAGGACGCCCCGCTTGTTATGGTCGATGATCAAGATCGGCTCTATTCGCGCAAGGACGCGGCGCGCTATCTCACAGCGCTTGGACTGGAGACGGCGCCGCAGACGCTGGCGCGCAAATTCCACGAGGGCACAGGCCCGCTCTGCACCCATGTCGGCGAGCGTGCAATGTACCGGAAGGCTCACCTCGATGATTACTTCGCCGCGCAAGTGTCGGCACCACGGAAATCCTCCAGTGAGCCCAAGAGGCCGGCACGCCAAAGCGCGTCGGCCTTTACTTCTTGAGCCGCACGCCGGCGCCTTTGCCGGTGTCACCTGCGCCGATGAACTCGACCCCGCCGCTTTCGAGCGCGCGGCGCACAGCGTCCACGTTTGCGGCGCTGCTGCGTCCCGGCCCCATTGTCCCTTCCATCCGCCGGATCGTGGGCAAGGAGAGGCCAGCCTCGCGGGCAAGGTCTGGTTGCGTCCAATCCAATAGCGCTCTGGCAGCACGTATTTGCGCGGCCGTCAGCATATTGTGATCATTTTATGATCGCATAAGATCATTTTATGTTGACTCTTTCGCGCTCGTCTGAGACACCAAAACAATAACCAGAGATCAGAGAGTTATCATGACTCGTCCACCCGCCAAAACGGGGGTTGAGGGCCCGCGCCTGGCCGAACCGTCCCGTCGCGTAGTGCTCGCGGCCTCCGCCACCGCACCGATACTTGGCGTTGGCGCGCAGAGCGACACAAGCGCCGAGGCGTGCGGGGCATGGCTCGCGCGTCACGCCGAACACGAGCGGCTGGGCAAACGCTGGCAGCAAATCGAGAGCCGGTTGTTCAAAGACCACAACTGGCCGCGTCTCACGCGCGCGGAGCGCAAGCGCTTCCCCGAGAAGCATGAGATGGACGACCTCTACGATCGCATGGACGCGCTGCACGGCGAGAACGAGACGTTGCTCGCCTCGTTGTCCGCGATTGTCGCGACAACCGACGCCGGCATCTGCGGCAAGCTCACAGTGGCCGCGCTTGTTGTCTGCCCAGAGGATCACCCCGAAGCGCACGAGCTGATCTCGAGCGTCTTGCGCGACTATCGCGCGCTGCACGGCGCGTGAGTGATGGACTTGGGTACTTTTCTTGCGTTCGCGGTGCTGCTCTCTCTCGCAGTCGTCGCCCAGCGCATTCTGTGGCTTTGGCTGCTTGCGCCACTGGTGCTCGGACCGCCAGCTTTCGCGGGCGTCGCCGTTGGGCATTTCATCGGCAGCATGCTCGATAGCGTCGCCGCCGGTGTTGGGGTTGCGATCGTGATGGCCGGACTTCTCAGTGACCTGTCGCGCAGCGCCTTGCGGCGAGCGCGGGAGGCGAGCTGATGGCGCGCCTGTCCCGCCGCAAAGTCGTCGCCGGTATGGGGTCCGTGCCGCTGCTGACGCAAGCCAAGCTGGCGAAAGGAGCTGAGGTCGATCCGATTCTCCTCTTATGCGCGCACTATGGCGATCTGTTGCGCCGCCAGGAGGCGCTGATGCGGCGCTGGGGCGACCGCGAAGCGTGGCTTGCCAAGCACCGAAACTGGTTTTCGCTGAGCAAGGAAGCGCAGCGCGCGCTGCCTGAGGCGCAAGCGCTCTTCGCCATCGACGAGGAGTATGATCGCTGCGTGCGCGAAGGCGTACGGGTGATGCGTCGGTTGCGCGCCGTCCCGGCGCTTACAGTTGAGGGCGCCGCCGCGAAGCTTAGCGTCGTGGCCGAAGTGATGGAGCCGGACGACTATCCAAGCGCCCACCGCGTTCTCACCAGCGCGATCGCCGACCTGCGCACGCTGGCGCGCCGATCCGCGTGACATGCCCAGTGGTGCGTCATGCGGCGCTCCGTGCACGGACGGCACTTGGCGCTCACAACCCTATACGTGAAGTTGTTCGGCAGGCGCTATCACGATCTTAGTTTCGCGCCATGCCTTTGCGAGGGCAAGTCGCTGAGCCTGCGGTTGGAGCGCGCGCTTCGGGTTGACGACGACGCCTTTGCTTGCGGGCGTTTTGAGCGCTGCGAACTGCGAGCGGCCGCTTCACCCCACTGGTCGCACGACTGGGATTTGATCGTGACGCCCGCGCCCGCGCCCGCGTCCGCGTCGCTTTCGCTCAATGAGTGAGCGGCCCCAATAATTCGTCCTGGCATTCCTCGCGCGGTTTGGCGATCTTGGTCATGCCGGGACGCGTCTGGCCACACCCCGCAAAATGATCCGCACCGCTTGGCCAACATGTTCGGTGATTTGGTCGTCAGACAGCGCGTAATCGTCTTCCAAGGTTGCGCGGTACTGGTGCTGGCCTCGCACCAACGCAAAGAACGCGAGCGCGGCCGCTCCACAATCATCGAAGATCACACGCTCGGCTGCGGCGCGGACGCGGAGATAGTCGGCGACGATTTCGGCCACGCGATTTGGCCCCACTCTGAGGCACTCTTTGGCCGCCGCTGGGAATTCACCGCTTGCCGCGCAGATCATTCTGAAAAAGCGGCGTGACTCCGGCGCGATGGCCCGACGAAGATAATGCTCGCCGATGCGCTGCAAGCCCTCGCGCAGATCAACCGCAGGGTCGGCAACCGGGCAGAGCGCGCCAGCGAAACGCGCATTGCACTCCTCAAGAACTGCGACAAACAAACCTTCTTTGCTGCCGAACTGGGAATACAAGGTCGCCAGCGACCCGCCAACATCGCGCACGATGTCGTTGACGTTGACGCCTGCATAACCGCGCTCGCAGAAGGCGATCAGCGCCGCTTCCAGAAATGCACGTCGCCGGGCGATACCACGGTCGAATGCAAGTCGAGGGGATGCTGGCGCTTGAGTCGGCATCTGGGCATCCATTCGGGGGTAAGTTACCACAACGCCGGTGATGCAGCGAGTCGAAGGTCTCTTCAGCCCTGCGGCGCGGTCGACACAGCGCTGTAAAGCCTTGCAATCGCAGTTAGATGAGCTCCGACGGCGCGCACCTGGGCTCGACGCGCAAGATTAGCCTGCCGCTGGGCGTCGATGACGCCGAGCAAAGTGCCAGCTCCGGTTTCATAGGCCCGACGGTTCAAACGCAGATTCTCTTCCGCCAACGCGACACTCTGTCCGAGAAGATCGCGTTGCTCGGCCGCCAAGGCGACTTCAACATAAGCGTCCGTCACCTGCCCGAAAGCGCGCAGCACTGTCGCGCGATAGCGTGCGTCGGCGCGGCGAGCTTCCGCCTCCGCGCGACGGACCTCGGCGCGAAGCAAGCCGCCGTTGAAGAGAGGCAAGCGGATGGTTGGACCCAGGCTCCAACCCGCCGATGAATATTGAAACAAGGTGTCCGGGCTAAGCGAAGTCTGGGCATAGTCACCGGAAAGACGTATCTGCGGATAGAGATTCGCTACGCGCACGCCAATGTCGGCGGTCGCGGCGTGAAGTGCGGCTTCGGCAGCAAGAATGTCAGGCCGTCCGCGCAGGAGCGCCGAGGGCACGCTTTGCGGCGTGAGCGGCGCCTCGAAATCCTCCAAAGCGAACACAATTGGAGCACCAGCGCCCGGCGCACGCCCAACCAGGATAGAAAGTTGTGTCTGCGCTCCCGCAAGGCGGCTGCGTATCCGTGGAATTTCCGATGCATCCTGCGCAAGTTGACTTTGCGCTCTTATGCGGTGGAGGTTGGCGACAGCTCCCGCCGCCAGCGCCCGTTCCACGAGATCGAGCGTCCGCGCGTCGTCTTCAACGATGCGCTCGATCGCCTCTAGTTCAGCACGCGCGACCGCGACATCGATCGCTGTCGCCGCGATATCGGCTGCGAGCGTGAGCCGAGCCGCGTGATTGCGGAACAACTCGGCTTCAAGCCGCGCCACGGCGGACTCGCGCGCGCGGCGCTGCCCGCCAAAGAGATCAAGGTCGTAACTGACGCCAAGGCCGGCCGTGTAGCGCGACACTTCCACGGTCGGGAATCCTTCAAAGCCGAAGGCAGCTGCGTTGACGCGGGCGCGCTCAGCCCCCGCCACAGCATCAAGCTGTGGGAACGCGCCTCCAAAGGCCGCATCACGAGCGGCGCTCGCGGCATCGAGAGCCGCATCCGCCTCCGCGACGGTTGGGCTGTTGCGCATGGCTTCTTCCACCAACGCGTCGAGCTGCGAAGCTCCAAACGCGCTCCACCAGCGCGCACTGACGCGCGCCTCGTCGCCCGTTGCTCCAACTTCAGGAAAGTTTGGAGGCGTCTCCACCTGCGGCAGCGTAAACTGAGGGCCAACCGATGCGCAGCCGGACAGAGTCATCGTCCCGGCCGACACCAGCAAAAGCGCTGTCCTACTCCAACGCATGCATAGCTCCCGATGGCGGCGCGCTGCGCACGGGGCGCATAAGGAAAGCGAGCGGGGTAGCCAGGATCGTCAAGATCATGATGAGATGAAAATCGCTGACGTACGACACCATGGCGGCTTGACGCGCCACTTCGGGGATCCAAGCCAGCATCTCTTCCATGCCGGCTCCCGGCTGCACGCTGTTCAACACCGGATTGTCAGGCCGAACGTTCTGGATGAGCTCCGAATAGGAGGCCTGCATGTTGATCAGAAAAAGCGCCTGCATCACTGAAATCCCAACGGACGAGCCGATGTTGCGAACAAGCGTGGTGAGCGACGCGCCTTCGGTGCGGAGTTCCCCCGGCACGGTCGCGAACGCCAGGGTGTTGGAGGGTATGAAGACGAGCCCTAGTCCGAACCCTTGAATGACGCTTGAGACGACAATGAGGGTCTCATCCATCTGCAGGTTGAACAGGGTCATCTGCCATGCGGCCAACGCGTTCAGAGCAAAGCCTATCGCCATTATGATGCGCGGATCCATCAATACAACGAGTCTGGCGACAACAATCATACTGACGAACATGCCAATGCCGCGCGGCATGGTGATGAGCCCGGCTTCAATAACTGGATAACCCATGAGATTTTGCATCAATGGGGGAAGCAGCGCCAAGGACGCATACATGAGCATACCGATGACAAAACTCGCCATGGCGCCCATCACGAAGTTGGCGTCGGTGAGAAGCCGCGTGTCAAAGAACGGATGCTTGGCAGTCAACGTGTGCAGCGCGAAGACATAAAGGCCACTGCACGCGAGTACGGCTTGGATGCGGATCTCCCAGGATTGAAACCAGTCCTCCCCGGGCCCGCGATCGAGCATGAGTTGCAAGGCCGCGATAAAAATCGACAGCGCGGCGAAGCCAAGAAAGTCGAATCGTGGCGGTTTCAGCAGCGGCGCCCTTGGAAGAAAAGCGAACACCCCAAGAAACGCGAGCACGCCCACCGGCAGATTGATCAAGAACACCCATCGCCAGTTCAGGGTCTCCGTGATCAGGCCACCGAGCGCGGGTCCGATGATCGGGCCCAACATAATTCCTGCGCCGAAGACAGCCATCGCTTGCGCGTGGCGCTCTGGCGGGTTGATGTCGAACAATATCGCTTGCGAAACCGGAATGAAGGCGGCGCCACCGATGCCTTGCAGCACCCGAAACAGGATCATTTGCTCCAGATTCTGAGCTAGACCACAAGCAACCGAGGCAAGTGTGAACATCACAATGGACGCGAGCATGAGTCGCCGGCGACCTACGCGGATAGCCACCCAGCCGACGAGAGGCGTCGCCAGCGCTTGCGCCACAATGAAGGATGTCAGCACCCAGGTGATCTGATCGAGCCCAGCCGAAAGACCCCCTTGCATGTGCGGCAGCGCCACGTTCGCGATAGTGCTGTCGATCATGAACATCGCGCTGGCGAGCATGATCGAAATTGTCAGCGGGAGGCGCTGAATATCGCCGTGTGCCGAAGCCTCCGCCACGATCACCGCCCCCGCAAACGATCCGGTGTCGAACGGGTGTCGACACGAACGTGCGCGCTGAGGCCAGCGCGCAAAATCAGCTCCTCGGGCGGGTCGACAAGTTCAAGCCGCACGGGCACGCGCTGCGTGACCTTGACCCAATTGCCCGTCGCGTTCTGAGCAGGCAGTGGCGAAAACACAGCGCCCGTGCCAGGACTGAAGCTGACGACCCGCGCTTCGAAGTGGCGACCTCCGAATGTGTCGATCCGGATGCGCGCCAGTTGGCCGGGTTGCATGTTGCGAATCTGGTTCTCCTTGAAATTCGCTTCAACCCACGGCGTTCCCCCAATCAACCAGAACAACGGCTGACCCGCATTGACGAACGTTCCCACCTGGACTTGATCCACACGTGTCACAACCCCGTCCTGCGGCGCGATCACTTCGGTATACGAAAGCGCTAGCCTCGCGCGCTCAAGGCGCGCGGCGGCTTCGCGAACGGCGGCGTGCTCCTCAACGTCCACGTTAGCGTCGCCGCCGAGCGCGGCGAGAGACGCCGCGAGCGCTTGCTCGGACGCTGACTCCTGCGCCTGCGCCTGGTCGAGTGCATTCGTTGCCCGATCAACATCCTGTCGCGACGCTATTCCCTCACGTCCCAATTCTTCGGCGCGGCGCAATTCGCTAAGCGCGAACGAGAGCGCTTCGCGCCGGGCTCCGACGTTCGCCAGCTGTGCGCGATAATCCGCGCGAAGCGACAATACTCTTGCCCGCGCCGAGGCGAGCGCAGCTTCGAACTGGGCCACATCAGCTGCGGGGTTGGCGCGGTCCAGCCGGAACATGACCTGGCCGGCGCGCACTCGCTCATTTTCCGCCACAAGCACTTCCACAATGCGGCCGGTGACGCTCGTGCTGATCGGCACGCGCGCTGCCTGGACATAGGCGTTGTCGGTTTCCTGGAAACGCCCTGCCGTCAACATCATCACAAGCAATATGATGAGCGCCGTCGCCGGCACGCCATACATGACGATCAGACGGGTCCTACCGACCAATCGCGCCCGCAAACGCACAATCAAGCTGGGCTCCGCCTCTTCGGCGTCCGCTGGCGTTTGGGCGTCCATCACGATGGCTCCGCAGACTGACTGATCATGATCGCCGCCCGTTCGCGCAAGCGGTCGATGAGGCCGCGTAACACCTCGAGTTCCTCGGCAGAGAAGGCTACGCTGAGTTCGTCTTCAAACTCGCGCACGATGTTGAGCAATGAGCCGACTTCCGCCCGAATGCGCGCGGACAAAAATACTCGCCAGCGGCGGGCGTCCGACGTGTCCTCGCGCCGCTCAACATGGCCGCTCGCTTCGAGTTGATCGAGAATCTGGCCAACGCCAGCCCGCGTGAGTTCGAGGAGTTGGGCCAATTCGGTCTGACTGAGCCCATCCTGGCGATACAGATAGGCAAGCACGCGCCAGCTCGATCCCCGCAAACCGACCCCTCTCATGCGTCGGTCGAAGGCCGCGCGCATGAGCCGGGTGGCATCCGCCATGGCAAAACCCAATCCCGTCAGACTCGTCTGAACCAACCGGGCCTCAACCAGGGCAGGCGCGCGCATAATCTTGCCTCAGCAAAACAAATTCTGTAAAGTGCTTTACTATAATCCGATTTCCAAAAGAAGCGCTTAACGCCCCCATGATCCCTGAAAAAGTTCGCTTCATGGGCGCTGAGGGCGTTCAGCTGATTGGCGACCGCCAGGGAAGTGGCGCGCGCGGAACGGTTTTGCTCGCCCACGGCGCCGGCCAAACGCGCCACGCCTGGGCTGGCGCTGCCACCCGCCTCGCCGGGCAGAGCTGGCGGGTAATTTCACTCGACTTGCGGGGGCATGGGGAGAGCGGCTGGCCGGCGAGCGGGAATTATCGCCTAGGCGCATTCGCGGATGATCTTGCCAGGGTCGGGGAAGCCATAACCGCAGATGAACGACGACCGCACCTCGTGGGCGCATCGCTCGGCGGCTTAGCCGGACTTATGGTCGAGACCCATGTGGCGCCCGGTGTTTTCGCATCTCTCACGCTGGTCGACATCGTCCCACAGATGGACACAGGCGGTGTCGAACGCATCATGGCGTTCATGGGAGCGCACACCAAGGAGGGGTTCTCCAGCGTCGAGCAGGCGAGCGCGCTGATTTCCGCCTATCTACCTCATCGGCCGAAGCCTCGGGACCTCAGCGGCTTATCCAAAAACCTCCGCTTAGGCGCCGATGGTCGGTACCGTTGGCATTGGGATCCACGATTTGTCGCAAGCGTTCGCGAAACACGACAAGAGCACGATCTCGAAGATTTCGAGCGGAGGCTGGCCGGACTCACGCTTCCGCTGCATCTCGTACGCGGCCGCATGAGTGAACTTGTGCCCGAAGGGGCCGTGCGCTCCTTCCTGGCCGCCGCGCCGACCGCCCACTTCAGCGACATTGCGGACGCCGGTCATATGGTCGCTGGCGATCGCAACGACGCTTTCTGCGATGCCGTGGCGGAGTTTCTGTCAAGGCTCGGAACAGAGCGTTAATCGCTCCCTGCGCCGCCTTTGCGTGCAGCGCCTGGAAGCGTTCCGAGGTGATCGCGCAAGCGATCAACCAGATCGGCCAAGATCGCCAAATCCTTCTCTTTGAAGGTTGCGAAGCACTCCGTCTCAATTGCGCGCGAGGCGAGCAGGAATTCCTCCACCTTCGCATGCGATTGCGGACTTAAGTAGCCCCCCCAAGAGCGGCGATCCGCAGGATCGGGGCGACGTTCTACGAAGCCGCTCGCTTCCAGCCGATCGATCATCTGGCCGATGGCGGGTCGGCTGACTTCCAAAAGATCCGCCAGTCTGGTCTGCGTCAATCCGTCTTCGCGATAGAGATAGGCGAGCACGCGCCAACTGGCGCCACTCAACCCCTTCCCGCTTAAGCGTGCATCATAGATTGTTCGCAGAAGGCGCGTCACGTCCGCCAGCGCAAAACCCAACAAAGCCTGTGGCGACAATGCCTCATGCTCGAAAACGCGCGCCTTGCCGCCGGGTCTAGGACTTGCCGGGCGTCGCGACATATGTAAACTGCCTCATTGTAAAGACCTTTAATAACCTCGGACGCACGCGCGAACCGGGGACGAGGGGGGATTGTCATGAGAACAAAGTCAACACTCGCGCTCCTATCAGGCGTGTCGCTCGCTGCTTTCGGGGCGTTCAGCCCAGCTTTCGCACAAGAAGAGCCAGAGGCGTCCGAAGAAATCGTCGTCACCGCGACGGGCCGCACCGCAGCCCTCCAAGACGTTCCACTCGGCGTCACGGCAGTCAGCGGCGAACAGCTCACAAATGCCGGCGTCCAAGACCTGCGCGATGTCACTCAGCTCGCGCCATCGTTTCAACTCGGCACGGGCCAATCAATCGCTGCAAGTACGGCGCGCATCCGGGGCATCGGCACCGGAGGCGACAATGTCGGTTTCGAGTCGGCCGTGGGCATCTTTATCGACGGCGTTTATCGCGCGCGCGCGGGCGCGGCGCTTGCCGACCTGCCAGACGTGGAGCGCATTGAGGTGCTGCGGGGACCGCAAGGGACTTTGTTCGGACGAAACACGTCCGCAGGTGCGATCAGCGTAGTCTCAGCGGGCCCCGACTACGAGCCGGGCATGTATATCGAAGGCATGTTCGGCCTTGACGATTTGGAAGAGGCTGGGCTGCGCACGGGCGTCAACATCCCTGTAAATGATAGCCTGGCGTTCCGGCTGGATGGCGCGATCAGAGCACGCTCGGGCTACATCACAGACTTGATTTCAGGAGACGACCTCAACACGCGCGACCGCTGGACGGCGCGGGGGCAAATGGAATGGGATATCAACCCAGACGCAACGTTGCGGGTCATCATTGACGCCTCCGAAGCAGACGAGGTCTGTTGCGGCGTGACGCCGTTCATCTATGGCTCCACTCAAGCGGCGGTGACCGCAATCGTCGGGCCCTCGGGTACGCCCGCGATCAATCCCGAGGGACGTTTCATGACGGTGACCGGCGCACTGCCAGGTCTGCCGTCATTGGGCCCAGGCTTGCCCGCCCAACCGCAGACAAGTGCGCGCGATCTTTCGGATGTCACCGAGGATTTGGGTTTCTCCGCCCAACTCGATTGGGACATTGGCGGCATAAACTTGACGTCAATCACGGCGTATCGCGATTGGCAGCAAACGCGCGGTCAAGATATCGACTTCAACCTCATCGACATCGCCTACCGTGACGGCGTCGAAGTGGGCGTCGAGAATTTTACCCAAGAGTTCCGGCTGCAGGGTGAAGCCGGACGTCTCAACTGGCTCGCCGGCGTCTTCTATTCCGATGAAACCGTCACCAACAACGACCGCATTCGCATTGGCGCTCACGCAAACCTTTACGCAAACGCCTTGGCGCAAGGCGGTACGGCACCGCTTGCCGCCATTGGCGGCCCGGCGGCCGGTTGCCAATTGTTCGACTCCGGCGCACCGAACGCTGAACCGGACTCAATCCCATCGTTCTTCTATTGCGTCAGCGACAATCCTGCGACGCCCCTCGTGTTCGATCCCAACCCGGCGCTCGCCAGCTTCTATTTGCAAGGCAACGTGGCAGGGGCAGGCCAGCAACGCGATGATTGGCAGGCCGACACCCAGAGTTGGTCGGTTTTCACGCACAACGAAATCAATTTGAGCGATCAACTCGTGTTGACGCTCGGTGGCCGCTACACGTCTGAGACGAAAGATGTCACGGCCGATCTCTTCTCCGTGTCGCCGGCGTGCGATACGCTGCGCGCCATTGAAATTGGCACCGACCCGTTCTTCGGCGGTGCGGCCGATGGCGTGGGCTTCATTGAGGTGTTGCAATCCACGGCGAGTGCGGGCGGATTGATGAACATAGCGTGCAGCCCTGCGGTTAATCCGATGGGCAATGGGCATTGGGAAGGTTCATCCGAAGAGAATGAATTTAGCGGCACCGCGTCGCTTGCATATCACCTCTCAGACGACCTGATGCTCTATGGTGGCTATTCCCGCGGCTACAAGGCGGGCGGCTATAATCTGGACCGCCAGGGCATGGCGCTGCGTCCCGACACGACTAGCGCAGCGACGCTGAACATTGAGCAGACCCACTTCGATCCCGAGTTCACAGACGCCTACGAGATCGGATTGAAATCTACCGTCCTTGGCGGCACGACGACGCTCAACCTCTCCGCCTTCTACCAGCAGATCCACGACTATCAGCTCAACGCGTTCAACGGCTTCAACTTCATCACGCGCAACGTGCCAGAGGTCGTCTCGCAAGGCGTGGAATTGGAAATGTCGTCGAGCCCGATGGAGGGCCTCACGATCAGTGGCGGCGTAAGTTACATCGACGCGTTCTTCGACAGCGAAGTTCGCTTCAATCCGCTGACGGCCGGCTTGGGCGCCAGCGATCCGAACGCCGTATTCGCCGGTGACCCGCTCGCGC
>CAYUOC010000122.1:0-11513 GCA_964446305.1 uncultured Terricaulis sp. | reverse complement strand
CGGCATCCTGCAACAAGGCTATCAGCAACAGCAATGCGCCATGACTGAAACCTTCCATGCGGTGTCGCTGCTCTGACCAGCAAGGCTCGCGCCGCCTGCTGGCGGTCGCGAAGTTCCGCTCGCGCGCCTCCGGGCCGATTGTTTGTTGTAACTTAACTTAACAAACGAAGGGTGGCTGCCTGCGCCCGTCAAACTCCAATGCCTTCCAATTGCCCCTTGTACGACGCGCCGCAGGCCGTCGTTCATCTTAAAGACGCCCCTCGCCGCGACACCTTCAGTCGGACATCGTGCGCAGGGTGGGTCAAGGATCGCGCAAAGCGCGCCCCGAAGGGGGTCGTCCTTGACGCGCCCGAGCACGGTGTTACCAAACTGGTCTCGCCGCGCTTCACGCATAAGGGGCTAGTTTCCCGAAAAGCGGGCAAAGCCGGCCAACGCGCCTGAAATCGCGCCCAAGACGCCGAACACGACGGCCGCAATGGTAGGCAGAGCAACGCCGAACAGAGCGGCCAACTGGCTGCCTACGGATGCGGGCTCGCCTCCGACATTGGCGCCATAGTTCATCACCACGGCGATGATCGTGGCCGCGAGTAGCGCCCAAGCAGCGCCTTGCACAATCGCCCCAGCCAAGATGACGTAGCCCGATCTCCGCGGAATCTCATTCAACAGAACGAGCAGAACCAGATGACCGAGCGCCAACAATGGCGTGCCGAGAAGCCAGAGCCAATGATACGCTGTGTACTGGCTTAGCGGTCCACTCAACGGGCCAGGCAAAGCTACATCCGCGACACCCATATACGCGCCACCCACGTTTGCGTACGCCCATGGCGCGGCGACTGCCGCGATCAAAACGATTATCCAGTCCAGTATCGCCTTCATAGGTGCATCGTCCGGGTGGCGCGGGTCCTGCTGAACGCCTGCGCTACTTTTTAAGCCGCACGCCAGCCCCGCCGTCCTTGTTGGACTTCGGTTCAAGGAAGACGATGCCTGCGGCTTCCAACGCGCGCCGAACCGCTTCTACATTCGCCTCTGTGCTTCCAGCAGGTCCGCGAGCGCCTTCCATTCTGCGTATGGTCAAAACGGAGAGCTTTGTCTTGTCGGCTAGCTTCGCCTGACTCCAATCCAAGAGCGCGCGCGCCGCCCGCAATTGACCAGCAGTAAGTTCCATTTTCGCACTCTTGTTCTATTTGAGTTGACGGCGCGAGCGGCGCTTGTTAGCTTTTCGATCATCATAGATGAAAAGGGTTAGGAATGTCCCGACGACCGCCTCCGGCGGCGAATGCTAACGCTCGCCTGGAAGAGCCTACCCGCCGTCTGGTCCTGGGTGCCGTCGCGGCGGCGCCTCTCGTTCCAGACGCCATGGCCGTCGATCCGGCCGTGCGGGCCTGCGAGACTTGGCTAACCCGCCATGCCGAACACAAGCGCCTAGCGATTCAATGGAGTGAGTTGGAGAACCGCCTCCATCGCCAGCACAACTGGCTGAAGCTGACGCGCGCGCAACAGCGGCGTTTTCCTGAAAGCTGCGAACTGGAAGACCTCGATGATCGTATCGAGGCGATGTCGGATCAGAACGCCGACTTGCTCAAGACGCTTCCGGCCATTGTCGCCGTTTCGCCGCTCGGCATCTGCAGCAAGCTCACGATCGCCGCTGAGGAAACCAAACACGAAGGCGAGGAAGTCCACGAACTGATCATGAGCATTCTGCGCGACTACCGCGCCCTCCATGGCGGCATGTGATCGCCATGCCGCGTCTCTCCCGCCGCAACGTCGTGGCCACTCTCACCTCCGCGCCATTGCTGGCGCAGGGCGACTTCTTCAGGGCCGCCCTGGCCGATCCGGTGCTCGTCCTCTGCGCTCACTATGGCGATCTGCTGCGCCGGCGCGATGCGATCGTGCGCGCTGCAGGCGATCATGAGGAGTGGCTCGTTGATAATCGCAACTGGTTCAATCTGAGTAAGGCCGAGCGACGGGCGGTGCCCGAGGGCAATTGCTCTTCGACCTCGACGATGAGCTCGACCGCTGCATCGGCGAAGGCATCAATGTGATGCGCCGCTTACGCGCTGTGCCGGCTCGCACCATTGTCGGCGCCGTCGCCAAGCTTAGCATCGTCGCTGAATTCATTGAGCCGGACGATTATCCGGCGGCGCACCGGGTGCTGCTTAGCGCCATACATGACCTGCGTCTCATCAACCGCAATCGCTAGGGTCGGCATGGGGTGCTACTATTGTTCGGTCACCCCATGGAGGCCTGGTCATGTCCGGGACGCTCGCCGGCTTTGTCGCCGAACTCGATATGTGCTGGCTGGAGCGCCGCTTTGACGATCTCGCGGCCTACCTTGCCGAGGACGTGACGTTCGCGCTCCCATCCGGTCAACGCATCGAGGGGCAAAACGAGGCGATCGACTCCTACCGCCACTTCATGACGCGTTGCGCGGTCGAGCGCTTCGAGACGAGCGACGTGAAGGTGAGCACGCGCGCCGACGCGGCGGTCGTCGAGTATGGATGGGATATGGCCTGGTCTGACGGTACGAGCGCTCATTCTGCGAAAGGGCGCGAAGTGCTGGTGCTCGCGAGAGGCGATGGAGGCTGGCGCGTGTTCTGGCGAACCCAGCTCCCTAGATAGCTTCGTCGACGGAGCGACCTCTCAGAGTTCGAGGCCGAGACCTTTTCCGAGCAGCTTCGTCATATCGAGCTGTTTCGCCATCTGGTCGGCGAAGTTGAGAGAAACGCTGTCGCCGGCGCTGATGCCCATGCCAGACTGTATCGGCACCAGCGCCACGTCGCGGCCGCGCTCCAGGATGGCGGTTTTGCCCGCGAACAATTCCTTCGTCTCTCGGACGTTCCAGGGTTCTTCGCCGCCAAGGCCGCTGCGCCCAAATTGCTCGCCGCCGCTGCCTGGTGTGACATCGCGGAAGAGCCCGTGGCGCTGGCGCGTCGCGAGCTTGCCCTCATGCTTCAGCTCATTCTCCTTCAAGGCGTCCATCGCGCCATCCCGGAAATGAAATTTGCCGCCGCCGTCGCGCGCGCCAAAGCCGTGCTGCTCCAGCAACCGCGCTCGCTGATCCATCGCCTCGCGTACCGCCGGCGTGTCCGGCAAACGCGGCGCCTCACCCCGCGCCACGCGCTCCAGTTCGCGGTCGAGCTCCGTTTGCGCCCATACTTGGCTCTGCTCACCGGGCGAATGAAATGAAAGCCGTTCGATGCCGCCGCGCCGGCCTTCCGGGGTTAGCGTCACCAGCGAACCACGCTGCAAGTCGGTGATCGCTTCCATCGAGGTGTTGAGCACCAACCGCCCCTTATCGGCCGTCTCAACCACCAATACTCCGCGATCCGGCGTCTCGCCGCGCGGTCCCAGTTCGCGCACCTCGCCAGCGATCCGGCCAATTTTCTTCTCGTAGAGCCGCCCGCGCGCCAGCTCGCGGCGCACGTCGATTGACCGCGTGGCTTTGAGCCGCTCGCTCCAATCCGGCTCGAACGCGATGACGTTGCGCCGGGTCTCGTGCGCCAGGCCGATCCGCGTCAGCTCCTGCGCACGCGCCTTCATCGCATCTGCGAAGGCGGGATCACGGCCTCGGCCAAGCCGCTGCAACAAGATCTCCGAGCGTTTGCCCAGCTCCTGTTCGATGGCGTGGTCGAGCCGCGTATAGCCCCGCGCGTGCGCCTCGCGGTCGAGTCGGAGCCGCTCGTCATCGATGCCGCGCGCGCCGATCCGCTCGGTCGCCACATCACGCGCCGCTTCCCGGAGCCCATGGCTGACATACTCTCGGGGGAGGATCAGGTCGATCCCGTCGCGCCGCACCCCGCGCACGATCACATGCGTGTGCGGGTTGTCGGTGTTGTGATGGTCGATCGCCACCCAATCCAATTGAACGCCGAGATGGCGTTCCATCCGCGCCATCGTCTCGCGGGTGAACTCCCTTAAGTGCCCGTCCTGGGCAACCAGACGCGCGCCGCTTTCGGGCGCCAGCATGACGCGGAAATGGCGGCTGTCGTTCTGCGCCCAGTCCTGCAAGCGGTCCTGAGCGTCGCGCACCTCGTCCTCGCGCGCACCATAGAAGTGGCCTTTCTCGCGCTCGCGCTCGGCCCCGTCGCGCTGCAAGTACGAGGCGTGCGCCATCAGTTTGCCGCCGCCGCCAGCGCCGCCGCGAAAGCCATGCTTCTTGAAGCTGACCTTGGCGACCACGCGTTGGCGCCCATCGATCGCAAACGGCCGCACCGCGCAGGACCGCGCGCGTCCGACCTTCTTTCCGGCCATCGTCCGCCCAAGCTGAGCGCCGAGCGAAAGGCTGGCGCCGGCGCCTGAGCCGCCCTCCCGAGCGCGCAACACCCGCCCGCGCAAAATGTCTTGGATCGGCTCGCGGAGCGCGCTCTTCGCGCTGAAAGGCCTCTTCTCGAACATGGCGTTCTGCCTGTTTGCCGTCCCGCGACGGGCCGTGCGGAAAGTTGCCCGCGTCCTGCGGGAATTGGTCTAACACTAGCAAAACACACAGCAAAACACAAACAAAACTCACCGCTTTATCTTGCTTTAACCTACTTCTTCTGCGATCATTACAACATAGATAAGTATTGACAAAGCAATGCAACGCGCGACAACCCATGACGACAAGACGAGAGGGGACGCAGATCGCGCAACCCCCGGAAAACGCGTCTCTGTTGGGTGTTTTCAGGCTCGTGCGTCATGACGCGGACCTGGACCCGTTCGGTGCTGAGTGTCGCGGGCGCGCTAACGGCGATGCTGGGGCTGGCGACGCAGATCGTGGCCGCTGCGTTTGGCTATCATCCCGGCCTCGGTGACCCGTTCGCGACGGTGTTAGGGGTTAAGTTCTACGCGCCGTGGCAAGTGCTGGTCTGGACCGTGGGGTGGCTGCCGCGCGATCTCGGCGTGGCGCTGATCCTCATCATGCTCGTGGGTCTCGCCTTGCTTGCCGCGTTTGGCGCGGCTGCGTTGCTCGCGGCGATCGAGCCAACGTCGCTTGTACTCCGCCTGCCGCGTGGTCGTTTCGAGCGCTGGGCGAAATTGGGGGATTACGGGCTATTGCGGGACGAGGGCTTGGCTCTTGGCGCCGTTGCTCGTCACGTCTTGGCGCGGCCTGGTTTCGTGCGGTCTTCACATGGCAACGTGCTGATGCTGGGCGATCCCGCGCACACCGATGCGGCGCTGATCGCGGCTGTCTTATGCTGGCGCGGCGCGCTCGTCGTGGTGGAAGCCCGCGATATTGCGAGCCGCTTGGGTCGTGCCGACGTGATGCGGTTTGCGCCTGGCCGCGCCGATGGCGTCGCCATCAATCCGCTGCTCGGCGTGCGCGGCGGCGCGCATGCTTGGAGCGACGCTATCACATTGGCGCGGGCCTTCATGCGCTCATCCGAGGGCATGTTGGTGGCGAGCTTCGCGGCGCTCGTGCTCGACACGCTGGCGCACGCGAAACCAGAGGCCCGCTCGTTCGCCGGCATGCGCCAGGCGCTCACCGATCCATCGCGGCGGCTGGCTGAACTCTGTGCCCGCTGGGCCGATGACGCCTCCGATCTTGGTCCCGCCACCGGTGAACTGCAGCGCGTTGCACGCTATTGGCGCAGCGACGGCCACGCCGCGCTTCGCATGCTGCGCGACATCGATATTGCATTGCGGCTGTTCGCGGATGGCGATCATGCGGTCGCCACCGAAGGCCATCAGCTCCGGCTGGCCGATCTCGTTGGCAGCGACGGACCAACGACGCTCGTCATTCAAATGACGCCGGGAAGGGAAAGAGAAGCCTCCGCTGCGTTGGTGTCGGTGCTGTTGGCGCAGCTTGTCGCGGCTTGCGCGCCGTCCGCTGATCTCGACCAAGTCGGCCGCATCAAGCAACGCGATCTGCTGTTGGTGATTGAGGCCGATGCGGTCGATGCGCTGACTGCTGTCGCGTCGTGCTCGGCGCCCGCGCGGCTCCCCAAGCAAGAACGGCCGCCGCTGATGGACGGGGTCATGGCGCTGGCGCATGAGCGCGGCCTGCGCATGTTGGCGCAGGCGCACTCCATCGCTGACGCGGCGGCGATGATGGGCGCCGATGATGGCAGCCTGGACGGCGATCTGAGCGCTGGCTTTTCCGCCATCGCCGCGATCGGCCCGCAAACCGAGGCGACTGCCGCGGCGCTCGCCGAGCGCGCGGGCACGGTTGAGCACTGGCGGCGTTGGCCGGGCGACCAGGGCCTGATCGCCCGCTGGCTGATGCCCTATTGGGAGCGGGGCGCTGCGTGGGCGGTGGCGCCGGGCGTGCTCAAGGCGGCGCCTGCGAGCGAAGGTTTGCTGCTGATCGACGAACTGAAGCCAATCTGGTGCCGAACGCTCTTCTGCAATGCCGGCAAGTCGGCGTTCGTCGCAGCGGCCTCGCTGCAGCACGCGCCGCATGATTGGGACTCCTCGCCGCTGCCCTCGGCGGCGCAGAGCAAATCCGCCGCGCTCGGGGCGCCGCCCGAGCAACCGGCTTTGGCGCTTGGCGTCAATACCGCCGCCCCAGTCTCCGCTGCCAAGCTGCGCCGCGCACTGGCGCGCCGCAGCGCGCCCGTCCTTACATCGTCTCAACCCCGTGGAGAGCGTCTGTTATGAGCGCCAAACGCCAATTGACCTTGCACCTCGATGCGGATGTCGCCGCGGCGGTGGAGACCGAAGGCAAACGCCTTGGCCTCACGCTGTCGCGCACCGCCAACGACGCCATGCGCCGCGCACTTCTCGATGATACGGGCGAAGGTCTCGCCAACGCCATCCGCGCGAGGCTCGATCGCCTCGATAAGCGCGACCAGGCGCGCGCCGGAGATCTGACGCTTGTGCAGAGCGAGCTGATCCTGGTGAAAGAGGCGCTGCTGCTGTTCGTGCGGGTTTGGCTGCAATATGCGGGGCCGGTCGACGAGAGCGATCCCGACGCCGGCGCCGACGCCGAAGTGCGCTTTCAGAGCTTTCTCGATTTGCTGGCTGAGCAGGCTGGGCAGGTCTCATAATACGCTCGTCGCGGCGTTGTTCAGCGATCCGGCTCAGCCACGCTTGCCGCAATGAGCGAGACGTCGGTCGACGTGAGCGGCAGGGCCGGGCACAGCATGATCGCGTCATCTGCGGACCGATAGCATTCATCAGCTTCTGCGTTTAATCCTGCCCCCAAAATTGCCGCCGCTTGATGATCTTCCGCTCGCCACGCACGCTCATGCAGGTGCGCTGTGATGAGATTCCGCGAGTTCCGTCGAGACCCACTGCGGTTACGCGATAGATTCTGTGCGCGATGATCTCTTCGATGCCGACCGATTTCTCTGACGTGCTCATCCGCATGAGCATCGTGTTGGACACGGACTCCGTCAGCTCGGAAACGCGTCTCACCAGCGTTGGGTCTTCGTTGGCGTTCTCGGACAAGGCGGGGATGGCGATTTCAAATGTTGCCGAGACAAATGCCTCTTCGACAGACATTTGTTCGGCTCGTGCGATTTCAGCCCAACGTGGATTGCCGGGCGGGCCAGGCTCAAGGGGGCGCTGGCGGTTGTCGAACGACATCGGCGCATGGGCACTGAGAGATGCCGCGCCGAGGCCGACGCGTCGCATGGGCGTCCGCTTGTCCACCTTACGCGACAGGCCCGGCGCTTGCCGCCACCGCCCGCGCTCGCCTTTGGCCGGCCGCTCTTGATCTTTCCTTCGAGTCGGTCGCGATCGGCGCGAGTCATGCGGATCGACCGATCAGCGCTGATGTTGTCCGCGCGTGTTGCCGGCAAAGCGAGGTGTGAGCCACGCAACAGGCGATCGAAGCTTGTGACGCTCATCGCGCGACGCTCGCATTTGGCGAGATCTGCATTGTTCGCACATGACCTGTTGTTCGCACCGCAGGTCGTGAAAAACACTTGCGCTGCAAGCGCTTGGTCACGCCTATGGGGCGGGATCACCGGCCGTCAAATCTCGCGCGCCACCGGCATTGACCTCGCGCAATGCGGTTACGATGGAGGCTGCCAGGATAGATAGGTGAAAGCCGACCCTAACAAGTGGCGCCCCGTCGAGACGGCTCCGTATGGCAGCAATCTCCAGGTGGCGGTAATCGAGCACGGTGAGCCTTTTGCGCTCGTTTTCCCGTGTCGACGTGAAGCAGTGGGATGGATTGAGGCTTCGAATGAAAAGCCATTGCGCATCCACCCTACGCACTGGCGCGAATGGCGCGAGGGCAGCGAGTCCTAGCGGTCGGCGCCGTCGTCGCCGGATTTTCTTACCAATCTCACAAGCTTGGCTTCCTCCTCGGCGAGCAGCTTTGTGACGGTCGCGCGCTTCGATGGCTCGATGTCGCTCTGCAGCAGGGCGCGATAGTGCTTGATGTTAAGTTCCACGATCATTCTTGCCGAAGGTTCCATGCATCCGCTCCGAGCGTAACTGAGGCGGGGAAGAAAAACTTCCACGCTCGGCAAACGCGCGCAAGAAGAGCTGCGACTGAAACGGCGCTATTCATCAGTCCTGGTCAGCCAACGTTTCGAGCCGTCGACGTATTGTATTCAGCAGATCAGTCGCCCGTTTCAACTCGTCGCGGTCCAGCCCTTTGGCCAACCCGTTCGCCCACGGTTTCTGGCGCCGATCCGCCGCGGCATAAGCGGTCTGACCCTTACG
Organism: uncultured Terricaulis sp.; assembly: GCA_964446305.1. Lineage (GTDB taxonomy): Bacteria > Pseudomonadota > Alphaproteobacteria > Caulobacterales > Aquidulcibacteraceae > Vitreimonas. Next base: position 2,918 of record CAYUOC010000122.1, on the reverse strand, counting down.
GGTGAGCGCCACGAGCTGCGCGCGTCGGTGCGACGGATTGGCCTTGAATGCAGCGAGGCCCTCGGCCTCGAGTTCATTGACGAGGCGCTGAACCGCCTGGCGCGTGAGCCCTATGCTGCGCGCCAGCCACGACACCGTCTGCGGCTCTGGGGCGAAGTGAATTGCGCCCAGCACTTGCCAGCGGGCGCTGGTGAGCCCGGCGTCGGCCACCAGCCTGTCGCCTACGGCTATCAGCCGGCCGTTCAGGCGAAAAACCTCCAAAACCAGCTCGGTCAGTGTCGCCCCCGCATCGGAGTGCTTTTCGTCGGTCATGCCGGCATGATCGTCGTTGACAATGTATTGTCAATTGCCATATTGACAACATGCTGTCAGTGCGGCGCAACTTCGCCCTGACGGCGGGCCGGCGGGCCGGCGGGGTGGCGTGATCGCGGCTACGGTCAGGCGCATGCCCTTCATCGCCGCAAACGGGATCGCGGTGCTGATCCCTTCGGCCTTGTTCCTCGCATCGAAAGCGAGAGCCGGTGATTTGGACGTCTACGTCGTGCAGGCGATTGAGTTGCTCGCCAGTGCCGTCAACATCGTGCTGCTCAGCCTCAACATGCGCGACGGTTTCAAGATGAAGGGCCGGTTTCGTCGGCGGCCCGCGTCATCGGTCTGAAAGTGAGGAGTGCGCCCGTGTTCCAGCTCTACAGAATCCTGCACATCGTCGGATTGGCGATGTTCTTCGGCAGCATCTTGGCGCATGTCGCGGCGACGCTGATCCCAAGCGCGGATGACAATGCTGCCGCGATGCTGGCGGTGCGGGAGTCCATCGTGCTGGCAAACTGGTTCGTCACCGTGCCGGGCCTGGCGCTCGCCGTGGTCAGCGGAGGCGTGATGGCCGCGACAAATTCGTACCGGAAGACGATCGCGCTGCCGCTGCACATCCTGGCCGCTGTCAGCATCGTCGCGATCGCCGTGACGGTGCTCCTACCGGCCGCGGTGGAGCTTGAGTCCGCCGCAAGGGCGCTCCGCGACGGAGTTGCGACGACGGACGCGGCGGTCGTGGAAATGCGCGAACGCATCTTTGGCGCGATCAACATCGGTCTGGCTGTCGTGGCAATTCTGCTTGGCGCCGCCTTGCCGCATCATCGCAAAGTCTAGGAGTTCGGCGATGGATATCTACACGCTGCTCAGATTCCTGCATGTCATCGGCTTTATCTTCATCGGCGGCGGCCTCTTGGCTATCTGGGTGTCGGAATGGCGCGGCTACAGCGCCACGCGCCCGCTGGTGTTCGCCGAAGCGGCGCACTACACCGCCATCCTCTACGACTTTGTGGTGTTGCCGGGCGCGCTCTTGGTCGCGGTCACCGGGCCACTGCTAATCTGGAAGGCCGGATTCGGTTATTTTGACATGCCCTGGCTGACGGCGATGTGGGCGCTCTTCCTGTTCGAGTTTGTCGAAGGCAATACCGTGACCCGGCTGCAATTTCGGCGCACGCTGAGGATTTCGCGCTCGTATGCGGGGAGTACGGTTCTAACACCCGAGATGAAGGGCGAGGCTCGCACCTTGCTTGGACGCTTCACCCACTTTCTCGACATGCCGCTCTTCTCGGTAATCGTGTATTGCGGCGTGACGCGCACGAACAGCTGGGTTGTCGTGGGCGCTGCAATCGCCATCGCCATCGTCGTCACGCTATTTCTGGCCGTGGCGGTCCCGGCCGTGGCGGCGCGCGCGGTTCGAACTCATTAAGCGGGTCGGCAGGTCGCGCGGCACAAAGTCACCGCTTGTGCTGACCGCGCAGTTGCCGCCCATAGCAGTGCCTGTAGGGGCGCTGATGCCCAGGCTTGACACCTCGACAAACTGCCGCAACCGGTGTTCTGCACGCGAAGCATGGCGTTTTCTCGTCGACACAAACCCCAATCTGAATCGCATCGCCGTCGTTGTTCGCCTCGCGTGCGGTGTCCGCGCCGCAAGCGCGCGGAGCTATTGTGATTAGGAATTGCGACGAGCGCTCTTTGTCCGAAGTAGCTTAGGATGCCTTCTTTGCTGACGTGACCATGCAAACGCGGCGAAACCCCGCTGCCGCGAACTTGACTAGGCGTGGCTCAATCGCGGCGACATCGGTTGATCTGCACTTGCCGCCAGAGAGGCGATCGATACGGTCCGTCTCCGACAAAGTGAGCATGAGCGCTCCTGATAAGAAGTGGTAGCCCCAATAGAGGTCTTCTTCTCGCGCATGCGGCAGCGCCCTGCCCACAAGTTCTATAAGCCGCTTCACCACCGGATCGAACGATTGCGTCATTACCGCGCCGCCCCATTCGTGAATGTGACCCACTTGCGCCACCAGCGCGAGATAGTGGCGCCAGCCCTCGTCGCCTTGCGCCAGTCTCGCTAGCACCGGTCGCAAGAAGGCGGCGACGGCGCCTTCGACGCTCAGCTTGCTCCCGGCCTCGGCTTCGTAAGCATCGAGCGCCTGCATGCGATCTTGGTTCACGATTTCGGCGCGGCGGGCGAAGACGGCGTCGAACAATTCGCGCTTGGTGTTGAAGTAATAGTGGATCATGCCGGCGGTGGCGCCGACATCGCGCGCAACCAGGCGCGTCGAAACAGCATCGTAGCCGTGCTGGGCGAACTGGGCTTCGGCGATGTCGAGGATGCGCTCGCGCAAGTCCGGGGCGGCCCCGTTCTTCGGCGGCCGGCCCGGCTTGTTCGCTTTGATGGGCCGAGGGGCCGGCTGCGCGGCGCGCGCCCGGGTCTGAGGCATTTGGACAACTCCTAAGCAGCGAAGCGTCGGGCATCGTTTGCCGGGCTGCAAGCCCAGGCGGACGCCATTGACAAATCTAGCCAATCCTGCGCCAATCTCCATAATTAATCGACCACCCGATTAATATGGTGGCCTAGGGGAGGAACGGGCGATGACGAAACGTGCGACTTG
>CAYUOC010000121.1:0-11619 GCA_964446305.1 uncultured Terricaulis sp. | reverse complement strand
CGCGTCGCGTCCACCGGTTGCGAGTTGCTCGAGCGTGTTGGCGAGATCGGGATTGCGGAACAGGCCGCGCCCATCCGGCATTTGCCGATACTCTTCGCAATTCTCCTGGCAGAAATAGGTGGCGCGCGCGTTGGCGATCTCTTGCAGACGCCCCGCCTCGAACTCCGCCTCCAATCGCCGCCGGTTGTTCGCCCAATACATCGCGATCGTTTGCGGAATAGGCGCGCCTTCGCGGGCGTAGCGGATCGTCGGCGCGAGCAGATCGGCCATCGGCGTGCGGCCGAAGCGTTCATGCAACGCGAACCAGCCGTCGACGGCGCCAGGCACGCTGACGCTTGCCGCACCGAAACTTGGCACGGCATTCGGATTGCCGCGCCGCCGCGCCTCGCGCCGCATCTGCGCCAGCGACATGCCCTGTGGCGTGCGGCCGGAGCCGTTGTAGCCGTAGAGCCGCTGCGTGCGCGGATCCCAAACGATGACGAAGATGTCGCCGCCAATGCCGTTGCCGGTGGGCTCGACCAAGCCAAGCATCGCATTGGCCGCGATCGCCGCGTCCATGGCGCTGCCGCCGCCGCGCAAAACATCGATCGCCGTTTGCGTCGCCAGCGGATGCGCCGTCGCCGCGGCGCCGTTTGGTGCAATCACAGGCGAGCGCGTCGCGAAGGTCTCGCCGGAGACCCGTTCGCCGCGGCCAAAGTTCGGGTCGCGTGCTGGTGCGTCTTGCGCGGTGGCGCTTGAGCCCAGGAGCGCCGCGCCAAACAGCGCCGCCGCCATTACACGCGCATTGAAGTAAGCCATGATCGATCCCTCAGCGTTGTGGTCAGTCAAACAGCTGCGGCGGCGCGGGGCAATGCTGCTCACGAAGTTTACGCCGTCAGGGCGTAGGGTGGCGGCCCCGGAGGGAGTCGAACCCCCGACCGTGTCCTTAGGACGGACCCGCTCTATCCAGCTGAGCTACGGAGCCTACCGAGCGGAGAGCTAGGGAAAGAGCGCACCCGCCGCAACCTGTTTGCACGCTCTGAAGGCTGGACTTGCACGCCAGCCCGGGCCCATCATCGGCAGGGGCGCGGCAGCACACGGGGAGACGCCGTTCATGGCGCAGAAGTACGCCAATGTCTGGTCGCGAGCGGCGGCCAGCTTAACCGCGCTCTCGCACACGCAGGCCGGCGTGTTCCGTTGGGGCGTGCTCATCATTCTCACGGCGGTTTGGTTCGTTGGCGGCTTTTGGCTGTGGCGTGATCTGCCGGCCTCGGAAGCGTTCTACCGCACCTTCAGCGCCGTCAGCATGTGGGACGAATATTTCAACGCCAACGAGCCGATGCGCGAGGTCGTGCGCTATGCGGCATTGGCCGCGCCGGTTGTCGGCTTGCTGTTTGCGTTCTCCGGCCAGCTTGGCCGTTCGCTCGCGCGCATTTTCAATCTCGGCGCCGCCCGCCATGTCGTCATCGCCGGCGACAGCGCAGCGGCGCTCTCGCTCGCGCAGGATTGCCGCAAGCGCAAGGATTCCATCATCCTCATTGCGGACGGCCTGGCCGAGGAAACGGCGCTTGGCCTCCGCCGCAAGGGCGTCATCGTCCTGGAGGGCGACGCGACGCAGTTGGAAACGCTGCGCACGGCGCGTGCGCACCATGCGGCGCACGTTATTGCGTACGCGCCTGACGATACGGCGAACCTGCAGATCGAAGCGGCCGTGCGGCGGCTTGTGGGCGACGCCAAACGCAAACCGCCGATCGGCGTCCATGTGGCGACGCGCTCAGCCATGCTGCTGAAGGAAGCGCGCGAGATGCGCTCGGCGCAGATGCGCAAGAAGAAGGCCGGCCCGCCGCCCATCGATCCCAAGCCATTCTCGCTTGAGGAAATGGCGGCGCGTGCTTTGGTGCAGAAGGAAAGTCCGGCGCTGCTCTCCTTGGCGCAACAGCTGGGCCAAGAGCGCTTGCACTTTGTATTCTTCGGTTTCGACGCCGCAGCCGAAGCCGTGGCCGAACGCATTCTAATGAGTCTTTGGTCGGCGCATTTCGAAGCACCGCGGCTCACGGTGCTTTCGCCTGGTCATGAAGCGGTCGAAGCCGGCTTCCGCGCGCGCCACCGCGAGGCGTTCGCGAATCCCGGCGCCTGGGCCGCCGACATCACGTTTCTGCCGTTTGACTGGGACACAGCTTCGGTTGGCGCCGAGATCATCGAGACGGTTGAGACCGCGCGCGGCAAGCCGACCGCGATCATCGTTTCCACGGGCTCCGATCCCGGCAACATTCATCTTTCGATTGCGCTCAAGCGTCTGTGCAACGCCGGCCTTCGCTGGCCGGTGCCGATCTATATGCGCGAGACCAGCCAATCGGAGTTCTCGCAGCAATATGCCAAGGGTGACGAAACGCCGGAGCTTGACGCTTATCTGCTGGCCTTTGGCGCGCATCAGGTGAACTCGACACGCGCGCGCGTCATCGATGGTGCGCTCGATCAAGGCGCTGCTATCGCGCATGAGTATTACAACAAGGGTCTTGGCAAGCGCGACGCGATGAGCCTGCGCGAACTGCAATCGGCGATGAAGGATTGGAGCGACGTGCTCGAAACCTACCGCGCCGCTAACCGCGCCGTCGCCGATGCGGCGATGGTGAAAGTCTGGGATATTGGCTTCCGCGCCGCTGCGAAAGGCGAGAAGGGTGAGACCACCATCACCGTGCCTCAGGAGCTGATGGAGAAGATGGCCCGCCGCGAGCATGATCGTTGGATGGCGGAGCGGCTCATGTCCGGCTGGCGGCCAACCGCGGCCGGCGAAGCGCGCAACAACGATCTGATGGCGCACGATAAGATCGTCGGCTGGGATCAGTTGAACGAAGCGGATCGCAACAACGACGTTGTGCAGGTGCGCGCCGCCATGGATGTCGCCCGCTTGATGCATAAGGACGGCTTCGTCCCGCGCGCCTAGTCACCGATGCGCCCGCCATCGTCGCGGGTGATGACAACGACGGCCGAACGTGGCCAAGCATCGCCACCATCCGGGAAGTGCGACGTGGGTTGCGCGCCTTGCCAGCGCAGCACGCCGTAATCGACGCCAGCCACGTTGTTAGCGCCTGGATGTTGAACCGCGCAGAGGAAGGCGCGCTCATCCGGCGTCATCAGTGGGCCGCAGATTTCGGCCCCCACAGGGCCGACCAGGAAGCGTTTCACCGGCCGTGGCCGTTCCTCCGTGCTTGGCGTCATCAGCACGCAATCGTTGCAGTCCTCGAAGACAAAGTCGCTACCGTCGGTCGCGATCCAGACGCGATGGGTGGAATCGATGAAGAGGTTGTCCGGGCAGGCAAAGCGATCGCCTGAAATTGTCGGCGCGCCGTCATAGTCGGTGGCGATGAAGGCCGGTGCGCCGCCGCCGCGTGTGCGCACGCTTGCGGTCTCCGCGTTGGGATCACCGCCCATGGCGAAGATGTCCCAGGTGAAGGTCTCCGCGGCGCAATCGCCGCCGGCTTCGTCGAAGCGCAGGATATGGCCGGCAAGATTGCTTTGCGCCGCGTGCGGATGCTCCGCATCTTCGCGGCGCGGATTGCCGGGCTGCGCGAAACCGCGCTCGCTGTTGTTGGTGCAGGCAATCAGGACTGACCCGAGGCCGCGCCAATTGGCGTCACACACGGCTTCCACATCTTCGGGCCGATCCATCGGCGTGGCGCCGAGGAAGCGCGCGGCGTCGCGGACCCGCATCAGCAGATCGCCCTCGTCGTGAAAGCGGATCGGTGAGTCAAGCGCCGCGGCGGCGGCGTTGGCGGCGGCTAGCGTGATTGCGATCCAGCGCCCGCTGCCGTCCTCATTGCATTGGGCGCAATAGAGCTGCCCGTCGTCGAGCAGATCCATGTTTGCGGCGCGATTGGCCGGATCGAACCGGCCGCGCGACACAAATTTGTAGATGTGCTCGTTGCGCTGATCGTCGCCCATATAGACGACGACGCGCCGATCCTCTGCGAGCGCGGTCGTCGCGCACTCATTCTTCTTGCGGCCAAGCGCGGTGCGCTTCTTCGGCGTTGAGGTTGGATCGTATGGATCGATCTCAACGATCCAACCGTAGAGCGATGGCCCGTGCAGGTTCTCGGCGATGTCGAATTGGCGCGGCGTCCGGTCAACGAAACCGACGCCGGGATATCCAAAGGAGGCCGCGTCGAGCGCGAGCTCCGGATCATCGAACTGCGCGCCGGTATCGAGCGCGCCGACGAAGAGTCCGTCGAAATTCTCTTCCGCCGTCAGATATGTGCCCCACGGCGTCAGGCCGCCGGCGCAGTTCGCGGACGTGCCGCAGCGCACCGCGTGTGCGGGCGCATCCGCCGCCGCCGGCTCTGCCGCATTCACGATGGCGGATGCGGCGATGATCCACGGATGGCGCGCGGCGGGACCGGTGAACACAACAGGCGAGAACGGCGTGATCCGCCGGTTGCGCCCATTGGCGCCGTCGCTCTTCACTACGCGCCAGCCCACGCCATCGCGCGCGATGTCCACGATGCTCACGCCGGTTGATGCGTACAAGGCTTCGATCTGCGAGGCGGTGACATCGTAAGGCGATCGCAACGCCGGGTAGGTGAGTTCAAGCGAGGCGTACTCATTGTTGGCGCAGAGGATCAGCCGGTCCTGCGTCGTTGGCGGCGGAAACGCGTAGTCGCCGGCAAACAGCGCCAGCATGTCGTTGTTCTGGCCGAAGCGCTTTTCCTGATCTGCGCGCGTCATCGTGTCGAGGTCGGGCGCCTCTGGAATGCCTTCGAACAGCGCGTCGCCCCAGGCGATCAGCGTTTTCCACGAATAGCCGCGCGGCAATGTAAGCGTATCGACATTGGTCGGCGCGACCGAGGCGAAGCCGCCGGCGGCCGTGCTAGCCGCGCTGCCGGGCGTCGCGCATGCGGCCAGGTTCAACAGCGGCAAACCCGCCAACCCACCGAGCAGCGCGCGCCGAGACACAACCAGTTCGTTGATATGCTTAGCCACGAGAAGCCCTGTTCAGCTTCAAGCGGCCTTAGGTGAGCCTTGCGACACTCCTATGAAGGTCCGCGCGCATCGCGTAGCGCCGCAACGTCGCGGAGCTTTGTCTCGAACAGGGACCAATCGTCACGCTCGGCAATCGGCGCCCACACCGCCTCGACGTCGTCGATCAGCATCGTCACCGGTGTTGCGCGCTGAAAATAAGCGTCGCGCAAGAACCGCTCCGCACCGCTTCCAGTCCGCGCTTCAAGTCCCGCGCGGATCGGCGTGAAGGACGCGTCAGCATAAAGCGCGGCTTGCGGGCTCGCCGCCGCACGCGCGGCGCTGGCTTCGCCGCAATACCAATCATGGAAGAATTGATCCCAGCCGGCGCGTGTCTCGGTAAGCCAGCCGAACAGGTCGGATAGAAACTCAATGTCCGCCGCCCAATCGCCCTCAGCGAGATTGAGCCGCCCGAAGACGCCGTCGCGCAGGCCGGTCTGATACCCATGGCTGAAGCGCTCCAGCTCCGCCTCAAGCAGTGCGGGCGGGCAGACAAGGCTCAGCGCGCCGCCAAGTTGCGCCAGCGCCCACGAGACAGCTTCCGGTTGGCGGCCAAAGGCATAGAGCCCGCGTTCATCGAAATAGGCGGCCGTGAAGGCAGGGTCGCTGACCGGGATGAAGCGCCAGGGCCCGTAGTCGAAGCTTTCACCGCAGATGTTCAGATTGTCGGTGTTGAGCACGCCGTGGACGAACCCTGCCGCCATCCAGCTGCCCGCCAGCCGCGCATTCGCCTGCACCGCTTCGCCAAACAGCGCCGCCCCGCGCGTCTCACCCTCCAGATTGAGGTGGCGCGGATAGTAAGCGGCGCAGCAATGCTCGATCAGCGTCTGGATCAGATCCGGCCGTTCGAAGAACGCCAGACGCTGAAATGTCCCAAACCTGATGTGGCTATGCCCGAGCCGCACTAGCACCGAAGATCGCGTCGGCGACGGCTCGTCACCCCGGGTCAGTTGCTCGCCCGTCTCGAACAAAGAGAACGGCTTGGAGGTATAGACGCCCAAAGCCTCCAGCATTTCCGCCGCCAGGACTTCGCGCAGGCCGCCTTTGAGCGTCAGCCGGCCATCGCCGAAGCGCGAATAGGGCGTTTGACCCGAGCCTTTCGTCGCGAGGTCGAGCAGCCTGTCATCGCCATCTCGCAATTGCGCAAAGAGAAAGCCGCGCCCGTCGCCGATGTCTGGGTTGTAGGTTCTGAACTGATGGCCGTGATAGCGCATCGCCAGCGGCGCCGGCATGTTGCTCGGCAGTGGCTCGAAGCGCGCGAAATGCGCCTCCCACTCCGCTGCGCTGAGTTCGCCGAGGCCCACGCGCTCGGCCCAACGTTGGTTCCGCCAGCGCAATACGCGCTGTGGAAATCTCGCCGCCGCCACTGGATCGGCAAATTCCGGCCCGAGTTGTGCGAAGAGAGGATCGGGCCGGTAACGCGCCGTGACGGGCATGAGCTTCATCTAGGCGCGTGCGGCGAAGAAGTCATGCGCGGAGTCGCGCGATGGGCCGTGACCTGCGCGATGGTTTGTGGCACAAATTTGCGGGGGCGACGGAAGGTCGTGGCAAGTATGTCGGCGCATACTCTGAGCTTTGTTGGCGCGGCGCTCGCGGTCGTCACGCTTGCTGCGTGCACCGAGAACGCGAACGGCGCCAAGACCGAGCGCAGCTCCGCCGCGCGCGTCGCCGCCGCGCTCGATGCTTGCGCCGAGGGCGCGGGCGATGAATTCGCGCAAAACGTGTGCGCCAATCGCCCGCTAGCCGAACTGGATTCTCAACTCCGCGAAACGCTGGTCGCCGAGTCCGCCGCGATTTCCGACGCCGGCGCGACGCTCCTCGTTCAAAATCAAAATCGCTGGCGCGACGCCGCGCGTGTTTCGTGCGGCATCATCGATCCTGAAGCCCAACCGGACGCAACGCAGCAACGCTGCCTCGAAGCAGCCTTTCGCGCCCGCGCGCAAGACGCGCAGAACGCCGTGCAGGAAGTCGGCGGTTACACCTTCCAGCGCATGGAACTGGTCGATGCCACGCCGGTGACGGCCGAGATCGCCTCCAGCATGGGCTCGTCGGCGCCGGTCGCTGTTGAGCGCGATATCCGTTTCCCGCGCATCGACGGCCCGCAAACACCGGAGATCCGGCGCTTCAACGAACTCGTGGCGCAGCAGCCGCAATTCCAGCTGGGCGACGCGACCAATGAGCGCGTGAGCTACACCATCGCTTATGCCGGCGAGGAGCTGATCTCGGTCAAGTTTGTCGTCAGCGCCGATTCCGTCTCCGCCGCCAACGTCACCAACACGGTGAAGGCGGTCACGGTTGTCATGAGCGGCGGCGGGCGTCTGCTCACAGAGTCGGATGTCTTCCGCGCGGACTCGGGCTGGCAGGATTTCATCACCGACCGCGCCGTGCAGCGTATCTCGCGCGAATTCCCAGACTATCCGAATTTCCCGCCGCGCCGCGACGTGTTTGAGACTGCAACTAAACCGCACCTATGGCTGGTCACCGAGCAGGGCCTCGTCCTGATGTTTCCGCCGCTTTCTTTCGGCGGTTCGCACGCTGACGGCGGCATCGAGGTCACCATTCCTTGGACCGATCTTCGGCCTTACCTGAACCCCGCCGCGCCGGCGCCGATCCGCGCCGCGGTTTGATGGGTGGAGATGTCGCGCTGCTCTTAGCGGCGCGATTGCGGTAACAGCGCTCAATGGATTCGCGGACGGGATCGATGCTCGCGCTGGCCGGCGTCGTGCTGATTGGCATGACCGGCTTCGGCGTCTTCCTGCCGATCTTTCCGTTTCTCTCGCTCGAACTTGGCGCAACGCCGACGGCGACCACCATCGCCATGGGCGCTTACTCGCTCGGCCAGCTGATCTCGTCGCCGCTCTGGGGCCGCCTGAGTGATCGCGTCGGCCGTAAGCCGGTTCTCATGATCGGTCTCGCCGGCGGGGTGGCTTCCTACGTTTGGATCGCGCAAGCGGCCACGATCTATGATCTCGGCGCGGCGCGGCTCTTCGGCGGCTTGATGGCCGGCAATGTCGGCGCCGCTTTCGCCGCCGCCGCCGATCTGGCCGACGATAAAACGCGCGCCCGCAATATGGGCCTCCTCGGCGCCGCCGTCGGTCTCGGTTTCATCGGTGGTCCCGCGCTCGGCGCGCTGCTGATCGGCGACGCGCCGACGCGCGAGGGCTTTGCGCTTGTCTGTTACGCCTCCGCCGCGCTCGCCGGCCTTGCCGCCTTTGCGGCGCTCGTGCTCTTCCGCGAAAGCCTGACGGCCGAAGCGCGCGCGAAATCCGGCGCGGAGCGTCCACGCCGCGTCGCTATGCTCATGTCGCGCCCGGCGTTGACGCGGCTGATCGTCGTCACCTTCCTCGCCATCGCCGCGCAAGCGCTGATGGAAACGACCTTCGGCCTCTGGGCCGACGTGGAATTGGCGTGGGGCCCGCGCGAAGTCGGCTGGACGCTCGCCGCGCTCGGCGCTGGCGCTGTGGTGCTGCAAGGCGGCGGCGCGGGCAGGGCCGCGCGCGTGCTTGGTGAGCGCATGACATTGCTCATCGGCCTTGTGCTCTTCGCCGCTGGCTTCGCAGGGCTCGCGGTCTCGCATGAAGTCCCGACCATGGCGGCGTCGCTCACGGCGTTGGTGATCGGCCTCGGCTTGGCGACACCGGCGCTTAATGCGCTGACCGCCGCGCAGGCGGCGGAGAGTGAGCGCGGCGCGGTGATGGGTTTGTCGCAATCGGCTTCAGCACTGGGCCGTGTCGCGGGGCCGCTCGGTGCGGGCGTGCTGTTTGACCAGCTGGGCTCAGGCGCGCCGTTTGCCGTTGCGGCGGTGTTGATAATGCTGGCGCTATTCGTGGCGCTTGGTGAGCCGGCGCGTGAGGCGTTCGGCCCGGCGCCTTAGTCTTCGTACTTGCGCCATACGCCGTTGCGGTCGCGCACCTCGTAGGCGTCGCCGGTTTTGCGCAGAGCTTGAGAGGCCAACGGCGCTTTGCCGTGACCACCTGGAATGTCGAGCACATAGGCTGGTTGCGCCAGGCCCGAGACACGTTCCTGCAGGGCCTCTGTAAGCGCCAGGCCCTCGGCGATCGAGCAGCGGAAGTGCGATGTTCCCGGCGCTTTGTCCAGGTGATGCAAATAGTAGGGCTTCACCCGCGCCTCGACCAAGGCGCGCATCAGCGCCTCAAGCGTTTCGACATCATCGTTGACGCCACGCAGCAGCACCGTCTGCGCCAGCATCGGCACGCCGCTATCGACAATCCGCGCGATCGCCGCGCGCGCCTGCTCGGTCAGTTCGTGCGCATGGTTGGTGTGGAGCACGACATAGGTAGTGGCGCCTTCGACGCGCAGCGCCTCGACCAAATCCGGCGTCACCCGCATCGGATCGACGACCGGGATGCGCGTGTGCCAGCGAATGATTTTCACATGCGGGATCGCCGCCAGGCGTTCGGTGATCTCGCGTACGCGCCGCGCTGACAGCAGGAACGGATCGCCACCGGTGAGAATGACCTCCCAAATGCCAGGCTGGCTTTCGATGTAGGCCAGCGCCGCCTCAAGCTCGGGGCCCGCCAACGTGCCGTCGCCCTGCGGGCCCACCATCTCGCGCCGGAAGCAGAAGCGGCAATAGACCGGGCAGACATGCACCAGCTTCAGCAAGCAGCGATCGGCGTAACGGTGCACCACGCCCTTCACCGGCGTGTGCGAGTCATCCCCGATCGGATCGCTGAGCTCATCAGGCGCAGTTTCAAGCTCGCGCGGGTCAGGACGAAACTGCGCCGCGATCGGGTCGTCCGGGTTCGTTGGATCGATGAGCGCTTCCATCGCCGGCGTGATCGCGACGGCGTAGCGGCTGGCTACCTCCGCCAGCAGATCAGGTTTCGCCTTCGCGCTCACATCAAACCCCAAACGCCTTCGCGTACTGCACTTTGCCGCCGCCCGCGAACGCGCCTGGCTCAAACTCCAGCGCCATGAAATGCGGCCCAGAGAAGGGAGCTTCGAGCGATTCTGCTAACGAGGCGGAAAAACCAAAGCGGGGATAGTACGCCGCGTGGCCCAGCACAACGACGCCAACGCAGCCCAGCTCCTTGCAGCGCGCATTGCCGGCTCGGATCAATTCGCCGCCAAGACCCTTCGCCTGAAACGCCGGCAACACCGATACCGGCGCCAGCGCCGCCGCGCGGAGAGTCTCGCCACCGCGCACTATCGCCAAAGGCGAACAGAGAATGTGCCCCTGAACTGCGATATCGCTGGCCGCCACCAGCTCCACCAGCGCGTCGCCGTGAGCACGCAACTGCTCGACGAGGCTCGCCTCATCATCCTGCCCAAACGCATGCCGTACGATTTGGCGGATGGCGGCGAAATCGGAGGCCGTGGCGTCGCGGATCATCAACTCTGCCTAGACGCCGCTCACGGCTTTCGCCAGAGCTAGGATCATGGATGCCGCCGACGCTGACACCAACGCCGCGCATTTCGATCCGCAAGCGGATGATGTCTTCGGTCGCATTGCGGGCCGATATGATCGGCTCTGCGATATCTTCAGTGTTTTCGCACACCGTCTCTGGAAGAACCGCATCGCGACCTTGATGTCGCGCGAGCAGGGGGCGCTCGCACTCGATGTGGCGTCCGGCACGGGCGATATTCCGGTCCGCCTGCTGCGCAAGGGCGGTGGGCCGCAGCGAATTCTTGTCACGGATATTTCGCGGCAAATGCTGGCTCAGGCGCGGAAGAAGTTAGCCGGCGCCGGGCGCGTAGAGTTCCGCACGCTAGATGCGCACGCACTGGATCTGCCCGATGCGAGCGTCGACACCTATTCGATCTCGTTCGGCATGAAGATCTGCGACCGCGCCCGCGTTATGAGTGAAGCGATGCGCGTGCTGAAGCCGGGCGGTGTGTTTTACTGCCTGGAAGCCGCGCGCATCCCGTTCGATCCGCTTCACCGCGCCTATTTGCTTTATATGGACTTGTGCCTACCCACGATCGCTCGCATCGCCACCGGCGGTGATTCCAGCGCCTACAATTACTTGCTGCGCGGCGTGCACGACTTCCCGCGCCAACGGGATTTCGCCAGCGAAATGCGCCAGCACGGTTTTGACAACGTCACCTTCGAGAACCTGACCTTCGGGATCGTCGCGATCCATCGCGGCGTGAAGCCAGCCTAGCCTTCCGGCGTCCACAGCACATCGTTGATATGCCGCGCGCCCGTCGCCAGCATTACGACGCGATCAAAGCCCATCGCCACGCCGCTCGAAGAGGGCATGTGCGCCAGCGCCGCCAGAAAATGTTCATCGATCGGCCAGCGTGTCCCGTAGAGCTTCGCCTTCTCATCCATCGCCGCCACCAGCCGCGCGCGCTGCTCCACAGGATCGGTCAGCTCCCCAAACCCGTTCGCCAGCTCAACGCCACACGCATAAAGTTCAAATCGCTCCGCCACGCTCGCATCATGCGCGCATCGCCGCGCCAAAGCTGCTTCACTAATCGGATACTCCGTCAGCAACGTCATCGCGCCATCGCCCAATTGCGGCTCCACGTGCTGCACCAAAGCCGCCGAGAACGCGTCGCTATCCGACGGCATCGGTACGGGACAGAGCTGCGCAAACGCATCGCGCACCGAGATCCGCTCCGCCGCCGTGAACGGATCGCAGCTGCGCTCGCGCCATT
>CAYUOC010000120.1:0-11661 GCA_964446305.1 uncultured Terricaulis sp. | reverse complement strand
TCTGCTCGACGACGTAGCGATCGCCCACGTTCGTACGCTCGAGCTTCAGTGAGAGGCTCTTCAAGAAGCGCTCGAGTCCGAGATTGCTCATCACGGTGGCGACGATGCCGCCCTTGGTGAGCGTGCCTTGCTCCTTCCAGTTCTTGGCGATCAGCGCCATGAGCTGGTCGCCGTCTATGGTGTGGCCCTTCTCATCGACGATGACGACGCGGTCAGCGTCGCCATCAAGCGCGATGCCGATGTCGGCGCGATACTTCAGCACGGCTTCCTTGAGCGCCTTGGTATCGGTCGAGCCGACTTCCTCGTTGATGTTGAAGCCGTTGGGCTCAACGCCGATCTTGATGACTTCGGCGCCCAATTCGTAGAGCGCGACCGGCGCGACCTGGTAGGCGGCGCCATTGGCGGCGTCGATGACGATGCGGAGACCCTTGAGCGAGAGCTTCTTCGGGAAGGTCGCCTTGACGATCTCGACGTAGCGGGCTTGGGCGTCGTCGATACGGCGGGCGCGGCCGAGCTTGTCCGGCGCGGCCAAGTGCGCCTCGAGGCCCGCATCCATCAACGCCTCGATCTCGATCTCGGCGTCGTCCGAGAGCTTGTAACCGTCGGGGCCGAAGAGCTTGATGCCGTTATCGGCGAACTTGTTGTGGCTCGCCGAGAGCATGACACCCAGATCAGCGCGGAGCGAGCGCGTGAGCATGGCGACGGCCGGCGTCGGCAACGGCCCAAACAGCACCACGTCCATGCCCGCGGCGGTGAAGCCCGCGGTTAACGCCGGTTCGAGCATATAGCCGGAGAGGCGCGTATCCTTGCCGATCACCACCAGATGGCGGCGATCGTCAGCCGAGCGGAAGCGTTTGCCGGCCGCCAGGCCGACGCGCATGGCGACTTCCGGCGTCATCGGAAACTTGTTCGCTGTCCCGCGAATGCCGTCTGTGCCGAAATAGGCTCTGCTCATTGTGGGTCGATGCTCCAACCGGCTTTAGGCTTGGCCCAAAGTCGGGTAATTCTATCAGCGGTGAGCGCTTAAGCAAAAATCGTTGCACACGCAAAGGGCGCGAGCCGCACCACCGTCGCATGTTGAAAGACTAATTGAGGTGCAATTCAACATGCGAACGGGCAAGAGCCCTTTGGGGCGCGCGAAGGGACGCAAGAGTTAACCATGTGCGGAATTATCGGCATCCTGGGCGCTGATCCGGCGGCGCCCCGGCTGGTCCAGGCTTTGAAGCTGCTGGAATACCGGGGCTACGATTCCGCAGGCGTCGCGACGCTGGAAAACGGCGCGATCACGCGCCGCCGCGCCGCAGGCAAACTTGCAAACCTGGCAGCCGAACTTGAGAAGGCGCCGCTCGCGGGCGTTAGCGGCATCGGCCACACGCGCTGGGCCACCCACGGCGCGCCAACGACCGGCAACGCCCACCCGCACGCGACAGACAAGGTCGCCATTGTCCACAACGGCATCGTCGAAAATTTCCGCGCGCTGCGCGAAGAGCTGCAGGCGGCTGGTCACAAGTTCTCATCCGAGACCGACAGCGAAGTCATCGCCCACCTGATCACGGACTATCTCGATAAGGGCCAAAAGCCCGAGCAAGCGGCGATCAGCGCCGTGCGCCGCCTTGAGGGCGCGTTCGGCATTGCAGTGCTGTTCGCGGGCGATGACGACATCCTGGTCGGCGCGCGCAAGGGCAGCCCGCTGGCGGTCGGCCTGGGCGATGGCGAGAACTTCCTGGGGTCGGACGCGATTGCGCTCTCCCCGTTCACGCAGCGCGTCATGTTCCTTGAAGAAGGCGACATTGCCGTGCTCTCGCGCACGAAGGTGAAGGTGCTGGACGCGCAAGGCATGGTGGCGGAGCGCCGGGTGCATGTGTTCGCGGGCGGCGCGGCGGCGGCCGAAAAGGGCAACCACCGCCACTTCATGCAGAAGGAAATCTACGAGCAGCCGGAAACCATCGGCCGCACGATCACGCGCTATGTGAATGCGTACGATGAGCGCGTTGAAATGCCGGATCTCGACGGCGTTGATCTCTCGGCGGACAGCGCCATCGTGATCGGCTGCGGCACCGCGCACTATGCTGGACGCGTGGCCGAGTATTGGCTCGAGCAAATCGGCGGCATCGCGGTTGAAACCGATATCGCTTCGGAATTCCGTTATCGGAAGCCGGCGTTCGGCAAGAAGGCGTTCTCGGTATTCGTGTCGCAATCTGGCGAAACCGCCGACACGCTGGCGGCGCTGCGCTATTGCAAAGAGAACCAGCTGAAGACGCTCGCAGTCGTGAACGTGCCGGAATCGACGATCTGGCGCGAAGCCGACGCGCGGCTGCCGACTTTGGCTGGCCCGGAAATCGGCGTAGCTTCAACGAAGGCGTTTACGGCGCAGCTCTCAGCGCTTGCGGCTTTGGCGATTGCCGTTGGCCGTGCACGCGGAACGCTCTCGGGCCAAGAAGAAGGCCGCCTTGTTCATGCGTTGATGGAAACGCCGCGTTTGGTGGCGGATGCGTTGGCATGCGAGCCGGAGATTGAGAAGATCGCGCTCGAACTCGCGCAAGCGCGCGACGTGCTCTATCTCGGCCGCGGCGTGCACTACCCGATCGCGCTCGAAGGCGCGCTGAAGCTGAAGGAAATTTCCTACATCCACGCCGAAGGTTACGCCGCGGGCGAACTGAAGCACGGGCCGATTGCGCTGATCGATGAGGCGACGCCGATCGTCGTGGTCGCGCCACATGACGAGCTGTTCGAGAAAACCCTCTCGAACATGCAGGAAGTGAATGCGCGCGGCGGCAAGCTGATCGTGATCACGGATGCGGCTGGCGCGGTGGCGTGCGCGGATATCGCCAAGCACATCATCATGATACCGGCCTGCGATCCGTTCATTGCGCCGCTGGTGTATTCGGTGCCGATCCAATTGCTGGCTTACTTCACCGCCGTCCATAAAGGCACGGACGTTGACCAGCCGCGCAACCTCGCAAAGTCGGTGACGGTCGAGTGAGCAAGCTCCGCGCAGGCGTGCTCGGCGCTGGCGCCTTCGGGCGCATCCATGCGCGAAAGTACGCCGAAGACGCACGCGTGCAGTTTGTCGGCGTGTTCGATCCGGATGACGAACGCGCGCAGCAGCTCGCCGATACGCATGGCGCGGAGAGCTTCGCGACGCGCGATGCGCTGTTTGCGGCGTGCGACATCATCACGATTGCATCTCCGCCCTCATTTCACGGCGATGCCGGCATCGCAGCGCTACAGGCTGGCAAGCATCTGCTGATCGAAAAGCCGATCGCGACCGATATCGCGCGCGGCTCTGAGATCGTGAAGCTGGCGCGAGAGAAGAACCTGATCGTAGGCTGCGGGCATCAAGAGCGCCTGGTGTTCGAAGCGATGGGCCTCCTCACCGCGCCCGAAAAGCCCACGCATATCGAGAGTGTGCGCGAGGGGCCATGGACGGGCCGCAGCGCTGACGTTTCGGTGACGCTTGACCTCATGGTGCACGATCTCGATCTGGCGCTGATGCTGCTGAAGCAGAAGCCGGAGCGTGTGAGCGCGACTGCCAAAAGTGAGCATGGCCGCACTGCGGATCGGATCGAGGCGACGCTCTCATTCGGCGGCGCCGAGGCCAAGTTCGTGTCGAGCCGGATCGAAGAAGGCCGCCGCCGTTATATGCATGCGGTGTATCCGTCAGGCGAAGTGAAGATCGATTTCCTGGCCCGGACCTTCGAAAACACGACGCGCTTTCCGCTCAACGCCGCGTTCGCGGAAACGCGCATCGGCAGCGATCCCCTTGGCGCCAATGTCGCGCAGTTTATCGACGCCGTGCTCGGCGTCGCGCCGCGGCCCGTGGTCAATGGCGACGAGGCGTTGGCGGTGCTTGAGCTGGCGCTGGACGTTGATGCGGCGTCGGGGCTGCCGTCGCTGACATGAGCAAAATCATACGCCACACGTTTCCCGGCCGAAGCGCAGCGGAGAGCCGGGACCCAAGGGCCACGAAACGCCGGCGCTTGGTCACCCCCTAGGTCCCGGATCAGCGCCGCGCGATGCGCGGCTTGTCCGGGAAACGTCGTAAGTTAAATCACGCAAAGCACACGAGAAGCACATGATCCCGTTTATCGACCTGCAGGCGCAGCGCGCGCGGATTGAAGCCAGGATCGACGCCGCCGTTTCCAAGGTGGTGCGCTCGGGCGCTTATATCTTTGGCCCTGAGGTGAAGCAGCTCGAAGGCCAGTTGGCGGCGTTCGCGGAAGCCAAGCACTGCATCGGCAACGCGAACGGCACCGACGCGCTGGTCTTGCCGTTGTGGGCCTGGGGCGTCGGCGAAGGCGATGCGGTGTTCACGCCGAGCTTTACGTTCGCCGCTACCGCCGAGATCGTGCCGTGGACCAACGCGACGCCGGTTTTCGTCGACGTGCTGCCGGACACCTACAACATGAACCCGAAGTCGCTCGAAGCGGCCATCGCGGGCGTGAAGAAGGACGGCAAGCTGAAGCCGAAAGCGGTGATCGCGGTCGATCTCTTCGGTCAGCCGGCGGATTATCCGGCGATCAGCGCGATCTGTAGGCGCGAAGGGCTGAAGCTCATCGCCGATAGCGCGCAGGGCTTTGGCTGCACGCTCGGCGGCAAGCATCCGATGCATTGGGCCGACGCACAGACGACCTCGTTCTTCCCAGCGAAGCCGCTCGGTTGCTACGGCGACGGCGGCGCGACGCTGACGAACGATGACGCCGACAACGTACTGATGCGCTCGATCGCGTTCCATGGCGCCAGCGGCGACGACAAGTACAATTGCGCCCGCATCGGCATGAACTCGCGCCTGGATACGATTCAAGCGGCGATCCTGATCGAGAAGCTCGCGATCTTCGCTGAAGAGATCACGATGCGGAATGAAGTCGCGGATCGCTACGCGCAGATGCTTGAAGGCCTGGTGACGACGCCGACGGTGATTGAAGGAGGTGTGAGCACTTGGGCGCAGTATGTGATCGAGGCGGATGACCGCGACGGCCTGGCCGCGCACCTGCGCGAGGCTGGCATTCCGACGGCGCAGTATTACCCGAAGCCGTTGCACAAGCAGACCGCGTACGAGACCTTCCCGCTGGGTGCGGGCGGTATGAAGGTGAGCGAGGCGATCTGCCACCGCGTGTTGGCGCTGCCGATGCACCCCTATCTCGACGGCCAAACGCAAACGAAGATTGCGGGCGCGGTGCGTGAGTTCGTGAAGGCCGGCGGCTAAGCGGTTTCGCGTGGCTCAGCCAAAGTCGCGGCGCCTAAGCTGGATATTTTAGCCGCAAAACGCTCGGAATCGATGCTGGAAAAGCGTCGCGCTCTTGCGCGCGAGGCCTCGCGTTCACACATTTTCACACGAGATTTCCGCCGCTTGTGGCGAAACAACAGCGCCACGACCATTTGCATGGCGCGCCAAATAACAGGCCGGCATCAGGAGCATAACAGGCATGGATCAGGTCGCCTCAAGCCCAGAACAGGTCGATCCGAGCGATCAAAACGACCAAACTCTTCACGAAGACCTCGAAGAGGCCGTTCGAACGATCCTGCAAACACATAACCTGCCGGCCCACGAGAATGTGGTGGAGTACGTCGTTGAGACGGTCACATGCGCACGTTGGTGCGCTGCGGAACGCTTAGAGCGGCCCAAGCTGCCGAAGCGGGTAGCTACCAAGTTGCGAAACGCAATGAACACCGGACTCGAAATCGCTCAGGCTGGTGGATTGGCGTCACCGACTGAGCTCAAAGTGCTTCGCCGTCTCCGGCGCTTGGCCGAAAGCGACAGCCTGCGCCCGAGATCAACCCCTGGACCACAAATCCGGCCGTGGCTTTGGCATTGGTCCGTCGAATTCTTGGATAGTTGGCGGCGTCTAACAACGCGGCCGGCTGGGGTGTATATGACCGATAGCGAGCCATCGCCCGCTCTCGCCTTCCTCGTCGACTGCTGTCGCCTCGTCGATCCGAAGGTGAATGCGAGAGCCATCTTAAAGGCAAAAGAGCTAGCCCCCCCACCTCTTTGGGGACTCTCGCAAGAGGAGTTCAAAAAACAGCAGGCGACGGCGCAGGCTCTCTATGAAGAGCTCTGGCAGAGCGAGTGGCTGCAAAAACTGCACGAACCTGATCTGTGACAACCCGAGAAAAATGACGCGAATTCCGAAGCGCCGCGAACTTGCGGCGCAACAAGGAATTGGCAAATGTCAGATCCCAAAATCGAGCAGGTCCCGATCGGGGACCTTAAGCCCTATTCAAACAACCCACGCTCGCGCCCCCGCGCCCAACGGCGCGCCATCGCCGCTTCGATTAAGAAAAACGGCTTTAACGCTCCTATTGTGGTCGATGAGGCAAACGTCATCATCAACGGGCACGGTCGCTACGAGGCGGCGCTCATGCTCGAATTGGCCAACGTCCCCGTCATTCGAGTGACGCATCTTAGTGCTGCTGAAAAGCAAGCGTACCGAATCGCCGACAACAAGCTCGGCGAGATGTCTTCGTGGAACGCAGATCTCCTTCCCGAAGAGCTGCGCGCAATCGCAGACGGCGGGGTGAAATTTGAAGATACGGCCTTTTCAGCGGCCGATATTGATCGCGTCTTCGACCAGGCAGCCGAAGCACGCGGACCTGATATCGGACCTGAGGACGAGCTTCCCACCTGTCATACGGCCGCGGTGACAAAGCCAGGGCAAATTTGGGTGCTTGGGCAACACCGCATTGGGTGTGCTGATATGCGCGACTCCACCGCACTTGAGCGCATTATGGCTGGGCAAGTCGCGCGAGCGTGTTTTACCGACCCACCCTACAACGTACGGATTGGCGGATTTGCCGGGGGCAAAGGTCAAACAAAACATCCGGAATTCGCTATGGCGTCCGGGGAGATGTCTACCGATCAATATACCGATTTTCTGTCAACCGCTCTGAAAAGTATCGCAAGATACTGCTGCGATGGTGCGATCGCCTTCGTATGCATTGACTGGCGGCATCTGGATGAAATGTCGGCCGCCGGTCGAGCGGCGCAACTCGAGCTAATGAACCTCATCGTATGGGTGAAGAGCAATGGCGGCATGGGCAGCTTTTATCGCTCGCGCCATGAACTCATTTTTGCGTTCAAGGTTGGAGAGGCGCCGCACACCAATACGTTTGGGCTCGGTGATAGCGGCCGCTATCGGACCAATGTTTGGGAATATCGCGGCGCCAACGCCTTTGGGCCGACACGCGACCAAGATCTCGCCTCGCATCCAACGGTGAAGCCAGCCCGCATGGTGGCGGACGCGATCAAAGATGTTTCCCATCGTGGCGATATCGTCCTCGATCCGTTCGGTGGATCGGGCACAACGCTCATTGCCTGCCAAATGACCGGCCGCATCGCTCGCCTCTTGGAGATTGAACCAACATACGTCGATCTCACAATTCGGCGCTGGCAGAAAGCTACCGGCCTCTTTGCGGTCGACGCCGAGACAGGTGTTGAGTTTGACGAGATTGAATCTGCGGTCGGGAGCGCCCCATGAGCGAACATCCCTCTGGTCCCGATCGCCGCGCCAACGGCACATTCGAAAAGGGTTCTTCCGGCAATCGCCGAGGACGACCTCGAAAGACGCAAAGGATTCCGCACCCTGAAAAACTTCGCGATATGATCTATGACGTTCTCGAGTTCGAAATCGCCGGCGAGATCAAAGGTAAGCGCTACAAGCTTAGCCTAATGCAGGCCAATATGCTCACCCTTGGTATGGCGGGGGCCGCAGGCGACGTAAAAAGCGCCCAAGCGTTTATGGACAAAATTCACCGCGTCACAGACCAAGAGCAACGCGACATCGAGCGCATGATGAAGCAGCTGGAAGGCATAATTCCGGAGTACTATTTAGAGGAAGACGAGAAAAAGCGCGCCGCGCTCTACAAGAAGTGGCTAGAGACCTGGGCTGAAGCCAGTGGCTCGCGAAAGCGCCGAACCAAAGGGCTTCGACCCAAAAGAGACAAGCAGGGTTTCTAACCACCCCTGGGGTCGCAGCCAATTGCGTTCCAGCACCAGCAGGCGTTAAACCCGACTTAGCGCTGCAAGAAGAGAGGCTAAACTTGGATCAGCCGATTCAAATCCGCACGCTGGTTATCGAGCGTTCCGAAGTGATATCGCGCCCCGACGGTCGCGCTGGCATCGCATTCTGGACCAAGCAAACCAAGCCGTTTGCCATGGAACTCACTCAAGAGGACATCGACCGCTTGCGCCTCCAACTTGGGGAAGTGGAAGCCAAGCTGAACGCCCCAAGCGGACGCGCTTAGTGGTGCGGACCTTAAATCGCTCCGCTAGATGGATGCCTATGCTGTTGTTATCCTGATTGCGGTGCCGTCGAGAACATCGGCGTTCTCACATTGGTCCAACGAAAAGCCAGCCCACATTTGCAGTTCCTTTCGCGACCGACACGTCAACCTGAACCGAGATACTGATGCCAATTGGTAGCGAGCGACGTAGCACTCACATCTCGTCGGCATCGTGATCATCTCGCAGCACCAATGTCCTCAGCGAGGCAGTCAGCAAGATCGCGTTTTCCGCCAACTCGCGAAGGCGGCGCGCTCGTTGGGTGAATTCGACGAGCGTTCTGGCGCTCCTTAGACGCGCCTCCAACCCTTCCTCAAATAACGTCACGATCGTTATCGCTAACGCGTCAGCCGCGTCGGCGGCAGCTTTGCTATCCAACATGATCCTTATCCGGCGCCGCTCGGGCGACAATTTGGACACGAACACCGGTTTGAGACATGGCCGTTCATGTGACGACGCTTCGTCTTGTCAAAGCCCCGCTGGTCAGGGCCAAAGATCGCTGTAAATTTGCGTTGTGCCCGCGACCGCCCGGTTTCGTGAAATCTGCGTTGGCGTTTGGCTTTAGCGATGCGCTTCAAATCGCTACGCGTCTTGGTCTTGTGACACGGCGGGCAGATCGCCGCCCAGTTTTCGGGGCTGTTGTCGCCCCCCAGACCGAGCGGAATAACATGATCAAATTCTACCTTGACGAGTTCGGCGCCGCACGCGAGGCATCGGTCATTCTGCGCCTCCAGAACCGCCCGCTTTAGGCGAGACGAAGGTCGCCGCCGACAAACGTGTTTGCGAGCGCGAGGGTTATCGAAGGTCATCTTCGGCCTCCTGGCCATTTTCGCCGGCATCTCGGACGACGGGCGGCGGGACGGAGTGTGGCGGTGACTGGATCTCTGCAGGGCTACCGGTCCGGGGATCGCATGCGACGCGCAATGCTGCTTGCAACGCCTCGCTCATCTGCTTTAGCCGAAGCGCCTCGGCGGGCATCCATTCCCAGTAAGTTGCGAGACTGGCGCGATTGTCGTCGTTGAAGCGGCGTATGTCGTCATCGGTTTCCGCCGCCAGATAGAACGCGCCAACGACATTTTCGATCTCAGAGACTGACACCGGCTCAAATGAACCGCCGCGCTTCAGCGTGAACCAGAGCGCCCGTGCGGCCTTTTTCTTTCTGCGCTCTTCGTCCCGAGCTAGCTGGAGCAATTCCGACGCGGTGCGATCATACAGGCGAACTGCGCTTAGCTCTTCCGCGCCATACAATCCCGACAGAAGGTCAGGCCACCCTCGGCGCAGCGCCTGTGCCTCTGCGCACTTGGTGATCATCACACGCCCCATGCGCTGCCAGGATGGATCGAGATGAAAGTCTGAGACGGAACCCTTGGAGTGCGTTCCCTCTTGCGCCTGATCGTTCATTGCGACCGTATGTCCGCCTCGCATAGGGGCAAACTCGTCCCACCACGCCTCACCAGCGACCGGATGCCAAACACCTTCTGTCGCCTTCCAGGCACGAACTTCAGCACGCACGATACCCAACGGATTTCGCCGCTCGTCGACGCAACTGCTATCGAATTCAATGATGGGGGCCTCCTCCATTGGCCGATAGTCTCCGTGACGAGCGGCGATCACACGAAGGCCGTCAATCGTTGTCCAGGGGATAAGTCGGCGCCGGTCGGGATCATCCGCTGAGATAATAAGTGGCGAAATCTGGCGGCGCAGCGGATCCAAACCGCATAGAGAGGCAACGGCCATGAATTCGTCGAACTCAGCCGGCGTGCATGAGCGCGCCACGGTGCGACGTATGAGTTTGAGTTGCGCGTCTGAGAATTCGCGGGAAACCATTTGGGCTGGCGAAGGCATCAGCGCCTCCGAACGGTGAGCGTGAGCGAGCCCATTGAGAGTCGTGCACCAGCAATTTCTTCGCCTGTTTGGAGCGCCTCCTTCAAGCGCCGCTTGTTCAACGTGGGTTTCAAATCGAAGTACTGCGCCGGCACCGCGGCCTCTTCTTCGATGACAAGACTTGGCGAACGCTCCGCTAAGCTGATCGTGGCGCCCGGGCGCTCAAGGGACGCGCATTGCAGCAACATCAAGGCCTGTTCGATGATCGCTCGGCGGGACTTCTTGCGTTCTTCAAGCCGATGCAACCGCGCCGCCATCGTGTCCTTCGCAGCCTTTAGCCCCTGAATGAGCGCATCGTCGCAAATGTCGGCATCGATCATGCAATCAAGGGCGTCCATGAGATCAGTTTCGCCTTCAGCGATGATCAACATCACTTCGGGGTCCTCTAACGCCTCATCGTGCAAAGCGATCGTGTCCCGCAGCAGTCCCAAGACCCGTATCTGCTCTTGCGCGTCCAATTCCTTGTAGCGATGTGAGCGCCCTTTGAGCCTGGGTGGTAATGCGCTGTTTGGCTCGCCCTCGATCGCGCGCGCGTGCTCGACACTAAAACTATTCGTCATGAAGCAGCTCCCAGCCAACCGGCCCAATCGCCGGGTCGTGGCCCTACTGCCTCAAGCCCCGACTTTGGCGGGGGCGCGCTGCCACTAGGCGCTGCGGGGGGCGCGTTGGCGGCACTACCGCTCTGAGACGCACACTAGTCGAGCGGAAAGAGCCGAAATCCGGGGAGCAATCCACAGGTGAAGTGGGGCAAGGTGCGACCAGTGGAGAGCCAGCGGATAAGCGCGCGAGATCTCGGGATTTCCCCGCGTGGTGACTGGCGACTTCCAGCGAGGCAATCCAACACTACGGAAGGAGTTGTACAAGCCCGACTGCGAGCCGCTCTTCAACAACACCAGCATCACCCAAAGTCTCTGCGATTGATTGAGGCTTTCAAAGCTTGAGGCGGAGGATCGCGTCCTGCAGGCGCAGCATTTCAGAAAACGCCAAAAACAGGTGATAGACGCACGACGCCGGTGTCACACTCGTCATCGGTTTGCTGAAGCTGTCGAACTGATCGGTCCAGAGGCCGGGAATGTTGTTGGCAAAATAGCGGCCGAAAATGAGGTCGGCCGATGTCGATAACGCCGGGCGCGGATCGCGCCCATCGAGTTCGAACAACGCAATCGCCGCCTTGATGCGCTCCGTGTTCGGCCATGTGCGCGACGAGCTTTGCAGCACCTCGCCCTCTCGGGTCAGCGCATCGTAGACCGCGTAGGTGCCAGGATCGACGCCGTAGCGTTCGGCAAACTCCGCCGAGCGCGCCGCAATCGCCATCACCGGATCGCCGGTGAGGCGCTGGTAGTGGGCGAGAATCCAGGTCCATTCGAAGTGATGGCCCGGCTCGACGTCGCCACCGCCGACGCGCCGCCAAGTCTGATCAAACCGCTCACCCAAAGTGCGCGGATCGAAGAAACGCGTGGCGAAAAGTTGAACTACTTCGCGTGCGGTATCGAGGA
>CAYUOC010000119.1:0-11710 GCA_964446305.1 uncultured Terricaulis sp. | reverse complement strand
GCCGGAAACCGAAGCGGGCGGGCGTATTCACACGTCGGCCGCGACGGTTGCGGTGCTGCCGCAGCCGGAAGGCGACGTTGATATTGTCATCGACGACAAGGACATCCGCATCGACACGATGCGCGCATCCGGCGCTGGCGGACAGCACGTCAACAAGACGGACTCCGCCGTGCGGATCACGCACATGCCGTCCGGCATCGTTGTCATCAGCCAGCTGAAGTCGCAGCACCAAAACCGGGCGCAGGCGATGCTGATGTTGAAAACGAAGCTCTACGACGCGGAGCGCGCGCGCCAAGACGCCGAGCGCTCCGCCGAGCGGAAAGGCCAGATCGGCTCCGGCGACCGCAGCGAGCGCATTCGGACTTACAATTTCCCGCAAGGCCGGATTACCGATCACCGGATAAATCTGACGCTCTACAATCTCTCCGAGGTCATCGAAGGCGCGCTGGATCCCGTGCTCGATGCGCTTGCGGCGGAAGATCAGGCGCAGAAGCTGGCGGCGATGGAGCAGGAGGCGTGAGCGAAACGCTGGTCTCGCTCTGGACCGATGTCCGCAAGCGCCTGGAGGCGGCCGGTGTGGATTCGCCGGTGCTGGATGCGCGTCTGCTGCTTGAGGCAGGCGCTGGCGTCTCGCGGCTGGAGATCGTCACGGATCCACGGCGTGAGTTGAGCGCTGCGCAGGTCGAGGCGGTGAACGCGCTGACGCAGCGGCGCGAGGCGCGCGAGCCGGTGAGTCACATTATCGGGCGTAAGCATTTTTGGACGCTCGATCTCGCGGTCAACGCTGATGTGCTTACGCCGCGTCCGGAGACGGAGTTCGTTGTTGAAGCGGGGCTTCAGTCGACGCTGCCGGCGGATGCGCCCCATCGCATGCTCGATCTCGGCGCGGGTTCGGGCGCCATCATCCTGGCGTTGCTGCGCGAGCGGCCAAACGCAACTGGCGTCGCGATTGATGTGAGCCCGCAGGCGTTGGCGATCGTGCAGGAGAACGCCGAGCAACTCGGCGTCGCCGATCGGCTGGATATTCGTCAGAACGATTGGGCCAAGGATCTGGATGAACGGTTCGATCTGATCGTTTCCAACCCGCCTTACATCCGCAGCGGCGACATCGACGCACTTGCGCCGGAAGTTTCGCGCTATGAGCCGCGTGTTGCGCTCGATGGCGGCGAGGACGGGTTGGTCGCTTACCGCATCATCATTGCGGCCCTGCCGCGTTTGCTGAAACCGGGCGCCGCGTTCGCGCTGGAAGTGGGCCTGGGTCAGGCCGAGAGCGTAAAAGCGCTGGCGGAAGAGGCCGGGCTGATGACCGCCGAGCCGGTGCGGGACCTATCGGGTATTCCCCGCGTTGTTGTCGGACATGCGGCATGACCTCCCGCCTGGAAAAAGGCCTTGGATCGGACCGAGCGACGCATTAAGTTCGGAGCCGGAATCGATGGCGGAGGGGCTTTGTCCGTCGGTTCAGTAGGCTGGCAGGCGTTGGAGCGCCGCTGGCGGCTCCCTCAGTAAGAGGTTCAATCGCGGCGCTTGGCGCTGCTTGGAACGGCCCGAACCCTAACGAACGGGCATTTGAAACGAGGCGCATTTCGCGGATGGCCCTTGGTCACGCGCCGTCGCCCGAACCGGAAACCAGAGCACAATGGTGAACTTCCAATGAAGCGTCAGCGGGGCCGTGGCCGTAAGCCGGGCGGCGGTGGTGGCAACTACCACAACAACAATCAGGGCGGTCATCACCACCCGAACCGGACGCTTGAAAGCAACGGGCCCGAGATCAAAGTCCGCGGACCCGCTTCGCACATTTATGAGCGTTACCTGCAGCTCGCGCGCGACGCGCAGAGCTCGGGCGATCGGGTGCTGGGCGAGAACTATCTCCAGCACGCCGATCACTACTTCCGTCTCGTGCGCTCGATGCAGCCGGCCGTCCCGGTTCAACAGCAGCAGAGCTTCAGCGAAGGCGCCGAATACGAAGGCGACGAAGAAGGCGCGCCGGAGGGCGAGGGCGTCGAGACTGAAGCGCGCGGTGACGGCGACGAACAGCCGGAGGCCGATTACCAGCCGCAAGGTGAACGCCAAGGCGGCGCCGAACGCGCTGAAGGTGATCGCGGACCGCGCCGCGGCCGCAACCGCCGCCGTTTCCGTGCCGATGGTGAAGGCGCTCCGGAGGCGCGCGAAGGCGAGGACCGCGAACCACGCCGCGACCGTAGCGAAGGTGGCGAAGCGCGTGAGCCGCGCGAAGCTCGCGAGCCGCGTGAACCGCGCCGGGAGCGGGCGGAGGGCGAACAACGCGAACCACGCCGCGAGCGTCAGCCGCGCGAAGACCGCGACGCTGGCGGCCGTGAAGGCTTCTCGGACGGCCCGAAGCCGGCTTTCCTCCGCGGCGGCGGCAGCGAGTAATTAGCGCTTAGATGTTGGCGGGCGGGGCGGCGCTGCAAGGCGCCGTTCCAGATAAGTGCGCGCGTGCACTTCCACTTCAGCCAGGTGATCTTCGCCGGGATCGCGGCCGCGGAAGAAGTGATCGGCGCCTTCGATCGGCGCGCCATCAACTTTGATGTTCTTCTGCGTGCGGATACGGCCGATCACACGTTCCATGTCCTGCGCAGTCGTCACGCTGTCGCGCGTGCCGTAGATGATGACGCCAGACGCCGGGCACGGCGCCAGGAACGAGAGGTCGTAGTGGTTGGCAGGCGGCGCGACCGCGATGAAGCCATCGATCTCAGGACGGCGCATCAGTAGCTGCAGCCCGATCCAGGCGCCGAATGAATAGCCGCCGACCCAGCACTGCTCGGCGTTCGGGTTCATGGCTTGCAGATAGTCGAGCGCCGAGGCGGCGTCAGAAAGCTCGCCCATGCCATTGTCGAAAATGCCTTGCGAGCGGCCGATGCCGCGGAAGTTGAAGCGCAGAACGCCGAAGCCTTTCGAGGTGAAGAGCTTGTAGAGTTGGACGGTGACGCGGTCCTGCATCGACCCACCCGCGCGCGGGTGGCCGTGCAGGATGAGGGCGATCGGCGCGCCTTCCTTGGTGGGCTCCTGATAACGTCCTTCCACACGCCCGGCTGCACCCGGGAAAATCACTTCCGGCATTCGTTCACGACCCCAGAGCTGCCCGGATATGCAGGCGGCTTATTCTTGACCAAAACACTCGGGTATCTTAGCTGACAGCGTAAGAGGCCCGGCCCCAAAGGGGGCGGCTTCTAGCACTCAATTTGGGGGCGGGCGAGGGCGCGGGAAGGGACAGGTATGCGTTTAACGTCGAAAGGCCGCTATGCGGTGATGGCGATGGCCGATCTGGCGCTGCACGGCGGCGCGGACCGGGCTGTGCCGCTGCAGGAAGTGGCGCGCCGCCAGGAGATTTCGCTCTCCTATCTTGAGCAGCTGTTCGCGAAGATGCGCCGGGCGGGGTTGGTCTCCGGCGTGCGCGGGCCCGGCGGCGGCTATCGCTTGGCGCGCGGCGCTGATGTGGTGACGGTGGCGGAGATCATCGAAGCCGTGAATGAGCCGATCAAGGCCACGCGCTGCGACACGGCTTCCACGAAGAGCTGCATCGGCCGCAACGGCCGCTGCATCGCCCACGGCCTCTGGCAGGAAATGGGCGACCGCATCCAAGTGTTTCTCGCTTCGGTTTCTCTGGCCGACATTCTCGAGCAGCGTTTTGACGGCGGCGCGCGCGTCGCCGCGGAATAAGGTTTGATGACCAAGACGCCCGTCTATTGCGACTACAACGCTGGCGCGCCGATCCGTGCGGAAGCGGCGGTGGCGATGTCGCGCGCGTTGGCGGCGGGCGGGAACGCGTCTTCGGTGCACAGCGTTGGCCGGCGTATGCGCGCGATGATCGAAGACGCGCGCGAGCGGATCGCAAGCGCGATGGATGCCAGCGCTGAAAATGTGGTGTTCACATCAGGCGCGACCGAAGCGCTGCATTTGGTGCTCGCAAGCACGGGGGCGGCCTCTCTGATCGTCTCTGCGGTTGAGCATGACGCTGTGTTCGAACACGCCGGACGCGCGTTGAAGGCCGAGCGAGTGGCGCGCGTTGACGTTAACGGCCTTGTTGATCTCGCGGCGCTGAACGCAATGCTCGCGGAGGCGCCGAAGCCTGCGCTGGTCGCAGTTCAGCTCGCGAATAACGAAACTGGAATCATTCAGCCTATCGCCAAGATTGCCTCGCTTTGCCGCGAGCATGGCGCGCTGTTGCTCGTGGATGCAGCGCAAGCTTTTGGCCGCCTTCCTGTCAGCGTTGCCGACCTCGATGCGACGTACCTTGTGGTGTCGAGCCATAAGCTTGGCGGTCCGCCTGGGGCGGGCGCGCTCGTCTTGGCGCCTGGCGCTCCCTTCGTGACGACGCGGTTCGGCGGTGGTCAAGAACGCGGCCGGCGGCCTGGAACGGAAAATGGCGCGGCGCTCGTAGGTTTTGCCGTCGCCGTTGAATGGGCGCTGCAAGATCGCGATGTCGAGATGGTGCGTGTTGCCGCCTTGCGCGATCGCTTCGAAGCGGCGCTGCCGAAGGACGCGGTTGTGTTCGGCGCCGACGCGCCGCGTTTGCCCAACACTTCGAACTTCGCGCTGCCGGGACTGACTGCCGAGACGGCTGTCATTGCGATGGACCTTGAAGGCGTGGCGATCAGCTCGGGTGCGGCGTGTTCCTCGGGAAAGGTGCGGGTGAGCCGGGTGCTCTCCGCTATGGGGGTCGCGCCCGACCTCGCGAAGGCTGCGCTGCGCGTTAGCTTTGGCCACGAGTCGAAGGAGTCTGATGTCGATGAAGCGCTGAATGCGCTTTCGAAGCTCGATACGCGACGTAACCGCGGAGCCGCGGCATGAGCGCGGTGAAAGATACGATCGACAAAGGCACGGTGGAGGCCGCGCGCGCTCTCGAGGCGGAGAAGTACAAGCACGGCTTTGTCACCGAGCTAGAGCAGGAACTCGCGCCGCCCGGGCTGAACGAAGATATCGTCCGTTACATCTCGGCCAAGAAGGGCGAGCCGGAGTGGATGCTGGCCTGGCGGCTAGAGGCGTTCAAGCGTTGGCAAACGATGGAAGAGCCGACATGGGCGCTCGTCCGCTACCCGCCGATTGATTATCAGGCGGCGCGCTATTACGCGGAACCAAAAGCTGGCTCGAAGTACAAGAGCCTTGAGGACGTCGATCCGGAAATTCTCGAGACTTACAAGAAGCTCGGTATTCCGCTGAAAGAGCAGGAAGTGCTGTTGGGCGTCGAAGGTGCGCCGCGCGTGGCAGTGGATGCGGTGTTCGACAGCGTCAGCGTTGTGACGACCTTCAAGGACGAACTCGCCAAGGCGGGCGTGATCTTCTGCTCGATGAGCGAAGCCGTGCGCGAGCATCCGGAGCTGGTGCAGAAATATCTGGGCTCCGTCGTACCGACGTCGGACAATTTCTTCGCGACGCTGAACAGCGCCGTCTTTTCCGATGGCTCATTCGTCTATGTGCCGCCGGGTGTTCGGTGCCCGATGGAGCTTTCCACCTATTTTCGGATGAACGCCCAAGGGACGGGCCAGTTTGAACGTACGCTGATCATCGCCGATACGGGCGCCTACGTCTCTTATCTCGAGGGCTGCACCGCGCCGATGCGTGATGAAAATCAGCTGCACGCCGCCGTCGTCGAACTCGTGGCGCTTGATGACGCCGAGATCAAATATTCCACCGTCCAGAATTGGTGGCCCGGTGACGCCGAGGGTAAAGGCGGCATCTATAATTTCGTGACCAAGCGCGGCGATTGCCGCGGAAAGCGCAGCAAGATTTCGTGGACTCAGGTCGAGACCGGCTCTGCGATAACCTGGAAGTATCCGAGTTGCATTTTGCGCGGTGATGAAAGCTCGGGCGAGTTCTACTCGATCGCGGTGACCAACGGGCGCCAACAGGCTGACACCGGGACCAAGATGATCCATTTGGGTAAGAACACCCGCTCGCGCATCATTTCGAAAGGTATCTCGGCCGGGCGTTCATCGAACGCCTACAGAGGGCTGGTCTCGGCGCACGCCAAGGCCAAGGGCGCCCGCAACTTTACGCAGTGTGACTCATTGCTGATCGGGGATCAGTGCGCGGCCCACACCGTTCCGTATGTCGAAACCCGTACGCCCGACGCCCAGTTCGAGCACGAAGCGACGACGACAAAGCTCTCTGACGATCAGCTGTTCTATCTG
Source organism: uncultured Terricaulis sp. (assembly GCA_964446305.1). Lineage (GTDB taxonomy): Bacteria > Pseudomonadota > Alphaproteobacteria > Caulobacterales > Aquidulcibacteraceae > Vitreimonas. The sequence goes on along the minus strand of CAYUOC010000119.1, from coordinate 5,561 downwards.
CGCTCGCGCGGCATTCCCGAGGAAGAGGCGGTGGCGCTGCTCGTGAACGGGTTTGTGCGCGAAGTGCTGCAGAAGCTGCCGATGGAGTTTGCGGTCGAAGCGCAGAAATTGCTGGAAGTGAGCCTCGAAGGGAGCGTCGGATGAGCGTGTGGCGTTATGCTTTGGCGGCGTGTGTGATTGCGCTCGCTGCCTGCAATCCGCAACCTCAGCAAGAAGCGGAAGGTTCCGCGCCGCCGATCGACACGCCTTCGGAAATCCCCGAAGCGCCGCGCGCGGAGCTTGCGCAGGTTGACGCCGCACTGCTCAGCGCGCCCAACGGCGCGTTCACGGCAATCGAGCCCAGCGAAGTGGGTGTCTTCGGCGCGCCGGCGGTGATGGAAGCGCTTGAGCCGCTGCTCGGCCCCGAGGTCGTTGAAGGCTCTAACCTAAGCCTTAGCGTGCGTGAGAATGGCGATGACGCGGTTGCCGACATCGTCCGCACCGGTTTGCAGGACGATTCGGTTTCCGGCGGTCACATCCGCATCGAGTTCCGCCGCGAAGCCGATGGTTGGTTTCCGGTGAATGCGTATCGCCGCACACAATGCGCGCGCGGCGGTGAGGCGGGACAGTGGACATCGGGGCTCTGCCCATGAGCGAACGTGAATACTGGTTTGCCCGCCGTTTCCCGCTGAGCGATGCGCGCCAGGCGTATGCGCCGATAAATTGGAAGGGTTACGCCGTTTCGATGGTGTTCGTGCTGGCGCTGACAACAGGGGCGGTGGCGTTTGCCTGGCTCGGCGCCAGCGGCGATTTGTTCATGGGCGTCATGGCCTTTGCCGGTATCGCGCTCGTTGCCGGCGCCTGGTTCGTGCTGACGGCCAAGGCCAATGGCGATCCGATCCGCACGGTTGCCGACTACAAGAAGGACAAGCAGCAGCGTGTTTGACGTCAAAGACCTCCATGTCGCCGTTGGCGGCGCCGAGATCATCAAGGGCCTGACGCTGAGCGTTCCGGCCGGAGAAACGCACGCGATCATGGGGCCGAACGGTTCGGGCAAATCGACGCTCGCTTATTCGTTGAGCGGGCGCGATGGCTATGAGGTGACCAAGGGCGAAGCAACGCTTGGCGGCATAGATCTGCTCGCGCTTGAACCGGAAGAACGCGCGGCGGCGGGCCTGTTTCTCTCCTTTCAGTATCCGGTGGAAATCCCGGGCCTCTCCGCGATCGCGTTTCTGAAGGCGGCGCTGAATGCGCAACGCAAAGCGCGCGGCCAAGAACCGATGCCGGCGCCGGAGCTGTTGAAGCTGCTCCGCGCTAAGGCCGAAGCGCTGAAGATCGATCAAGAGATGCTGAAGCGGCCTCTGAACGTCGGCTTCTCCGGCGGTGAAAAGAAGCGCTTTGAGGCGCTGCAGCTTGCAGTTCTAGAGCCGACGTTCGCCATTCTCGACGAAACGGATTCTGGCCTCGATATTGACGCGCTGAAAATCGTCGCGGCCAGCGTGAACGCCGCGCGTGCGCCGGATCGCGGGCTCCTAGTGATTACGCACTATCAGCGGCTGCTCGATTACATCAAACCGGATCGTGTGCATGTGTTGGCGAAGGGCCGCATCATCACCAGCGGCGGGCCGGAGTTGGCGCTTGAGCTGGAGCGCGACGGTTACGACAAATATCTGAGGGCGGCGTGAAGGTCGCCGAACTCCCCAATCGCCGTAACGAGGCGTGGAAGTATTCCGATCTGCGTGCGGCGGTCGGTGATGCGCTGCCGCCTTTGGCGCAAGCGCCCACGAGCGGACCACCTGCCGGTGAGCTCTTTCGTGGCTTGAAGCCGATCGAGATCGTCTTTGAAAACGGACGCATCGCGCATTGGCCGGAACGCAATGTTCGCAAGGTGCCGCGCGTTCTTTCAAAGACTGATGCAGTTGAGCCACGCAACCCCACTCAGCTGGGCTCGTGGGCCGCGGAGCTTTCACCGGACGAGTGGATGCCGATCATCGAGGCGGGTGAGGACGAACGCCCTGTCTGGCTTAGAATGATCGGCGACGCGGCTCCGACGAGCGGTCACGCGCGCATTGGCCTGCTCGTTCGCGCCGGGCGCACGCTGAATTTGATCGAAACATACGAAGGTCCGGCAGTCGGCTTCACGAACGTCTTGATCGAAGGGTTCGTGGAGACGGGGGCAACGCTCAATCGCACCGTGATCCAGGATGCAAGCGAGAAGGCCGTGCTGGTTTCGACGGCGCAGCTTCATTTGGAACGAAACGCTCGCCTGTCGCAATACGTGCTGGCCCTCGGCGCGAAACTTGCGCGGATTGAGACGCATGTGAACGCGGAAGCCGAAGGCGCTGAGGTGACATTGAATGGCGCGTATCTCGCGGATGCTGATCGCCACGCGGACCTGACGTCGGTTATCGAACACAAGGCGCCAGGCGCCGTAACGCGCCAACTGATCAAAGGCGTTGCGCGCAAGGGTGGGCGCGGGGTGTTTCAAGGTAAGATCGTCGTTGAGCGGGCGGCGCAGAAGACAGATGCGCGTCAGCATCACCAAGGTCTGCTGCTTGAAGATGGCGCCGAGATCTTCGCGAAGCCGGAACTGATGATCCACGCAGATGACGTGCAGTGCGCGCACGGCAATACGGCCGGTGGATTGGATGAGCGCGCGCTCTTCTATATGCGCTCGCGCGGGATTCCGGAGGCGGAAGCGCGGGCGTTGTTGATTGAGGCGTTTCTGACGGAAACGATTCCGGAGGGGATATCGGAAGCGCTTCGCGATGAGCTTACGGGGTCTATCCGTAACTGGTTGGCGGGAGCGTCCTCATGATGAGTGCGCCGCTGGTCCGCCCGTTCGATGTGGACGCCGTCCGCGCGCAGTTCGCCATTCTCTCGCGCACGGTCAACGATCGCGCCCTGGTCTATCTCGATAGCGCAGCGAGTGCGCAAACGCCGGAGGCCGTGATCGAGGCGATGGCGGCGCAGATGCGCGGCGCCTACGCCAATGTTCACCGCGGGCTGCATACGCTGGCGAACGAGACGACTGAGGCGTTTGAGGCGGCGCGCTCCACAGTGGCGCGCTTTATCAATGCGCCGACAACCGACAGCATCATTTTCACCAAGGGCGGGACGCAAGCGATCAACATTGTCGCCGCCGGCCTCGATCTGAAGCCCGGCGATGAGATCGTGCTTTCGGTGATGGAGCACCACTCCAACATCGTGCCCTGGCACTTCCTGCGCGAGCGCAAGGGCGCTGTGCTTAAGTGGCTCGATATCGATGACGATGGCGGCATCGATCTGGCGGCGCTCGATGCGCTGATCGGTCCGCGCACGAAGCTGGTCGCGATCACGCATATGTCGAACGTACTCGGCGCCAAGACGCCAGCCGCCGAGGTTGCACGCCTCGCGCATGCTAAAGGCGTGAAGGTGCTGTTCGATGGTTGCCAGGCGACGGTGCATGGGCACGTTGACGTGCAAGCGATCGGCGCTGATTTTTACGCTTTCACCGGCCACAAGCTTTATGGGCCGACGGGCATCGGCGTGCTCTATGGCAAGCGCGAACTTCTGGCGGCGATGGCGCCGTTCGAAGGCGGCGGCGAGATGATCGACATCGTTGAGCGCGAGCGGGTGACGTATAACGAGCCGCCGCATCGGTTCGAGGCGGGCACGCCGCCGATCATTGAAGCGATCGGCCTGAAGGCGGCGATCGATTGGCTCAGTTCTCAGGATCGCGGCGCGATCGAGGCGCATGAAGCGGCGCTGCGCGACCGGGCAATGAGTGCGCTGCGCGAACTGAATTGGGTGAAGTTGTATGGCGCCGCGCCGGACAAGGGCGCGATCGTGGCCTTCTCGGTTGAGGGCGCGCACCCCCACGACGTGGCGCAGATTCTGGACCGGCAAGGCGTTGCGATCCGTGCGGGCCACCATTGCGCGCAGCCGTTGATGCAGCGGCTCGGTGTGAGCGCCACGGCGCGGGCGAGTTTTGCGTGCTATAATCGGCTTGAAGACGTCGATGCGCTGGTCGAGGCCTTGCACAAGGCGCGGAAGCTTCTGAGTTAGAGGATGATGGACGGTTCCGTTTCCCCACCGAGCGCTCTGCCGAAGGCAGAGCTTGACCGCATCACCGATGACCTGGTGGCGCAGTTTAAGACCGTGTTCGATCCGGAAATCCCGGTTGATATCTACGAACTGGGGCTCATCTATAAGGTCGACATCAACGACGAAGGTTTCGTCGATATCGACATGACGCTGACTGCGCCGGGCTGCCCCGTCGCTGGCGAGATGCCGGGATGGGTCGAGACAGCGGCGCGTAAGGTGCGCGGCGTGACTGGCGCGAAGGTCAATCTGACGTTCGATCCGCCGTGGACGACGGCGCGCATGAGTGATGAAGCGAAGCTCGAACTGAACATGTTGTAGGCGATGACGCGTAGACCGAGACCAAAGATCGTGACGCTGACTGACGCCGCCGCGGCGCGCGTGCAGGAGATCGTGGCGAAGGGCGACAAGCCCTATCTGCGCGTCGGTGTTGTCAATGGCGGCTGTGCGGGGATGGAATACACGCTCGACTATGCCGCCGAACCCGCGCCGTTCGATGAATTGGTCGAAGACAAGGACGTGAAGATTTTGGTGGCGGCCGACGCGGTGCTGTTCTTGCTCGGCTCCGTGATCGACTACGAGACGACGCGGCTGTCTTCAAAGTTCGTCTTCCGCAATCCGAACCAGACCGATGCCTGCGGTTGCGGCGAGAGCGTCACCATCGTGCCGGCGAAAGCCGAGGCGTAGCGGTGGCGGGCGATAGCTTCCACGAGTTCGTGAAGGAGCTATTCGCTGGCGTCGGCCCTGTTCAGATCAAACGCATGTTCGGTGGCGCTGGCGGCTATGCCGACGGCGTTATGTTCCTGCTGCTGGCGGACGACACGATCTATTTGAAGGTCGATGACGCACTAAAGGCGGAGCTTGGCGCCGAGGGCTGCGGGCCGTTCGTGTGGGAGCCGCAGAGCGGGCCGCGCGCCGGGGAGAAGGTTGATCTCGGCTACTGGCGATTACCCGATAGCGCGCTCGACGATCCCGATCAGGCCGCAGTCTGGGGCCGGAAGGCGCTGTCGATCGCTAAGGCCAAGGCGGCTTTGAAGAAGCCAAAGAAGGCGAAGCGCTAGAAGTCGGGCGTGCCGTCCTTGTCGAGATCCCGCGCGCGTTCTGCCCAACCCTCGTTCGGATCGGCGGGATCGACCCCAAACCACTGCGCCAGCGGCGTTTCCCGCCATTCGGTCGTGCCGATGCCAAGGGCGATGAGAGAAGAGGGGACGAGCACGGCGGAGAGCACCGCAAGCGCGACGAACCCTTGCGAAGCCTTGATCTCCGCCCAGGTGCCGCCTTCGAGCCAGATGCGGATCGGCTCCAGAAGCCACGCAATCTCTTGCATGGGGAGAGCTTAGCAGAACGCGGTTAAGCGCCTTTGAAGTTTGCCGGACGCTTCTGGAAGAAGGCCTGCACGCCCTCGCGGAAATCCTCGGTGCGGCCGGCGAGCTTCTGCGCCTGACGTTCGGCGTGGACTTGCTCTTCCCAGGAATTGTCCAACGACGCCCAGCCAAGCC
>CAYUOC010000118.1:0-11804 GCA_964446305.1 uncultured Terricaulis sp. | reverse complement strand
GTTCGTACTTGGCGGCCACGGCGACACGATGGTGCCGTTGGTGCGCTATTCCACCGTCGCCGGCATTCCGTTGCCGGACCTGGTGAAGATGGGTTGGACCAGCCAAGAAAAGCTCGACCAGATCGTGCAGCGCACGCGCGATGGCGGCGCCGAAATCGTCGGCCTGTTGAAGACGGGCTCGGCCTTCTACGCGCCCGCCGAAAGCGCGATCGTGATGGCGAAGAGCTATCTGCGCGATAAGAAGCGCGTTCTCCCGTGCGCCGCCAACCTGAAGGGCGAGTACGGTCTGAACGACATGTATGTCGGCGTGCCGTGCATCATCGGCGCGGGCGGCGTCGAGAAGGTCATCGAAATCGAACTCAGCGCCAACGAACGCGCCATGTTCGATCACAGCGTGAACGCCGTGAAGGGCTTGGTCGATGCGTGCAAGGGCATCGATCCGAGCGTTGGCTAAGCGGCCGTAACCGCGCGATCTTCCCGCCCGTACTAAAGCGGAGATCACGGGAGGATTGTATGCGCGTGTTTGCAGGAATGATCGCCGCGGTTGTGCTGAGTGTTGCTACGGCAGCGTCGGCACAAACCCACAATTTTGGCCCCGCCGTCGGTGCGACGGTTCCCGCGATCTCCGCGCCGGACGAAACCGGCGTGACACGCACGCTTGCCTCGCTTGCCGGCGAGAACGGCACGGTGTTGCTCATTACCCGCGCCGCCGATTGGTGTCCGTACTGCCAGACGCAAATGATCGGGCTCGAAGGCGCGCGCGCCGAGATCGAGCAGCGCGGCTATCGCATCGTCACAATCAGCACCGATAGCGTCGAAGAGCTGGCTGCTTTCGAACGCCGCCGCAATATCGGCTACACGATGCTCTCCGACGAACAGGCGCAAGCCGTGCGCCAGCTCGACTTGCTCGATCCAACCCAAACCCCGAACCGCCGCCACAACGGCCTTCCGGTGCCGACGATCCTCATTCTCTCGCCGGCAGGCGAGGTGCTGGCCAAGCTCGGCGACGCCAACTATCGCATCCGCCCCGCGCCGGAAATCGTACTCGCGACACTCGACAGACTGCGCTAGCGCCCCACGCATGCGCGGCGTATGAGCCGCGCATGACAACCATCGGCCCAACCCTCACCACCGCGCGTCTCATCCTGCGTCCGCCGCAACACGAAGACTTCGACGGCTTCGCCGCCATGGCGCAAGAAGAAGAGACCATGCGCTTCATCGGCGGCCTCGCGCCGCGCGACGCGGCTTGGCGCGGCATGGCTTCGCTCGCGGGTTCGTGGGCGCTGCTTGGCTACGGCATGTTCTCCGTCATCCGCCGCGACACCGGCGAATGGATCGGCCGTCTCGGCCCGTGGCGTCCGGGCGGCAAGGAAGGTAATTGGCCGGGCGATGAAGTCGGCTGGGGCGTGAGGGCGTCGGCGATGGGGCAGGGCTTCGCGCAAGAAGGCGCCATCGCCGCCATCGATTGGGCGTTCGACCATCTAGGTTGGGATCACGTCATCCACTGCATCGACAAGCGCAACATTCCCTCAATCAAGCTCGCCGAGCGCCTGGGATCGCAGCTTGAAACCGAAGACGTGCAACTCGCGCCGCCGTTCGAAGCGCACAAGGTCGATCTCTACGGCCAATCGAAAGCGGCATGGAAAGCCCGCCAACGCGCCTGATTGTCGTTCTGCTCTTGCATCCCGCGCTCACGCCGCCACTTTGAGCGCACGAGTTTGGGGACGACATCACATGCGGAACTTCGCCTTCGCGCTTCTGGGCGCGGCTGCGTTCGCCTTTCCGGCGAGTGCGCAACAGCAATCACAACAGACGCCTGGCTTTGTCGTCGCCACCAATCCGCCGGCGCCGCCAGCCGTCACCGAACTCAGCGCCGCGCAATTGCGCACGGTCGAGCGCCTGCGCACGGCGGCGCTCGCAAGCGACAATGCGTGGAACATCGTCGAGAGCCTGATCACCGAGATTGGCCCGCGCCTCGCCGGCTCTGAAGCCGAAGCACGCGCCCGTGATTGGGCCGTGCGTATGCTACGCGAACAGCGGCTCAGCAACATCCGCGTCGAAGACTTCACCATCCCGTATTGGGATGCGACGCGCGAAGAAGCGAGCGTCGTCGCGCCGGCACAGCAACGGCTCGTCGTCGCGGCGCTCGGTGGTTCGCCCTCAACGCCGCAAGGCGGCCTTGAGGCTGAGATCGTGCGCTTCGCCAGCATGGCGGAACTCGAAGCCGCGCCGAACAGCGCCGTCGCCGGCCGCATTGTCTTCATCGATGAGCGTATGACGCGCGCACAAGATGGCTCAGGCTACGGCGCTGCTGTCGCCAAGCGCGGCCGTTGCGCACCGGTTGCGCAAAGCAAAGGCGCGGCTGCGTGCCTTATTCGCTCCGTCGGCACCGATCCGCACCGCTTCGCCCACCAAGGCGGCAGCTCGCGCCAAGCCCAAGGCGCCTCGCTTCCCGCCGCCGCCGTTTCACCGGCTGACGCTGATTTGCTCGCGCGCCTCGTCGCCAGCGGCCGCAGCGTGCGCGTGAACCTCGTCATCGAAGCCGACATTCGCGAGAACGCACCGTCCGGCAACGTCATCGCCGAAATCCGCGGCCGCGAGCGTCCGGAGGAGATCGTCATCCTCGCCGCGCACTTGGATTCATGGGATCTCGGGCAGGGCGCCATCGATGACGGCGCCGGCGTCGCCATCGTCACCGCCGCCGCGCGTTTGATCCGCGATCTGCCGCAGCGCCCGCGCCGCACCATCCGCATCCTGTTGGCCGGCGCGGAAGAGAACGGTGTTCACGGCGGCGCGGCCTATGCCCGCACACATGCTAATGAAAACCACATCGTCGGCGCCGAAAGCGATTTCGGCGCGGGCCGTGTCTGGCGCTTCCGTTCACGCTTTGCCGACCAAGCGCTGCCGCACGCGCGCGCCATCCAGCGCCAGCTCGCGCCGCTCGGCATCATCCTGGGCGACAACGCCGCCGGCGGCGGCGCCGACATCAGTGATCTTCGCACCGCCGGCATGCCGGTCGTCGATTTGAGCCAAGATGGCCTCGACTATTTCGATCTCCATCACACGGCTGACGACACCTTGGACAAAATCGATCCCGATGCCCTTCGCCAGAACGTGGCCGCCTTTGCCGTGTTTGCGTACCTGGCGGCCGAGAACGATTGGGATTTCCGCGCGCCCCCCGCGCCGTAATGTCGAAATCGCGCTAAGCTCGGCGTCATAGGGGCAGGGAGGCCCATGATGCTGAAGCTCGTCAAAACCTTCGCACTCGCTTGCGTGCTGTTCGCCGCTGCCTGCGCCGCGCAAGCCCAAACAACGCGTGCCGTCACAATCGATGACGCCGCCTGGCTTGCGGGCCGTTGGGTCGGCGAAGGTTTCGGCGGTCAGATGGAAGAGGCCTGGGCGCCGCCTGTCGGCGGGCAAATGATCGGCCACTTCCGCTATTGGCGCGACGGCGAACCGCAATTCTACGAGTTCCTGGTGATCGATGTCGTCGAAGGCGGCCTGCGCATGCGCCTCAAACATTTCAATCCCGATTACACGGCGTGGGAAGATCGCGAGACCTGGACGACCTTCGAGCCCGTCTCGGTGTCGCCCGAGGTCATCGCCTTCAACGGCCTCACCATCCGCCGCGAAGGCGCGGACCGCATGGTCATGACCATCCGCATCCGGCGCGGCGAAAGCGTCAGCGAAGATACGCTCCGCTTCCAGCGCGCGCCGTTGTGACCTAGTCTCCACGCGGGGAGAGCAGCATGATCAACAAGATTTTCGCCGGCATCATGGTGGTCAGCGGTCTGCTGACGCTCACCATGCTCTACGCCGCCTTCGCGCCGGGCGCCGCCACAGAGCGCTTCTTCGGCGAAACGCCAGACGGCGCCTTTGCGACAGTGGTCGTTCCCAACTGGGGTATCCTAATCGGTCTTATGGGTGCGTTGTTGATCTACGGCGCCTTCAAGCCATCCGCCCGCAAGCTCGCGCTCGTCGTTGCCGGCGCGAGCAAGATCGCGTTCGTCGGCCTGATTCTCGCGCAAGGTGATCGCTACATGAGCGGCCTCGGCGCCGCGGTGGTCATCGATTGCGTGATGATCGCGCTGTTCGCCGCCTACGTCGTCTTCGGCAAGCCGGACTAGAACCAGCCCGCCTCACGCAGCGGCCGCACATTCGGCCGGCTCACTGGCGCTTCGACGCCGCCCTTAAGCGTGAGGAATACTTTATCGCCGTCACGCCGCGAGCCTTCGACAGCATCGCGTGCGACCCACCACGACCGATGCGTTTGCGCGCCTTCCAAACCCTCAAGCTCCACAACCGCATCGCTAAGCCGCATCAGGATGAGTTCCGTGCCTTTTGACGTGTGCAGCCGCAGATAGTGGTCTTCGGACGAAACCGCATAGATCACCGCGCCTTTGAGCTTCGGCGGCAGCCGGTCCAAGAATCGCACGCGCGCTTCAGGCAGGGCGTGTGTCACAACGCCGGCCGGCCCGCCGAATGCACGCTCCACCAACCACGACACCGTCGCTACGCCAGCGCTGATACCCAGTACGAGCACATAGAGCCTGGGCCAATAGGAGAGGGGTACGACTTGGCCGATGGCGCGTTGCACGATCAAAATCGCGGCGGCGACCAGAAATGACACGAGAACGGTCGCAAGAACGTGGTGGACGAGAGTGTTCAGCTTCGGGGCGACGAGGCGAAGACCATCACCGATCAGCGAACCGCCATACCAGCCGATTGCGACAAGGCCTGTCCAGTACGAGAACGCGCCCCACAGCGGCAGCGTGCTGGTGGCGCCGAACGGATTGGTGAAGGTCAGGAAGGCGCCGATGGCGATCACCGTTACGACGCCGCGCCAATGTGATGGCTTGGTGGGTTCACTCATCTCAGTACCAGCCCGCCTCGCGCAGTGGCCGCATGTTCGGACGGCTCACTGGCGCTTCCACGCCGCCTTTCAGCGCGAGAAGCACTTTCTCTCCGTCACGACGTACGCCTTCAACCGCAGCGCGCGCGACCCACCATGAGCGATGCGTCTGCGCTCCTTCCAAGCCTTCAAGCTCCGTGATCGCATCGCTCAGCCGCATCAGGATCAGGTCCGTTCCCTTTGACGTGTGCAGCCGCAAGTAGTGATCTTCGGACGAGACCGCATAGATCACCGCGCCTTTGAGCTTGGGCGGCAGCCGCTCCAGAAATCGCGCCCGCACCTGTGGCGCGTCCGGCGCTGGCGCATGCGTCACCCGCCCGGGCTGGCCGACAACGATAATGATGGCCGTCATCGCCACCGAGATGATCAAAACGGGCCCGTAAAGCAGGTGTAGCCGATTGAGGGGGATATTGGTGCCGAGCACCCATCCCGAATGGCCCCAGACCAAGAGTGTGATCGGGATCGCGACCATCACCGCCAGCAGCGCGCCGAAAATCCAAACATTGTTGCCTGCGCGCGGGATGCGTAGCGCCGCCAGCGCAACAAAGTGGGAAATCGCCGCGCCGCCGATCATCACCGGGACCCAGAACAAAAGCCGTGTCCCCATGCCAACGCGGTCCGTGCCGAGCGCGCCGACCAAAGCCAGGAACACGCCCGCCGCGATACAGACGCCCAGATTGCGCAACAAATCGCGGCCCGTCTCGTAGCCGAACGCCGTTCGCGCTTCGCCAACGGCGCCAGCCTGCGTTTCACGCAAGGGCTCAGTCATCTTACGTCGGTCAGGCTGCAAGCGCGGGCTCCGTCAGTCAGGCTCTCTACCAGAACTCGAACGGAGATAAGTACCCATGTCGCAACCGATTACTGCGCCGCGCCTTGGCCGTTGGGCTGGGCCGTTGATCGCAATCGGCATCATCGGTGCATCGCTGATCCCGTTTCATCCCGCCATCACCCGCCAGCTTGGGGATATTTCGCTGCACGCGCCGAACTGGGCGCTTTGGGCGCGCGTGCCCCTGACAGTTCATCTCCACGTTTACGCGGCGCTCGCCGCGCTCGTGATCGGAACGATCATCCTCCTCCGTCCCAAGGGCAGGGGGCTGCACAAGGCTCTCGGCTGGAGCTGGGTTGTCGCGATGGGGACGACGGCCATCTCGAGCCTCTTTATTACGGGCCTCAACGGCGGCTTCTGGTCGCTCATCCATCTCTTGAGCGGCTGGACGATCGTCGCGCTGCCGATGGCGATTTACGCAATCCGTAATCGCAAAGTGGAAGCTCACCGCCGCGCCATGACCGGCATGTTCGTCGGCGGGCTTCTCATTGCGGGCCTGTTTAGCTTCATTCCGGGCCGGCTGATGTTCGAAACCTTCTTCGGCTAGCAGCGCGGCGTTTTTGCCGGTTCAAGCCGCGCGCGAACGCGCCTAAGACCTCGGGCCTCATGACGGGCTTGCTGCGCAACGTCGCTGCGCTCATCGCAGCGGTGACGATCCTGCAACTCGCGGGCGGGTTGCTCGGCGTGCGTATTCCGCTCGCCTTCACGGTCGAGCATTCGCGTACGGCGCTCGGTCTTGTCGCCGCATCTTACTCCGCCGGCTTCATGATGGGCGCGATGATCGCGACCTTCCTGTTCGCGCGCGTCGGCCACATCCGCGTCTATGCCGGCTGCGCCGCCATCTTCTGCGCCAGCACGCTCGCGCTTCACTTCAGCACCGACATCTGGTGGTGGGGTGTGGCCCGCATGATCGCCGGCATGGCGGTGGCGCTGATGTTCGCCGCCGTCGAAAGCTGGATCAGCTTCTCGATCGGCAAGCACGCACGCGGCGAAGTGATGAGCGTCTACATGGTGCTCACTAAGGGCGCGCTCGCCCTTGGGCCATTCCTCGCCTTCGGTTATGCCCCGGCCGAAGCGGAGCCCTGGATGATCGCCGCCGCGCTCGCCGCACTTTCCATGGTGCCGCTCTGCTTCACCGCCGCCGAACAGCCCGATCCGCCAAAGGCGCAACCACTCGCACTGGTGGAGCAATTCGCCATCGCGCCGGCTGCGGTCATCGCCTGCTTCGGGGCGGGGCTCGTCAATGGCGGCGTGCTCGCGCTCGCGCCGCTCTATGCCGCCGAACACTACGGCGCCAACGCCGCGGCTGAGTTTTACTCCGCCGCCTTCACCGGTTCGCTTCTGCTGCAATGGCCGGCGGGCCGGCTATCTGACCGCATGGACCGCCGCCTCGTGATCGCGGCGCTCGCGGGGCTTGCCGCGCTCACATCATTCGCGCTCGCGCTTTGGAGCGGCCAATTGCTCAGTTGGTCGGCGTCGTTGCTCTTCTTCATCTGGGGCGCTGGCGCGCTCAGCTTCTACGGCATCGCCGTTGCACACATGGCGGACCGCGCCGAGCCCGGAAAGCTCGCGCAATCGGCAGCAGGCTTGCTCTTCGTCTGGGCCGCGGGCTCTGTCATCGGTCCGCTGGCGATGGGCCCGCTCGTTGATTGGTTCGACGTCGCCGGCATGTTCTGGTTTGCGGGCGCGGCCGCGCTCTTCGTCGCGATCGCGATGTTCTGGCGCCGCTCCACGCGCCGGGGCCCGCTCACCAAGGAAGAGTTCGCGCCGCAGCTCGGCACCTCGGTCGCCGCCGGCGAAATCGCCTACGGCGAAGAAGATAAATCCAAAGATGACAATGACGCGATTGCAGCGACCAGCAATCCACGCTAGCGCGCGAGCGTGAGCCCGTCGCTGTCCACGCTCTTCGCTGAATCACTGAAAATCGGCTGCCTGGGCTTCGGCGGACCCGCCGGCCAGATCGCGCTGATGCACCGTGTCTTCGTCGATGAGCGCAAGTGGATCGACGACGATCGCTTTCAGCACATGCTAGCGTTCTGCATGTTGCTGCCAGGCCCGGAAGCGCAACAGCTCGCGACCTATGTGGGCTGGCGCCTGCGCGGCTGGGCAGGCGCGCTGATCGCAGGCTGGATGTTCGTTCTGCCCGGCGCGTTCGTCGTGCTCGCGTTGTCGTGGCTTTATGTGAATTACGGCGAAGTTCCGCTCGTCGCCGCGGCATTCGATGGCGTCAAATGCGCCGTCGTGGCGCTTGTCGCGGAAGCGCTGTTCAAAATCGGCGAGCGCGCGCTCAAAACCAACACCGCGCTCTGGATCGCGATCGCCGCGTTCGTCGCACTTGTGCTCGGCGCGCCATTTCCGTTCGTGATCGTTGGCGCTGCGTTGGTTGGCGCCTTTCAACCCTCCCCCTTGGGGGAGGGCAGGGCGGGGGGCAGTGAAGCTTCCCAGGAGTCAGTAGAAATTGATCGCCCCCCATCCCAACCCCTCCCCCAAGGGGGAGGGGCGCAAGCATTTCTCTGGCTCGTCCTCTGGCTCACGCCGCCCGCGTTCGTCGCGCTCACGCTCGGCGCGGATCACGTTCTCTTCCAACTCGCGCTGCTGTTCTCGATCCTCGCCTGCGTCACCTTCGGCGGCGCCTATGCTTTGCTCGCCTACCTCACCACCGAAGCCGCCGCGCGCGGCTGGCTCACGCCCGAACAGATGATCGACGGCCTCGGTCTCGCTGAAACGACTCCAGGGCCCCTCATCCTCGTGAACGAATTCGTCGGCTTCCTTGCGGGTTCGAACGCCGGCTCGCTGACGCTCGCGCTCGCCGGCGCCGCCATCGTGCTTTGGTGCACATTCGCGCCCAGCTTTGTCTGGATCTTTGCCGGCGCGCCGTACGCCGAGCGCCTCGAACGCAACCGCCACGCAACCGGCGCGCTCGCCGCGATCACAGCCGCGGTGCTCGGCGTCATCGCCAAGCTGGCGCTGTTCTTCGCGGCCCACGCGCTCTTTGCCCGTCAGATCGCCTTTGGCCCCACGGAGCTGCCTGACCTAACGTCCGGTATTTGGTGGATGATAGCCCTGGCGCTGCTGGCGGCCGTCGCGCTCATCCGCTTCAAGGCGAATCTGCTGCTGGTTCTGGCTGTTTGCGCGCTCGCGGGGTTGGCGGCGCACGCTGCGGGCCTATAAAGCGACCCGAATCCGCGAACCACTGGGGCCTCCATGAACATCCACGAATACCAAGGCAAAGCCGTCCTGAAGAGCTTCGGCGCCCCGGTTCCGCGCGGTTTCCCGGCCTTCACCACGGAAGAGGCGATCGACGCCGCCGCCAAGCTCGGCGGCTCGGTCTGGGCGGTGAAGAGCCAGATCCACGCCGGCGGCCGCGGCAAGGGCAAGTTCAAGGAGGCCGCGGCAGGTGAGAAGGGCGGCGTTCGCATCGCCTTCAAGCCGGAAGATGTCGGTCTCTTTGCCTCGCAAATGCTTGGCAACACGCTGGTCACGCTGCAGACGGGCGATGCCGGCCGCGTCGTGAAGCGCATCTACATCGAAGAAGGCGTGAAGATCGCGAAGGAGTTCTATCTCTCCGCGCTGGTCGACCGCGATCAGGGCCGCGTTGCCTTCGTCGCCTCGGAAGCTGGCGGCATGAACATCGAAGAGGTCGCCCACGACACGCCGGAAAAGATCACAACCGTCGGCATCGATCCGCTCGCCGGCGTCACCGCGGCTGACACCGCCAAGGTCGCCGCCGCATTCGGCATCAGCGGCGATCTCGCCGCGCAGTGCGATGATCTGATCAAGAAGCTCTATGAAGCCTTCACCAAGAGCGACATGAGCCTCCTGGAGATCAACCCGCTCATCGTCACCGAAGATGGCAAGCTCGTTTGCGGCGACGCGAAGGTGAGCTTCGATCCCAACGCCGCGTTCCGTCACAAGGAATGGGCCGATCTGCGCGACATCGGCGAAGAAGATGAGCGCGAGATCGAAGCCTCGAAGTACGATCTTTCCTACATCGCGCTCGACGGTGAAATCGGCTGCCTGGTCAACGGCGCCGGCCTCGCCATGGCGACGATGGACATCATCAAGCTCTTCGGCGCCGAGCCCGCGAACTTCCTCGACGTCGGCGGCGGCGCCGACAAGAACAAGGTCGAAGCCGCCTTCAAGATCATCCTCGCCGATCCGGCGGTGAAGGGCATTCTCGTCAACATTTTCGGCGGCATCGCCCGTTGCGACGTCATTGCCGAAGGCGTGATCGCGGCGGTGAAGAGCGTCGGCCTCGAAGTGCCGCTCGTCGTTCGCCTCGAAGGCACCAACGTCAACGAAGGCAAAGCCATCATCCGCAACAGCGGCCTGAACGTGATCGCGGCGGACGATCTGGAAGACGCCGCACGGAAAATCGTGAAGGCCGTGAAGGGCTAGCGCACAGTTTGAACCAGGGCGCGCGGCGCTCTTACGTCAATAACACCAAGGCCGGGGGCCCATTTGTCCATTCTCGTCAACGCCAGCACACGCGTCATCTGCCAGGGCTTCACCGGCAAGAACGGCACGTTCCACTCTGAGCAAGCCATTGCCTACGGCACCAAGATGACCGGCGGCGTCAGCCCCGGGAAGGGCGGTCAGACCCACCTCGGCCTGCCGGTGTTCAACACCGTCGCCGAAGCGAAGGAAAAAGCCGGGGCCGACGCAACGGTGATTTACGTTCCGCCGCCAGGCGCGGCGGCCGCCATTGAAGAAGCGATCGACGCCGAAATTCCGTACATCGTCTGCATCACCGAAGGCATCCCGGTGCTCGACATGGTGCGCGTGAAGGCGAAGCTCGATAGATCGAAGTCGAAGCTGCTCGGCCCGAACTGCCCCGGCATCCTGACGCCGAACGAGTGCAAGATCGGCATCATGCCGGGCCAGATCTTCAAGAAGGGCAGCGTCGGCGTCGTCTCGCGCTCCGGCACGTTGACCTACGAAGCCGTGTTCCAAACAACCAACGAAGGCCTCGGCCAATCGACCGCCGTCGGCATCGGCGGCGATCCGGTGAAGGGCACCGAGTTCATCGACGTGCTCGAACTGTTCCTCGGCGATCCGGAAACCAAGTCGATCATCATGATCGGTGAAATCGGCGGCAGCGCCGAAGAAGACGCCGCGCAGTTCCTTGCCGACGAACGCAAGAAGGGCCGCTGGAAGCCGACCGTCGGTTTCATCGCCGGCGCCACCGCGCCTCCTGGCCGCCGCATGGGCCATGCCGGTGCGATTATTTCAGGCGGGAAAGGCGATGCCGCCTCCAAGATCGCCGCGCTCGAAGCCGCCGGCATCAAGGTGTCTCCACACCCTGCCGCCCTCGGCCGCACCATGTCGGAACTGCTCAAAGGCTAATCAGCCGGCAGCCCTGCGCCAACGCAGCCCTTCAATCCTTCACCGACGCACTTTAGAAGGGGCGCCGTCTGACGGCGCGCCCTATATTTTCCATGGGTTCTGCCCGGTTTCCGAAAGGTCAGCGTTCCATGGCGGATGACGCCCGCAGCCTCTCCAATACAGCCATGCTCGAAACGAGCTTTCTCTACGGCGCCAACGCGACGTTCGTGGAAGAAATGGCCGCCCGCTACGCCGCCGACCCCAACTCGGTAGATTCATCCTGGCGCGCCTTCTTCGACGCCGTGCGCGACGATCCCGACGCTGTCCGCGCCGCCGTCAAAGGTCCCTCCTGGTACCGCCCCGAAATCGCGCGGCCGCAGACCACCGAAACCACAGCCTTGCTCGATGGCAATTGGGGCGCGCTCGCCACCAAGCTCGAACAGAAGGTCGCCGCGCGCCTGCCGGGCGCTTCGACCCAAGACGTCCAGTCCGCAGCGCGCGACAGCGTGCGTGCGCTGATGATGATCCGCGCCTATCGCACGCGCGGCCACCTCGCGGCGCATCTCGATCCGCTCGGCCTCGAAGTGCGCCCGCCGGCGCCGGAGCTTGATCCCTCGACGCACGGCTTCGGCCCGAACGACATGGATCGCCCCATCTTCATCGACGGCGTGCTCGGCATGCAGATGGCGACCGTCAACGAGATGCTGGCGATCCTGAAGCGCACCTATTGCGCGACCGTCG
>CAYUOC010000117.1:9017-11865 GCA_964446305.1 uncultured Terricaulis sp. | reverse complement strand
GTATTGTTGCGTTGGCTCGTGCGCCGCAAGGCTAGCTAGAGTCCGCTTCGGGCCAATAGCCGACGCTCGCCCAATCTATCCAACAGCCCCCGCCGCAAAACGCCAACAAATCCAACGCGCCTCACAAAATCTATCCAACACCTCCAAACCCGCGCGATAATCCCTCCGTCCCCCGCACGGGAGGTTCATTGGCTAGCCGAGCCACACGAGCGCGAGGGATGGGATCGAAGCGTGAGACAGCCGGCGTGAGTGCATTGGTAGTGCGCACACGAGAAGCGCCGGGGTCCGGGACTGAAGGCAAGGCCCGCACGCCGCCCGGGAGTTGGGGTTCACCTGCGTAAAGAGCGCAAACCCAACGCCGGGCGAGCACAGATCTCAACGGGGCGCGCGAAGCGCGCAGCGGCGTTCAGAGATGAACGTCGCACCCACCAACTATACCAAGCGCGGATCGCGCGCCCCGTTCTCCTGCCTTCGCGGGAGGCTTCCATCCGAACCCGCATCGGCGGCCGCCTGACCGCGCCCAATGCCTAGTGTTTACTAGGTTTTGACTGCGCCCCGGGCGGGCGTTTGCTTGACTGGCCTCCCGGCGCTCCATACCTCAGGGGCCATGGCACTCCGTCCCATCCTCATCGCGCCCGATCCGCGTCTGAAAGAGAAATCCAAGCCCGTCGAAGGTCCGGTTACGGACGAGCATCGCCGGCTGATGGATGACATGCTCGAGACGATGTACGACGCGCCCGGCATCGGCCTTGCCGCCATCCAGGTCGGCGAGCCGCTGCGAATTATCGTGATGGACCTCGCGCGCGACGACGAACCGAAGGCGCCGCGCTACTTCGTGAACCCGGAAATCCTCTCTCGGTCTGAAGAAATGTTCTCGTACGAAGAAGGCTGCCTCTCGGTCCCTGAAATCTATGACGATGTCGAACGCCCCGCGCGCGTGCGGCTGCGGTATATGGATTACAACGGCAAGCAGATCGAAGAGGACTGCGAAGGCCTCTACGCGGTCTGTATCCAGCACGAGATGGATCATCTCGAAGGCGTATTGTTCATCGACCACCTGTCCCGGCTGAAAAAGGAAAAGGCGCTGTCGAAGCTCAAGAAGGCCAAGAAGCTGGCTGAAGAGAACAAGGAACACCGCCTCTAAAATCGGCGGTTTTTCGGCTCCCGGCCCTTTAACCAATCGCCAAAGCCACTATTCTTCGCCCGATTTGACGGCGCGGCAGTCGCGCCTTCCTCCCGGGGGTCTCCATGACTGAAGCGTTTCGTGGCTATGTCTGCACATCGGCGGCGATCGACGCGGCCATCGCCGAGCGTTCGATGCTGTCGCATCCGTTCTACCAAGCCTGGGAAGAGGGCACGCTGACGAAGGACGCGCTGCGCGCCTACGCCCGCCAATACTTCCATCACGTCGAGGCGTTTCCGCGCGCCGTCAGCGCCGTGCACTCGAACTGCCCGAGCGCCCAAGGCCGCCGTCTCCTGGCTGAGAACCTCGCTGAAGAAGAGGGCATCGAAGCCGGCAAGGACGATCACGCGAAGCTCTGGCTCGATTTCGCCGCCGGTATGGGCGCCGATGAAGCCGAAGTGCGCGCGGTTTCGGTGAACCCGGAAACGCAAGTGCTGATCGATGCGTTCCGCAATCTCTCGCGCAAGTCGTACGCGTCGGGCCTCGGCGCGCTCTATGCCTACGAAAGCCAATTGCCGGCGATCGCGAAGACCAAGATCGAAGGCCTGGTTGAGCGTTACGATGTCACCGAGCAATCGACGTTGAAGTTCTTCCAAGTGCACGAATACGCCGACGTCGAGCACTCAGACGTTTGCCGCGAATTGCTCGATGCGCTGCCGGAAGCCGACCGCGCCGAAGCCCACGCCGCCGCCTGCGAACTCGCGGAAGCGCTCCGCACGTTCCTCACCGGCATGCAGCGCGAAACCGGCATGGCTTGCTGATCTAACGAGAGGCGACCTGCTTCGGACGTCCGTCCGGAGCGGTCGTCGGCTCGATCGTCTCTTCTTCGGAAACCGGCGCCGCCGGTTTCCCTAGAGCGAAAAACTCCAGCTCCGCGTTGAGCGCGCCGCCGAGCAAGAACACCAGCGCCGTTACATAAAGCCAAAGCAGCAGGGCGACGACGCTCGCGAGCGAGCCGTAGGCTGCGCCAAATCCCGGAAATTCGCGCAGCGCAAAAGTGAGCGCGCTCGAAGCCAGCAGCCACAAGATCGGAGTTACAATGGCGCCCGGCCAAAGCCAGCGCCACGGCGGCGGCCGCCGTCTCGGCCCCCAGCGATAAAGGATCAGCGCCACCGCCACCGCCGCCCCGCCAAGCACCGGCCAACGCAACGCCAGCAGCAAAACTTCCGTGCCGCTCTCGACATGCAAAAACGCCAACGCCAAAGGCGCCACGCCCATCAGCACGATCGCGGTAACGCTCAGTCCGATGCCGTAGAGCGTGAACATGCCGGCGGCGATATAGCGGCTCAGGGCACGGCGTTTTTCCGCGCGGCGGTTCACCGCGGTAAGCGCCATCAACACCCAGCGCGTGCCCTGCAACGCGCTCCACAACGCCAAAACGAGGTTGAACAGCGCACCCCAAGCCAATTGATCACTGCTCTGCTCGAGCAAGCGCATCACCTGATCGTGGATGATCGTCACCACCGCGTCGGGCGCGACGCCGCCCAGCGCGCGGATCTGTTGGCCGATCCAAGCCGGATCGCCAAATAACCCGACGAACGCCACCACCGCCGCAATCCCCGGGATCACCGCCATCAAGCCAAAGAACGCCACGCCCGCAGAGATCAGCGCCAAATTCGCCCGCTCCGCCGTCGCCCCGACCCCTTGCAAAACGCACCACCATTG
>CAYUOC010000117.1:4233-8917 GCA_964446305.1 uncultured Terricaulis sp. | reverse complement strand
AAGGCGCCCGAGCAGGAGGCGTTCGCTGCGCTCAATCTCGATCTTGCGATCGTTGTCGCGTACGGGCTCATTCTGCCGAAAGCCATTCTCGATGCGCCCAAGCACGGCGCACTCAATCTGCACGGTTCGTTGCTGCCACGCTGGCGCGGCGCTGCGCCCATCCAGCGCGCGATCATGGCGGGCGACAACGTTACCGGCGTGCAAGTGATGCGGATGGAAGAAGGGTTAGACACCGGCGCCGTGCTCGCGACGTTCGAAACACCAATCGAATTCGATGACACGACCCAAACGCTCCATGACCGTTTGGCGGCGAATGGCGCGGTGCTGATGCGCGACACGCTCGCCAAGTTCGAGCGCGGCGAGACCACCGAAACGCCGCAAGCCGAAGAGGGCGTCACCTACGCTCACAAGATCACGCCCGCCGAAACGCGCATCGATTGGCGCCGTCCCGCGCGTGAGATCGACTTCATGATCCGTGGCCTTTCGCCCGCGCCGGGCGCCTGGTTTGAGTTGGACGGCGTGCGCGTCAAGGCGCTGCTCTCCCGGCTGGGGCAAGGCGCCGGCGCCCCCGGCGAGGTGCTGGACGACAATCTGCTGATCGCCTGTGGGGAAGGGGCGGTGCGTTTGCTCACAGTCCAGCGCGAAGGGCGTGGCCCGCTTGCCGCAGACGTGTTCCTGCGTGGCCAAGCGGTTCCCGCAGGCGCGCGGCTCGCTTGAGCGCTCCCCCGGCGGCGGCTAAATAGGCGCGAGAGGGATTTTCATGATGCTACGCGTTGCCATGGTTGCTTTTGCGCTGGTGCTTGCCGGCTGCAATCAGCAATCCGCCTCCACCGATGCGGCCAGCGATGCGCCGCAGCTTGATACCCCGGCCCCGGAGAGCCAGCCGTCGCGCGCCTACGCCGCGACGAACGACGCTGCGCGCGCGGTGTCGGGCGAACTCACCGTCTCGGTCACCCAAGAACTGCCTGACGCCGCCGACGCCGATATCCAGGAGCGCCTGTCGCTGCGCGGCGGCAACGGCTTCAGCGTCAACGCCGCCGTCACCGGCGCGATCTCGCCGGCGACGCAGGTCGGCGGCCAGACGTTGCGCGCGTTGCTTGGTCTGGGCGTCGATGAAGCTCAGGTGCTTGTCTATCGCGTGACGGAAGCTGCCGGCTCGCCGGGCCTCTGCAGCGAAGGCACGCTGACGCACGTCGTCGTCTGGGAGCCATCCAATCCGGGTGACACGTCGATGAAGCTCATCGGCATCACCGGCGGCGCGCCTGGCGCCGGCGATAGCCGCGCCTGTCAGCTGCTCGAGTATCGGCGCTCGTAGGAGCGCGATGCGCTACAAGCTCAAGATCGAATATGACGGCGGCCCTTTTCAGGGATGGCAGCGTTTGCCTGACGCGCCGAGCGTTCAGGGCGCGCTCGAAGACGCCGTCGAAAAGCTGACCGGCGTCCGCAGCGAAGTCATCGGCGCCGGGCGCACCGATTCCGGTGTCCACGCCTATGGGCAAGTGGCGCACGTCGATATCGAAAAGGCCTTCGAAGGCTGGAAGCTCGTTGAAGCCCTGAACGCGCATCTGCGCCCGCATCCGGTGTCCGTGCTGGACGCCGAAGAAGCTGCGGCGGATTTTCACGCACGCTTCGACGCGACCAACCGCGCCTATGCATACGAAGTGATCAACCGCCGCGCGCCACTCACTTTGGATGCGGGCCGCGCGTGGCGCGTCGGACGCCCGCTTGACGTCAAGCTCATGGATGAGGCTGCGCAGGTTCTGCGCGGCAAGCACGATTTCACCACTTTCCGCGATACCCACTGCCAAGCCAAAAGCCCGATCAAGACACTGGATTTCGCCTGGGTCGAGGGTTTGGAAGAGCAGGTCATCTTCCACTTTGAAGCGCGCAGCTTCTTGCATCGCCAAGTCCGCTCGATGGTTGGCACGCTGGTGGAAGTTGGTCTTGGCAAGATGAGTGTCGAGGACGTCGCTGCCGCGCTCGCTGCAGCCGATCGCGCCCGCTGCGGCCCGGTGGCGCCGCCGGACGGGCTCTATCTCACGCGGGTGGACTACTAGCCCGCGAAATAGTTGCGCAGCACCGCCTCGTAGCAGCGCGCCAGCGTCCGCACGTCTTCGACCGCGCAATGTTCATCGACCATATGCGCCGTCTCGTTGCGTAGGCCCAGTTCGGCGACGGGGCAGTAGAGCCTGATAAAGCGCGCGTCGGACGTGCCGCCCGTGGTGGTGAGCGCAGGCACGATGCCAAAGGTTTCCTTGACCGACGCGCGCAGCAGATCCGTGAACGGGCCGGGATCGGTGTAAAATGCGAGGCTCTGCGAACTGATGGTCCGCGAATATTTTGTGCCCGCGCGCGCCGCCGCCGCGTTCGCCGTCTCATCGATCCAGGCGAGCAGGGTTTCGGCGGTGTGATTGGTGTTGAAGCGAATGTTCAGCTTCGCCGTCGCCTTTTGTGGGATAACGTTGTGCGGCGCATTGCCGACATCGACGCTCGTCACTTCCAGGTTTGTCGGATCGAAGCCTGGCGCGCCATCATCGAGCTTTCGCGCTTTGAGCGCCGTCAGCGTCTCGACCAGCGGTGTCACCGGATTGCGCGCGCGGTGCGGGTAGGCGACGTGGCCTTGCTTGCCATCCATCGTCAGCACGACATTCAAACTGCCGCGCCGCCCGTTCTTTATAACATCGCCAACGCGCGCCTCGCTCGTTGGCTCGCCGACGAGGCAGTGATCGATCTTTTCGCCTTCTTCAGCCAGCGCCTCCAGCACGCGCTTGGTGCCGTCAACCGCCGGACCCTCTTCATCGCATGTCAGCAGAAATGAGATCGACCCTTTGGGCGCGCCCCTGCGCAGGAAGCTCTCTGACGCAGTGATCATTGCGGCGATCGCGGTTTTCATGTCGGTCGCGCCGCGTCCGTAGAGCAAGCCGTCGCGAATCTCCGGCGCGAACGGATCGCTGGTCCAGCCTTCGCCGGGCGGCACGACATCGAGGTGGCCGGCGAAGCAGAAGTTCGGCGCCGCATCGCCAAAGCGCGCGTAGAGATTATCGACAAGCCCGAACTTGTAGCGCTTCACCCGGAACCCGAGCGTCTCCAGCGTTGCCTGTGTCAGGTCCATTACGCCCACTTCGTCGGGCGTAATGGAGGGCCGTCGCATTAGGGCTTGGGCGAGCGGGATCGGGTCGGTAAGAGTGCGGGCGTCCATCGGCGACCGGTCTAGCCGCGCCTGCGGCCCGGCAAAAGGGGGAAGGCCATGAGCGACGTCGCGCCGGTCCAAGTTGAGAGCCGGATCAAGAGCCTGGATACGATGCGCGGCTTCGCGCTCCTCGGCATCCTGGCCGTCAACGCCGCCTATTTCGCCGCCCCCTGGCAAGCCGCCTTCGACCCGCTGATGGCGCCGCTCGCCGTCAGCGACGACACGATGTGGTCGTGGTGGGTGATGCACACCTTCTTCGAGTTCAAGTGCATCACCCTGTTCTCGATGCTTTTCGGCGCCAGCATCTACATGCTTGGTGGCGAGCGCAGCGATAAATCGCGCGGCGCTGTGCTGAGGCGGCGCCTGTTCTGGCTGATGATCTTCGGCCTGATCCATGGCCTGCTGATCTGGTATGGCGACATTCTCTTCCACTACGCGCTGGTCGGCTTCCTGGTGCTGTTCGCGCGCTCGTGGAAACCGGCGACGCTCTTTGTCGTCGGCGGCATCTTCTATGTGTTGTCGTTTGCACTGCAGACGATGAACGGCCCGCTGATGTCGATGGTCCCGCAAGATCAGCTTGGGCCAATCCTTGAGCAACTCGAGTCGATCTTTGCGGTTTCGCAGGAAGATTTCGAACGCATGCGCGCCGCCTATCAGGGTGGCTTCGTCTCAGGGGTGCAAGAAAACATCGGCACTTGGGTGGAAATAGTCGGGCACAGCGTGCTTGGACTCATACCGCGCACTTTGGGGGTCATGCTGATCGGCATGGCGCTGTTCAAGGTCGGTTTCCTCAGTGGCCGCGCGCCGGTCTGGCTCTATGCCGTGATGGCGCTCATCGGCGCGGCCTCGTTGGCGGTGATCGGCTATCAAGGGCTGATCAACTGGCAGCTGCGCTTTGAAACCATTCACATGATGGGCGCCGGTCTTGCGGCCAACGCCGGCCTCTCGATCTTCGTGTCGATCGGATACGCGAGCGTGTTCATCTTGCTCGTGAAGGCGGGTGCGCGCCTGCTCACGGAGCCGTTGGCGGCTGTCGGGCGCATGGCGTTCACCAACTACATCATGCAGTCGCTGATCATGACGACGATCTTCTGGGGCGGCATGCGCGGCTTTGGCTTCTGGGGCGAGGTTGACCGCCTGACGCTCTGGGCCATTGTGCTGGCCGTCTGGGCGCTGCAGCTGATCTGGTCGCCGCTGTGGCTGTCGCGCTTCCAGATGGGGCCGCTGGAATGGTTCTGGCGCCGGCTCAGCTACGCGAAACCCGTCAGCATCGGCAAAGCCGCGCCGGCGTGATCAAGATTTTGGTGGAGGAAACAGAATGAAGAAGTTTGTGGCTGCATTGACGCTGGGCGTCGCCATGTTCGCGACGCCGGCGCTCGCCGATACGATGCAGAACACCTACGGCAACACTGTTGTCGTGACGTATCCGAGTGGCGCCGAGGCGCAGTATCACTTCAACGCAGACGGCAGCTTCACCGGCGTCGCGCCCGGCGG
>CAYUOC010000117.1:0-4133 GCA_964446305.1 uncultured Terricaulis sp. | reverse complement strand
CCACTGAATAGGAAGGCACTTCGCCGCGGAACACCTCGCCGCTGGCGCGATCGATGATCTTGGTCGATTGGCTGATGAATGTGCCCATGGCGAGCACTGCGCCTTCGCGCACGATCACGCCTTCAGCCACCTCCGAACGCGCACCGATGAAGCAGCCGTCTTCGATGATGGTGGGGTTGGCTTGTAGCGGCTCCAGCACGCCGCCAATGCCGGCGCCGCCCGAGATGTGCACGTTCTTGCCGATCTGCGCGCAGGAGCCGACGGTCGCCCAGGTGTCGACCATCGTGCCTTCATCAACAAAGGCGCCGATGTTCACGAAGCTCGGCATCAGCACCACGTTCTTGCCGATGAAACTGCCGCGCCGCGCAACGGCTCCGGGCACGGCTCGAAAACCGGCCTTCTCGAACGCAGCGTCGCCCCAGCCCAGAAATTTCGAGGGCACCTTGTCCCAGTAGGGACCCGGCGAGGAATCGCCATTGCCGCCGGCCGCGCCGATCAGCTTGTTGGCGCTAATGCGGAAGGAGAGCAACACCGCCTTCTTCAGCCATTGATGCGTTGCCCAGGCGCCATCGGCGCCGCGCGTGGCGACACGCGCCTGGCCGCTGTCCAGCAGATCAAGCGCCGCTTCGATGGCTTCGACATCGGCGCCTTTGCTTTGTGGTGTGAGCTGGTCGCGCCGTTCCCAGGCGGCTTCAATGTGCGGGGCGAGATCGCTGTTCATGACGATGAGCTAGCGCGTTTCGCGCCCCAAAGCCAAGCCGAGCGGTCCGCGATACGCGCCAGAGGCTATTCCCGCCGAAGCGCCACCCGCAGCAGCGCCTTAACGTCCTCCGCATGGTGATGGACGTAGGGCGGCAACGGCGCGGGATGAACCGGACCGACGAGCGCCGTCGTAAATCCGAGATCGTGCGCAGGCTCTAGATTGCGGAGCGTATCCTCCACCAGGATCGCCTCGGAAGCGTCGATCCCAAACCGCTCCAGCAACGCCTCGTAGCACGCCCTCTGTGGCTTCGGCGTGAGCTGCGCGTCCTCGATGTCGAATACCGCCTCGAACAAGCCGCCGAGCCTCAAGCTCTCCAGGACGCGCTGCGCGTGGCCGCCGCCGCCATTGGTGAAAATGATTCGCCGCCCGGGCAGAGCGCCGATCAAGGCGCCCAACTCAGCGTCTGGTTCGAGCACCGAGTGATCCGCCTCGTGCACGTCGAGCAGAAAGTCCCGTGCATCGATATCGTGGTGACGCACGAGGCCGACGACGGTCGCGCCGTATTGATGGAAGTAGCGCTCGCGGATTTCGAGCGCGCCGGCTGTGTCAGAGCCGGTTGCACGCTCGATGTAGCGCGTCATCCGCTCGCCGATCTCATCGTAGAGAGCGCGAGCCGGGTAGAGCGTGTTATCGAGATCGAACACCCAAGTGCGGATGCCCGAAAAGCTCATGGCGTGCGGTCCTGCGTCGGCGCGCTTGGCGGATCGAGGCCGCGCCGCACCGCCGCCGCCGCCGGTCGGTCGCCTTCATCGCCCGCCGCCGGCGTCAGTTGACGCGGCACCACGCCAGGCTCGAGGAAATCACGTTCTTCGAAATCCACGACCAGGCCGTCGCGATTGCGGGCGCCGATGCGGGTGAAGAGCGTCGTCTGATAGTAGCGGCCTTCGCATTGATCTCGGCCGAGGATCGCAAAGCGCGCCGGGCTGGTGCAGAACGCCTCGCCGCCGGCGGCGAGATAGCGCGGACCATTCGGTGAATCGAGCGACGCGTGAACGTAGTAGAATTCCTGGATCAGCACTTCGTCGATGGTGCGCACGCAGCCGCCGGGGGCCAACGCCCACCAGCCACGGCTTTCCCATCCTTCGCCACGCCGGCGCGCAATCGCCGTCCACACCCGCCCGCGCGTGCGGTTGCAAAGGGTGAGACCGACCTGGCCAGCGCGGCGGCGCGCAGCGGTTTCGAGCGCATCGATCAGTTGGTCTTGTGTCGCGTTCGGTGAGAGGCGGGCGCTGGCGCGGAATTCGGCTATCGATTGCGCAATGCGGCGCGGATCGACACCACGCCGGCCTTCGCCCACTTCGTAGCCGGCATCCGTCAACAGGCGCTGCATGCCGAGTTGGCGGGCGCGTGCCTGGGTGAATTGGCTCGCTTCGGAGAACGACGTTCGCCAGGTGTCGCGCTTGTTGATCTGCACCCGCCGGAAGCGGCGGCCTTCGTAGGTATCGGTGCAGCGCGGCGGGTTCTCGATCTGAAACTGACGCGAAGGATCGACGCAGAGCACGGCGTCGCCCGTCCATTGCTGGCGTCCGCCGCGATGCGCGGAAGAGGTGCGGGCGTAGAGATAGTGCGTGCCGCGCGCCAGAGGTGCAGCGACCGCGACGCGGCATTCGCCTGGCCGCAGCCGCGTCCAGCCTTGCACCTGAATCGAACGCCCATCCGGCCGCGCCGTCGCCGCTTCGAGCACATAAGTCGTCTCGTTGCAGATCTGCCAGCCGTTCGGCGCGCGCTGTTGCTGCGCGAGCGCGTTGCCCGCGAACGCGAGCGCGCCGAGCGATGCGGCCGCCGCCAAAGCGGCGAGCGCGCCGCCTCTAGTGAATAAGCGTGCCAGCGCCATGTTCGGTGAACAATTCCATGAGCAGGACGTGCGGGGTGCGCCCGTCGAGAATGACAGCAGCCTCGACGCCTTGATCGAGGGCGGCGATGCAGGTTTCAAGTTTCGGGATCATGCCGCCCGTGGCTGTGCCGTCGTCGATCAGCTTGCGCGCATCGGCGACTGACATCTCGCGAATGAGATTGCCGTCCTTATCGAGGACGCCCGGAATATCGGAGAGCAGCAGGAAGCGTTTGGCCGAGAGCGCCTTCGCAATCGCGCCGGCGGCGGTATCGGCATTGATGTTGTAAGTGCGGCCATCTTCGGCGACGCCGATCGGCGCGACCACTGGGATGTAATCCTCAGGCGCATTGATCAAAGCTTGGATCAGGGTCGGATCGACATCTACCGGCTCGCCGACAAAGCCTAGATCGACCACTTGCTCGATCATGCTGTCGGGATCCTTGCGCGTGCGCACGGCTTTTTCGCAGGTGATGATGCGCGCGTCTTTGCCCGAGAGGCCAACGCCGCGCACATCCGCTTCGCGCCCCGCTGCCGTGATCAGGTGTGCGAGCTCTTTGTTGACGCTGCCCGAGAGCACCATCTCCGCGACTTCCATTGTCTCGGCGTCGGTCACGCGCAGCCCGTCCACGAATTGCGATTTCACGCCTGCCCGGTCGAGCATGCGGCTGATCTGCGGCCCGCCGCCGTGAACGACGACAGGATGCAAGCCCACCAGCTTCAAAAGGACGACGTCTGCGGCGAATTTGCGGGCGGTTTCGGTATCGCCCATGGCGTGGCCGCCATATTTCACCACGACGGTTTCGCGGTCGTAGATCTGAATGAAGGGCAGGGCTTCGGCGAGTGTTTTGGCCTTGGCCAAACCTTCTTCCAGCGCCGCCAGGTGATCTTTCGAAAGTTTGCTCACCCGCGGTTCCTAAGCGGTATCGCCGCTCAGGCCAAGGCCGCGATTTCAGCCCTCAGAAGCTCAATCCCCAGGCCGGTTTCGCTCGACGTCGCGATAATCTCGGGATGCGCCGCTGGGCGCTTTGCGATCGCACCGCTTGTCGCCGCAATCAAAGCTGCGATTTCAGTCGGCTTCACCTTGTCGGCCTTCGTCAGCACAAGCTGATAGGGCACCGCCGCCTTATCGAGCGCGTCCATGACATCCTTGTCATCCGGCTTGAGCCCGTGCCGGCCATCGATCAGCAAGATGACGCGCTTCAGGGGTGTGCGCCCGCGCAGATAGTCGCGGATCAGCGCCGTCCAACGACCGATCTCATTCTTCGGCGCCTTCGCGTAGCCATAGCCCGGCATATCGACGAGCCGCAGTGTGTCGCCAACGCGGAAAAAGTTGAGCTCGCGCGTGCGGCCCGGCTCGGTAGAAGCGCGCGCGAGCTTATTGCGTCCGGTGAGCGCGTTGATGAGCGAAGACTTGCCGACATTCGAACGCCCCGCGAACGCAACCTCAGGCAAGCTCGCTTCCGGCAAAAACTCCATGCTCGGCACGCCGCGCTCGAACTCAATCGGCCCCGCAAAGAGCAAGCGGCCCGCTTCGAT
>CAYUOC010000116.1:4346-11918 GCA_964446305.1 uncultured Terricaulis sp. | reverse complement strand
CCGCCGCCGAAGCCGCCACGGTCGCCGCCGCCGCCGCCGAAGCCGCCTCGATCACCGCCGCCGCCGAAGCCGCCGGTGTCGCCGCCGCCAAATTCTTGATGATCACGTTCGCGGCCGCGCCCGCCGCG
Source organism: uncultured Terricaulis sp. (assembly GCA_964446305.1). Lineage (GTDB taxonomy): Bacteria > Pseudomonadota > Alphaproteobacteria > Caulobacterales > Aquidulcibacteraceae > Vitreimonas. Next base: position 11,790 of record CAYUOC010000116.1, on the reverse strand, counting down.
CTTTTCTTTTTTCTTGTCGTTGTTGTCGTCGTCGCCGAAATCGTCGTCGAAGCTCATTTCCACTTTCCTGATTAAAGGCCGAGGCGCACGCCATCAGCCGCGCGCACGCCTATGCGCACGCACGTCACCGCGAATTTCTGCTTTGTTGGAGAGTTTGTATTCAGCCGCACTCTGCGGAACTTCGCACCACCGCCGGTCAACGCGACCGGCTCTTCACAATGCGCTTATGCGCGAGGGGGTTCCCCCGCGCAAGCGCCAAGAGATGGGTTTACGCGGGATTCATGTCGATTTGAGGGGCGCGGCGGCGCTCTTGCGCTGCAACAATCCGGGACACGACATAGGCGCCAATGAGCTTCGAGATGATGCCCGTGATGACGCTCCCCCAGGCGAACATGCCCGGCACCACCTGCGACGCCAGGTAGAGAAAGAGCGCCTGGTCGATCGGCGCGGAGATGCAGCTCGAGATCAGAATGCGCTGCGAAAGCGGCCGGTTCGAGAAAGTATAGACCGCCCAGTCGGCGGTTTCGCTGATCAGGAACGCCACGCCGCTCGCCACCACAATCACCGGCCAAGCGGTCAGCGTTGAAAGCGCGAGACCGATGATCATCGCGCCGAAGATCCAGTGCTTTATCTCCCGTTGGGCGAAATCCCGGACCACGAGCACAAGGCCGGTGACGACCGTGAAGGGGTGCCATTCGCCGCCGCCGATGGCCTCTGGGAGCGGGATCGTGCTGATCCCGGCGAAGGCCCAGTTGATGATCGGCATGAGCGCCACATAGAGCGCCGTCCACCGCCGCCCGCTGAGGAAGATTGCGAGGACCGTCGCGATGACGATCGGGATGGCGATGTGGGGCTGTTGCAGGAAAGTGAGCGCTTCGTTCATGAGGTACGTCAATGCCTGCCGCCGCGGCGCGCGTCCAGCGCATCCGTAGTGACACGCGTAACAGCGGCCCGTTGGACACAGTCATAGCTTGGGGTCATCGCGATGACGCGGTTGACACAGGTTCAGACAGGGGCGCACCAAATGGCCAAGTTTTATTGCCTGATCGCAGCGGCGGCGGTGTTTCTCCCGGTGGCGATGGCGACAATGAACCAAGCCGCGATGATCGTCGCCTAGAGGCGCGACGCTCGTGGCAAGGGGGAAGGGCGCGGAGCGATCCGCGCCCTTTTAATTTTGTACCAACCGCCAGCCGCTTTGGCCCTTGGTGAGCGCATCGGCGAGGAAAGGCAGCGCTTCTTTCAGCGCGTCACTCAAGCCGTAAGGCGGATTGAGCAGAAACACGCTTGAGCCAACGAGCTTGCCTTCGCGCTGTGGCGTCGCCACCCAAAGATCCGCGCGCAGCGAGTCTCGATCGGCGAACCCGCGCACCTCCGCGTCCGCGGCATCCAGCGTCGCGCTGCTCTTCAGGGGCCGCCACCAGAGATAGACGCCGTGCGCAAAACGCTTCATCGAAGCGCGCAGCGCGTTGACGGAGACATCGATCTCGTCCGTTGCCTCATAGGGCGGGTCGATCAGCACTAAGCCACGTTTTTGCGCCGGCGGCAGCAGCGCGCCGAGCGCCTCCCAGCCGTCGCGCTCATGCACTTGAACATTGGCTTTGCGCGGCAGCGCCCGGCGCAGCGCGCCTGCGTCTTCCGGGTGCAGTTCGCAGGCCATCAGAGCGTCCTGATCGCGCAGGTTCGTCGTCACCAAAGCGGGCGAGCCGGGATAGGTGCGGAGGTTGCCGTCGGCGTTGAAGCCACGCACCGCTTCGAGGTAGCGCGCGATCAACGGCGGCGGGTCGGGCCAGTCCCAGAGCCTGGCGATCCCGTCGCGCCATTCCGGGCTGCGCTCCGCCTCCGAGGCGGCGAAGTCATAAAGCCCGCGCCCGGCGTGCGTATCGAGCACGGCAAACGGCGTTTCCTTGCGCTTGAGGGCGTCGAGGCAATAGAGCAGCACGGCGTGCTTTAAGACGTCGGCATGATTGCCGGCGTGGAAGGCGTGGCGATAGTTCACGCTGAGCGGCTTAAGCTGGAGGCGAACGAATGGCAAAGGTGCTTGGCGTTGGCGGCGTCTTCTTCGTGACCCCCGATGGCGAAAGGCTGCGCGCCTGGTACGCCGACGTGCTTGGCATCGAGTTCGGTGAATGGGGCGGCGCGATATTCCGTCCGGAGGAGGCCGCCGCGCATGCAGGCTCGGCCACGATCTTCTCTACGTTCAAAGAGGGCAGCGATTATCTCGCGCCTTCGACCAAGGACTTCCTCGTGAACCTGATGGTCGACGACCTCGACGGTATCCTCGCGCGCGCCAAAGCGGCCGGCGTCGAGCCCGTGCGGATGTTCCCCGATGAACCCAACGGCCGCTTCGCGCACATCATGGACCCCGAAGGCCGCAAGATTGAATTGTGGCAGCCGAAGCCCATGTCGTGACCATGAGTGATTTTCGCGATAACGCCGCCGCGCACCGGTACGAGCTCGATGCCCCGGAAGGCCAATCTTTCGCCGACTATCGCGACATCGATGGCGTCCGCGTGATCCTGCATGTGGAGACGCCGCATGAAGCGCGGGGTCGGGGCTATGCTTCAAAGCTGATGAAGCATGTCGTCGATGAGGCGCGGACGACGAACCGGCGCTTACGCGCCAGCTGTGCGTTCGCGGTCGCGTATTTCCGCAGGCACCCCGACGCTCAGGATGTTCACGCCTAGGTCTCGACTGGGAAGCCCTGTTCGCGCCAGGCCTTCATGCCGCCATCGAGCGCCAGCACGCGCGTGAAGCCCATGCGCCGCAATGTGGCGGCGGCTAGCGTCGAGATTTTACCCACCTCGCAATAGGTAACGATCCGTACCGTCGGATCGGGGAAGGCTTCGTTGACGCGCAGTTCGAGCTGGCCGCGTGAGAGGTGCTTGGCGTGCGGAATGTGGCCCGCGTCGAACTGCTCCTTCTCGCGCACGTCGAGCACGATCAGATCGTTCGCGCTCGCCGCGACACGGTTCTTCACCTCTTCCATCGAGATGAACGGCACTTCCGCCGCCGCTTCGCTCAGGAGCTGCGCGACGCTGGTCCCGCCACTCATATTCACGCGCAGCGCCTCGGTGAGGTGCTCAGGCATTGAAGGCGAATGCGCGCGCATCATCGCGACGAACTCTTCGCGATCGGCCTTCTGCAGACGTGGGTTAGAGCGCTTCTCTTCTTCCAGCGTCGAGCAGGTGTGTCCCTTGTAATCGTGCGCCGGATAAATGCGAAGGTTCGGATCGAGCTTCAGCAGCTTGTTGAACAGGCTGTCGTAGAGCGCTTCCGGATCGCCGCTGGGCAGATCGGTGCGGCCCGTCGCGCCGATCAGCAGCGCATCGCCGGTGAACACGCGGTCGCTCATCACCAGGCTCATCGAGTCGCGCGTGTGGCCCGGCGTGTGCAGCACCGCCAGCCGGAGATTGCCGACCTTGATCACATCGCCTTCATCGACCTTCATCGTCGCGTAGGGCGAGGGCGAGCTTGCGTGCGCCACCACGGGCACGCCGAGCAATTGGCCGAGTTGCTTGCTGCCGCTGAAATGATCGGCGTGGGTGTGGGTGTCGATCACATAGCGAATGCGTACGCCATGCTGGGCGGCGAGCGCCTGGTAGCGGTTGAGCTGGCGCACTTCCGGATCGATCACGGCGGCCGCGCAGGTCTCGCCGCAGCCGATCAGGTACGATTGGCAGCCGCCGGTGGCGACTTGCTCGAAAATCATGCGTTCCTCCCGGGCGTCTGGCGAAGCACCCTTTGCCTTAGCATGACGCCCGGGAAAGAATCTGCAACGCCTAGCCCTCGCGGGGCGCCTTCGGCTGCGGGACAATCCGCAGATAGGATTTCAGCGTCTTCCAGCCATCGGGGAAGCGGGTCTTGGCCTCTTCGTCCGAAACCGCCGGTACGATGATGACGTCCTCGCCGTTCTTCCAGTTCACCGGCGTCGCGACCTTGTAGTTTGCGGTCAGCTGGATCGAATCCACCAGCCGCAGCACTTCATCGAAGTTGCGGCCTGATGACATCGGATATTGCAGCGTGGCCTTGATCAGCTTGTCAGGGCCGATGATGAACACGGTGCGCACGGTCGCGTTGGTCGCCGCTGTCCGCCCTTGGCTGGTGTCGCCGGCGTCGCCTGGCAGCATGTCATAGAGCTTTGCAACATTGAGATCGCTGTCGCCAATCATCGGGTATTGCACGTCGCCGCCGGTGACTTCCTTGATGTCGCCGCGCCAGCGCTCGTGATCCGTCACGGGATCAACCGAGAGCCCCATGACCTTCACGTTGCGCTTCTTGAACTCCGGCTCGAGCTTGGCGAGGTAACCCAGCTCGGTGGTGCAGACGGGCGTGAAATCTTTCGGGTGCGAGAAGAGGATGGCGTAGCTATCGCCGATCCAGTCATGAAACTTGATGCGGCCTTGCGTGGTCTCGGCTTCGAAATCGGGCGCTTTGTCGTTGATGCGTAGAGCCATGGGGAGGCCTCCTGAAACATGACCGGTCGCCAAGCGAAGTAACACGAAAGCAGGCCGGGGTTGAAACGGAGATTGGGGCGGGGCGCCGCTTTCGCAAGCCGCACTTAACGGAATGCGCGCATCACACTAGGACTACATCGCGCGAGGGCGGAGGGCAGGCGTGAAGCGTATCTTGAATTGGTTTGGCGCGAACCCGCTGCGGCCCGCGATTGCCTCGATCTTCACGATCCTCATTCTCGGTTCCGCCGCCAATATGCTGAGCCCGCCGCAAATGGTGCGGAACTGGTACCCCTACCTGTCTCACACGCCGCAGGTGGAGATCACCGAAACCGGATTTACGGTCTCGCCGGTGAGCGATTGGAGCTACGAGTACGATCGCGAAACCGACACAACCTATCTCGACTCCGCGTCCTACGATTTCGACGAGCTGCGCCGAGTCTGGTTCATGCTCGAACCACAGCCGGGCTCGCAGCTCGCGGCCCACACTTTGCTGCTGTTCGAGTTTGAAGGTGACCGCCTGCTGGGCCTCACCATCGAAGCGCGGCGCGAGGAGGGCGAGGAATATTCGGCCTTTCATGGCCAGTTTAACGCCTTCGAGCTGATCTATATTTGGGCCACGGCGCGCGATCTGCTGATCCGCCGCGCCGTGATGCTGGATCACGATGTGTTTGTGTATCCAGTTGATATCAGCGCCGAGCAAAACCGGACTTTGCTGCGCAATTTGCTGCAGCGTTCGCAATCGCTTCAGCACACGGCGCGCTACTACAACACCATCGTTTCCAACTGCACGAACGAGCTGGCCAAAGCGGCGGGCTTTCACTGGGCGCCGGCCTACATCCTTACCGGCCGTTCGGATGAATATCTCTATCGCCGTGGGATACTTCCGGGTCCAAGCTTCGCGGAAGCGCACCGCCGCTCGGATATGACCGAGTTCATTCAAGCCTTGAACCAAGCGCCGCCGCAGGTGTTTGACCGCGCTTTGCTTCAAGAGCTGAGGCGGCGGAATGGCATTCAACCCGTTGCGCCCGTGCTCCCCTGACACGGGGAGCTGTCGTCACTTACTCAAGCGAATAAGGGCATCGCGCTCCGCCGCTGTCAGCGCGCGCCATTTGCCTTCGGGCAGATCGCCTAGCCATAGCGGTCCGATCCGCACGCGCAGCAAATCGACGACTTCAAGCTCCACAAGCTCACACATCCTGCGGATTTGCCGCTTGCGGCCTTCGTTGAGGATGAAGCGAATGCGCCATGGCTCGACCACGTCGATCTTCGCAGGCTTCAGCTTCTTGCCGTCCAACTCCAGCCCGTGCCGCAACCAATCCAACTTGCGATCGTTGATCTGCCCGCGCACGCCAACCAAATATTCCTTATCGATGTTCGACTCCGCGCCGATCACCGCCTTTGCCAGCACGCCGTCTTCGCTCAGCAACAGCAGCCCGCGCGAATCTTGATCAAGCCGCCCAAGTGGCGCGAGGCTTGTGCGCGACGTGACCGCCGGCATCCTGCCGTCATGGCCTGAACCCGGTCGTATGAAATAATTGTCCCGCGTCACCAGCCGCGCGGCCGGGACCTGATCGTATTCTGGCTGGGCCGACACAAAACCAACCGGCTTGTTGATCGCAATGCTGATCCTCGGCGCCACGCGCCCATCCGCGAGTTCGAGCGTTTGCCCTGGCTCGATTTTGCGCCCTGGATCTTCAACGCGGGCGCCATCGATGCTGACCAACCCGCCCGCGATCATGTCTTCGGCTTCGCGGCGCGAGCAGACGCCTTCGCTGGCGAGCCATTTGTTGACCCGCTGCGGCTCCGCCCCGTCATAGGTTTTGCGCCACGCCATCGGCGCTTGTTAGCGGCAGGAATAGCTTTCCTGCAATGCACGAAGCCGGCCCACGGCGCGCGGCTGGATTTGGTGCTCGTCGGTCATGCAGGCCAGCTGGCGGTAGAGTTCGATTGAGCGGGCTCGCTCTTCGGGCGAACCATCGCGCAGCATGTCCGCCAGGTTCGACATGGAGGGTGCGTAGTTTTGCTGCGCGGCCCGCGCGTAAAGCGCCTTGGCTTCGGCCTCGTTGCGCGGCGCGCCGATGCCATCGCGGTAGAGTGTCGCCAGCATGTGGAGCGCGTCGGCCTGGTTGGCCTCCGCCGCGCGCTGCAGGAAGGGGATCGCCGCAGCCGGATCGCGCGGGCCGGCCGCGCTGTCGCGCAGCCAGCGTGCGTAGAAGAATTGCGCGCGGGGATCGCCGCGTTCAGCAGCGGCGAGCCAGAGGCGCCCGGCCTCCGCTTGCGATGCGCGGTCTGCTGGGAGTGACGATGCGTAGTCGATCTGTGCCGCCGTAAAGCCAGATTCGGCAGCTTGCCGCAAACGCTCGGACGCTGTCGCCTCGTCGATGCCGGCGTGTGGCGCTGTCCGGCGCAGCTGCCAGGAGAGGTAGAGCGCCGCCGCATTATTCTGCGCCGCCGCCAAATCGCATTGCTCACGCGCCGCTGTCGGGCTCGGCAGGAAACCGGCGGTCCCGGCCATGTGGCCGAGGCAAGCCAGGGCCTGCGCGTCTGCGTCGCCTGCCGCCGCGCGCGTTTGGATTTGTTCGGCCAGGGTTTCGTCGATCCGCGCCGCGACCTCGCGCCAGGGCGTGCGTTCGAGCGCCGCCGCCGTTACGGCAGGGGCGGGCGTCGCCGTTGGTGTCGCCGCCGCTTGCGCCTGCGGCGTCGCGAACTGGAACGAGGCCATGCTGAGTTCGCCCGAGCGCACCAGATTGATCACGCGCCCCGCGCCGAAGCCGACAATGAAAAGCGCCGCTACCGCCGCCGCGAACACGCCAAGCGTCTTCAGTTGTTTCTCGCCGCCGCTTTCGCGGCGCTTCATTAGCGCGGCGCGCGTCACCGCAAGAACACTGGGCAATGCCGCCACGTTTGCTTTCGTCGGCGAAAGCTTGTCGATCTCGACGATCAGCGCCTGGAAGCGCGTCTTGAAGGCGGTGCGGTCCCGAAGCGCCAAA
>CAYUOC010000116.1:2178-4246 GCA_964446305.1 uncultured Terricaulis sp. | reverse complement strand
GACGATCAGCGCCTGGAAGCGCGTCTTGAAGGCGGTGCGGTCCCGAAGCGCCAAACCCACACGCGGCGCCGCGCGGAACGGGGCGGGCGTCGCGTCGGTGACCAATTCGGCGCTGACCAGCTTCTTCCGCTCATGCGCCAGCGCCGCTAGCATGGCGAGCTCCGCCGTCGGCGCACCGCGTGACCACAGGCCGATGACGCACTTGGCCTCGTCAACCAGTTTTGCGATCTCGGATTCAGCGGGTGCGCCGGCTGCGGCGTCGAAGCCCAGCGTCTTCAGTGCCTGCGCAAGGCCGCCCGCCTGCGCGTCGGCGTCGGGCGCCGCAGCAATGAAAACCTCCGCCATTCGTCTCCCACCTCGCCCTTGTTTGAACCGAAGCGGATGTGGGAGCGTCAAGCGAGGACTAGGAACATTGCTGCGTCTTTAGTTGGTGACGGCTTTGTGAGGAAATTCTCGACGCCGTGTCGGCAAGAAGGCTAGGCGTTCGTCCTTCCTTTATGAGGTCCTATCCAATGCTCTACGCCATCCTCTGCTACAACGATGAGGCAGCCGTGTTCTCCTGGACCAAGGAGGAGGATGATGCCGTTATGGGGCGCCTCAATGTGGTGCACGAGAAGTGGGAAAGGGCCGGCAAGCTGAAGCCTTCGCTGCGGCTCCTGCCCACCTCAGCCGCGACGACGCTGCGGAAGAAGGACAACGAAATCCTGGACGGTCCCTACGCCGAGACCAAGGAGCAATTGCTCGGCTTCTACATCATCGAGGTCGAGAACCTGGAAGAGGGCCTCCAGTTCGCGCGCGAGCTGACCGCGGCCAACCCTGGCGGCGCCTACGAGCTCCGGCCGATCATGCTCTACAATCCTGGTTCGCCCGTAGAGGCGCGCTGACGTGACCGACCTCGCCTGGATCGACGCGGCGCTTGTGTCCGCGCGGCCCCAGGCGGTCGCGGCGTTGTTGCGGTATTTCCGCGACCTCGATCTGGCCGAGGAGGCTTATCAGGACGCCTGCCTGCGGGCGCTGAAGAATTGGCCCAGGAACGGCCCGCCACGCGATCCCGCCGCCTGGCTCATCATGGTCGGCCGCAACGCGGCGATCGATGTCACCCGCCGCCGGGCGAAGCAGACAGAGCTGCCCGACGAGGACCAGATTTCCGATCTGGGCGACGTCGAAGCCGAGGCCGTGCAGCGGCTTGATGAAGCCGACTATCGCGACGACGTCCTGCGCTTGCTGTTCATCTGCTGCCATCCGGACTTGCCGGCGACGCAGCAAGTCGCGCTCGCGCTCCGTATCGTCTCGGGTCTCACCGTGCCGCAGATCGCGCGCGCGTTTCTCGTCGGCGAAAGCGCAATGGAGCAGCGCATCACGCGGGCAAAAGCGAAAGTGGCCGGCGCTGGCGTGCCGTTCGAAGCGCCGCACGCCGCCGAACGCGCCGAGCGTTTGGCCTCAGTCGCCGCCATGGTCTATCTCGTCTTCAACGAAGGCTATTCCGCCGCCGATCCCGCCAGCGACCGTGCTTCGCTCTGCGATGAAGCCATCCGCCTCGCGCGCCTGCTGTTGCGCATGTATCCGAGCGAGCCGGAGATCATGGGCCTGCTGGCGCTCATGCTGCTGCAACACTCCCGCATCGCCGCGCGCTTCGATGCCGATGGCAATGGCATCCTGCTGGAAGATCAGGATCGCACAAAATGGAAACGCCCGCTGATCCAAGAGGGGCTGGCGCTGATCGACAAAGCCATGCGCTTGCGCCGTCCGGGCCCGTATCAAATTCAATCCGCCATTGCGGGCCTTCACGCGCGGGCGCAAACGCCGGCTGAAACCGACTGGGCGGAGATCGATGGGCTCTACCAAGCGCTTGAGCGCCACACGCCATCGCCCGTCGTCACGCTCAACCGCGCCGTCGCTGTTGCGAAACTCAGCGGCCCGCAAGCGGCGCTTGACCTGATCGCGCCGCTGGCCGATCGCCTTGGCGGTTATTTCTATTTCCACGGCGCCCGCGGCGCGTTCCTGAAAGAACTTGGCCGCAACGCCGAAGCGCGCGAGGCGTTCAACCAAGCCATCGCGCTGGCCAACA
>CAYUOC010000116.1:0-2078 GCA_964446305.1 uncultured Terricaulis sp. | reverse complement strand
GGCCGCAACGCCGAAGCGCGCGAGGCGTTCAACCAAGCCATCGCGCTGGCCAACACGCCGGCCGAAGCCGCGCACATCCGCCAGCATCTGGATGCGCTCGAAGCAGGCGCCGCGCAGAAAAAGTGAGCCGCATTGTAGGCTCGCGCCCTGCCGTTTCGTCCTAGGTTCAGACACACGGAAGGAAACGAAATGTCCCAACACGAACTAGTTCTCGACCTCGAACTCGATGCGCCGGCCGAGAAACTCTATCGCTGCTACACCGATGCGAAACTGCTGCAGCAGTGGTTCGCGCCAAAGCCGTGGACGATCAAAAGCACCGACATCGATTTCCGCCCCGGCGGCCGTTTCAACTTCGTGATGGCGTCGCCTGAGGGCCAAGAATTCCCGAACAGCGGCATCATTCTCGCGCTCGAACCCAACAAGCGCATCGTCACCACCGACGCGATCAACCCGGCGACGTTCGAGCCGGCGGGGCCGTTCATGATCGCGGAAGTGACGTTCGAGGACCTCGGCAACGGTAAAACCAAATACCGCGCCGTCGCCCGTCACTGGACCGAAGAGACGAAAGAGCAGCACAAGCAGATGGGCTTCCACGAAGGCTGGGGCCAAACCGCGCGCCAGCTCGAAGCATTGGCGAAAACGATCTGACGCATAGAAATTAGCCGCCGTTCGCACCCCATGCGCGCGGCGGCTGCATGCCACGCAGCCCAACCGGCTTTTGTTCTTGCGGCGCCCTCTGGCCGGGCGATAAACGAACCGGGAACAGATACGCGTAAACGCGCGCCGGACGTATTGATGAGACTGCAGGCCAGATTTATCCAATTGCCGCTCAAGTACGATGCTGAGCTCCTCGCCAAGGAAGTCACGAAATTTGGTGAAGAAGCCTGGCTGCCGCACCCGCAGCGCTTCGAGGGCAACGACTTTCTGCCGCTGATCTCCGTCAATGGCGAAGAGGCGAATGAATCCTTCACCGGCCAGATGGCGCCGACGAAGTATCTCAAGGAATGTCCGTATCTCGTTGACGTGCTCGCGAGCTTCGGCGCTTCGCTCGGCCGTACGCGGCTGATGCGCCTTTCCGGCGGCGCTGAGGTAACGCCGCACGTCGACATCCACTATTACTGGCGTGACCGCATGCGCATTCACGTTCCGATCGTGACGCAGCCGACGGTGAGCTTTCATTGCGGTGGCCTGACGGTGAACATGGCCGCCGGCGAGTGCTGGATCTTCGATACGTTCTCGCGCCACCGCGTTATCAACGACGCGACGCAGAAGCGCATCCACCTCGTCGCCGATACCGTGGGCGGGGAGGGCTTCTACAATTTGGCCGCGCAAGGCCGTTTGCCGGAGCGCGAGGCGCCAGGCTGGGCGCCGCGTCCTTTCCAGCCGGCAGGCGCGACGCTCGATCAGCTCGAATACGAAAGCCAGAACATGCCCGTGGTGATGACGCCATGGGAAATTCAGGGCCATGTCGACTTCCTGTTCCGCGAAGCGGCGCAGCAGCACCCACAATTCCCGCAGGTGGCGCACATCTGCTCGCACTTCACGCATGTGTGGCGGGCACTGTGGTCGACGTACGGCGAGTCCAAAGCTGGCTGGCCGCGCTATCGCAAGGCGCTGGACGAGTTCGCCGGTCAAATCCGAGCCGCACGCGCCAACGAAGTGAAGCTGCGGAACGGCTCGGATTTGTTCGCCACATTGATGGCGCTCGTCGTTGCGCCCGCGCTCGGCGACCGCCGTGACGATACCACCGGTGAAACGCGCGCCGATGTCTCGCCCACTCCGGTGAGCGCGCCGAACATCAATACCGGCGCCGCCGATCCGCGCTTTGATCGCCCCATCTTCATCGTCAACCCGCCGCGCTCGGGTTCGTCGCTCTTGTTTGAGACGCTGGCGCAGGCGCCGAATGTTTACACCGTCGGCGGGGAAAGCCACGGCGTGATCGAGGGCGTGAAGGGTTTGGGCATCTTCGCGGCGAACTTTGAGTCCAACTGCCTCGATGAAAGTCACGCGCGCCCGGATATCGTCGTCACGCTGCGTGATCGCTTCGATCAATTGCTACGCAACCGCGAGAACGCGCC
>CAYUOC010000115.1:0-12058 GCA_964446305.1 uncultured Terricaulis sp. | reverse complement strand
AGAATCACTGGGCAATTCTCACCGGTCGGCAGAAATTGCCGGGCCGCCGGTGAAACAACCGTTAACCACGTTGGTGCGCTTGCAGTGGGGCGACGGGGGCGTTCCGGACTCAAGACGCGCAAAGACCCCCGCCGGGGAGCGGGGGCCTTTGAAAGCCTTGGTACTTACAGACTTGCTGCCACAGCAGCGCGGCGTCTGTTAGACGCCGGCCGCGCGGTAGTGCTGGATGCGCGTAGTGCGCAAGCCAGGGAGGCCGTGCTTTTCGATCGACTTACGCCAGCCTTCGAATTCCTCTTCAGAGAGGCCATAACGCTGGCAAGCGTCTTCCATCGTCAGCAGGCCGCCGCGAACCGCAGCGACAACTTCTGCCTTACGGCGGATGACCCAACGGGTCGTTCCCGGCGGCGGCAGATCGTCCAAAGTGAGGGGATTCCCGTCGGGACCCATCACCACCCCATCATATCGGCGTTGCTTCTGCATGCGCCTTTCTCCTTCTTGTAGCTCCCGAACATAACTCGGATCGCTAAAGAAACGGCTAAGACGCGGCATGAAATGAGCGTAGAAGCGTGTCTCGAATTAGAACACGAGTCTCTTACTCATTTCTTACCCGAGTTCCCATTCGCTTAGCGCTTCACCATCAGCAATTCTTCGAGCATCTGGTCGGCTGTCGTGATGATGCGCGAAGCAGCTGAGTAAGCGCGCTGCGTGGTGATGAGGTTCGTGAACTCCGTTGCGAGATCGACGTTCGAAGCTTCCAGCGCGCCCGAGACGATGCGGCCCGCGCCGCCGGCGTTGGATGAGTTGATGTTGTAGAGGCCGGATTCCAGCGTCGTGCGGAACGCGCCGCCCTGGTCAGCCTTCAAACCGTTCGGGTTGAGGAACGTCGCTAGCGGGATTTGATAGAGCGCGCGGGCGCGGCCGTTCGAGAATTGCGCCGTCAGATAGCCGTCGCCTTCCAGCACGAGGCCGACGAGATCGCCCGGCGGCACGCCATCCGCAGTCACCGAGGTGACGCCGAAGCTATTGGCGAACTGCGTCATGCCGGTGGTGAGATCGAGCGTGACCGGTTGTGACGCTGCGCCGGTCGGGGCAGCCCAGTTGACGTTGAACGCGGTGTCGAGGTCCTGCACCGCTGCGGCGGTACCGTGCGGCGCGACGCTGGCGACAGTGCCGTCCGTGTTGAAGGTGAGGATACCGGCCGCCAACACGCCGCCATTGGCGCCGCCGCCGGTGATGTTGGTGTTCGGGCGTGCGTACGCCTCAACCTGCCATTCGTTCGGACCCACTTTCAGAAAGCCGAACGCGATCGTTCGCGGCGCGCCCAAGCTGTCATAGATTTCCAGCGAGCTCTCAAAGTGCGGCGTGATCGTGCCCATGGCCATGTCGCCGACATCATAGGCGCCTTGAGCGCCGGCATATTCGGCTTGGCCCGAGTTCAGGTTGGCGTTGAGGCCGACATTGCGCGTCGGCTCAGCCAGGCCGCCGACACCAGAAATGTTGATCGGCTCGATCGCGGAGAGGGAGGTGGGCGAGGACGTCACGCTGCCGTCCGCCGCCACCGGCCAACCCTGGAGGAACAAGCCCTGCGCGTTGACCATATAACCGTCGGCGTTGATCGTGAACGAACCCGCGCGCGTGAACAGCACCGAGCCGCCATTCGAGAGTTGCTGCTCATTGGTCGAGACGATGAAGAAGCCGTCGCCGGAAATCGCCAAGTCCGTCGTTGAGCGTGATTGCTCGAGCGAGCCTTGCAGCGAGATTTGCTGGCGCGTCAGCGGCAGCACGCCGCCGGCGTTATAGGTGGTGTTCGAGTTCTGCGCGTTGACGAGCGCGGAGAAATCGACGCCCGAGCGCTTGTAGCCAACCGTGTTCACGTTGGCGATGTTGTCGGAGATAACGGCGAGCGCGCTCGAATTGGCGGTGAGGCCAGAAACGCCCGCACGCAAGGCGGTATAAATAGACATGTGTCCCAGCTCCATCGCCGCGTGCGTCCCACCGAACGCGGCATAAGAAAGTTGCTACTGATGGAGCGCTTCTGCGCGTATCGAAGCGTCCGCATTCGGCGGACACTTTGCTTCTCAGCCCCGATCCAGAACCGAGCGAATTGAAGCCAATTCGCGCGTGCCGGCCGGTGTGATGACGACAGGCGTGGCCCCCGTGAAGTCCACGCCCATGATGGTTTCGCGCACCGAAATCGTTGGCGTGATCGCCTCGCCGTCCGCGTTCGTTGCTTCGAAGGTGATGCGGTAGATGCCGTCTTCGGCAGTCTCGCCGTTGGTCTTGGTTCCGTCCCAAGCGAACAGGTGCTCGCCCGCGCCACGCGCGGCGGTGTTGGTTTCGTAGACAACGCGGCCCTGCATGTCGCGGACTTGGACCGTCATTGAGGTCGCTGCTTCCGGCAAACGATAGGCCCAGTTCGCCGATGCCGGATCGCCGGCGAGATAAGTCTCATTCGCCTCAATGATCGCGTCGCGCCCAAGATAGGAGAGGGCGGCGCCGGCGGCGGCGGCATTGTACTGGCCGACGAGGCCTTCAAGCTGCTCGTTGGTGCGGATCTGCTGTTCGACCTGGCTGAACTGCACCAATTGCTGCGTGAACTGTGTCGAATCCATCGGCGCCAGCGGATCTTGGTTCTGCAATTGCGCCGTCAGCAGCACCAGGAACGTATCGTAATTATCCGAGAGCCGCGTGCGCGAGTTCGCGGCTTCCGATGCGTTCGTGTTGGTTGTGCCTACGCCAGGGATATCCATCGCCTACGTCCTCAAACCATCATGTCCACGCGCACGCCGCGCCACCGCTCGTAACCGATCGGGCGCGCCACGGGCGCTTGTTGTTGTTCTGCAGGTGTCTCTTCGCCGCCTACGCCGCGCCCGCCATTGCTGGCTTGGTCAGCGTCGCCGCCGTGGCTGCCTTGGCGCAGATCGAACGACAGGCCGTTGTCACTCAACTGCAAGCCGGCTGACTGTAATTGCTGTTCCAGCTCGCGCGCATTGCGCGCCAGCTCTGTCAGCGCCTGCGGGTTGTCCGCCGTGATCACCGCCGTCACGCGATGATCGCGCGTCACTTCCATGCGCACCTCGACGCGGCCGAGTTCAGCCGGATCGAGGCGAAGCTCGAAGCTCGTATTGCCGCCATCGAAGCGGCGGATGATCTCGCGTCCAACTTGCGCGGCCGCCGGCGCCGCGCGCTGCGCGCCGCTATCAATCGCCGCGTGCTGAACGTGGGTGCTGGCTTGCGAGGCGCTCGTCGTGATCGCGTTGCTCTGTGCGACTTGTGAAGCGTCCGGTGCGCTGCTCGGCGCCTGCGGCGCGAGCGCCGGCGCATCGATAGCGGCATTCGCCACGCCACCGTTGGCTGCGGCATGCGGCGCGTGGGTCTTGGCGTTCGCCGCGGGCGCCTGCGTTTCAGCCTTGCCGTCCTTCGCCACGGTGGCTTCAGGTTCAACCGTTTGCTGCGCCGTACGCGTCGGGCGCTGCACCGTTTGCGTCAGCGCTTGCGGAGCCGGGGCAATCGTTGCCGCGATGGCGTCGCGCACCGGCTGTGGCAACGCCTCAACCTCGGTCGCGGTGTTCGCGGCCGGAATCGTCTGAGTGTGTTGCGGCGCGCTCTGGGCGGTTTGCGTGTTCTGTGGCTGTTGTTGCGCCAGCACCGGTGCTTGCGGCGCATCGTCGGTCGACGCCGCCGGCTTCACTTCGACTTGCGCATGCTTGCTGGCGGCCGGCGCGCTTTCTTCAACCGTCTCGGCGGCTGCCGCCTGAGTCGGCGCTTCGCTTCCCGGCGCGCGCGGCGCTGGCGCTTGCGGCGCTGTCACTGGCGCTGCGTCCGCATCAGTGGCCTCGGGCGGTGCTTGCTGTTGCGTGGGCTGCGATGCCGCGATCTGCACCACCACGGGCGCAGCCATCGGCGGTGGCGCGGTTTGCGGCAAAGGCCCGCCAAGCAAAGCCACGTCCGGATCGATCGTCTCGTCGGTGGCGGGCGTCTCTTCCGCCGGCTTCGCGGTGACCGTCGGGATGGTCTCGTCCTTCACCTCGGTCTGCGCGGGAGCAGTGCGCTCGCGCACCGGCTCGTTCACCGCGTCGAGGTGGTCGTTGAACGTCTGGCCGTTGTCGTCAGCCGCCGGCGCACGCGGCGCCTGCCGCGATGGCGGCGGCGTGTAGGCGTCAAGCACTGGCTCCGGCGCGAAATCCATAAGTCCCCCGGCTTGGGCGGCAGCTTGTCCCCGCGCCCAGCCCGCGACCCCGAGCAAACCCCGGGCCACGCTGGTAACCATAGAAAAGCATATAAAAATCAATGTGTTGATTGTTCGCCCGGTCGGCCCCGTTGCGTCCGAAGCGGCAATTTCCGCCGCCCTGCCCGGCAGCTTCTGCCGAGCGATTAACCATGGCCCCAAGCTTGCGTGGTGAACCCTCGATGCACCGTGCGGCGGTCCCCGGACCGGCCCTCGGCGCAGGGGAGAAAGCGTGTTGTTTCAAACGCTTAGAAGCGCCTATCGCGCGTCTCACGCGCTCGCGCGCGCCCGGCTGATTTTGCCTGGCGCCGGGCGCCTTTTGCCGGGGGCGCTCTCATGGTCGGCCTAACCAGCGTCCTTCTCGCTGGCCTTTCCGGCTTGCGCGCTGCGCAAACCGGCGTCGCCACCGTTTCGCAGAACATCGCCAACGCCAACACGCCTGGCTACGTCCGCACCGAGATGATCCTCGCGCCGCGCACGCAAATCGGCGCAGGCGCTGGCGTTGAGATCACCGGCGTTCGCCGCGCGGCTGATCGCTTCCTCGCCACCGCAAGCTACATCGCGGCGTCCGCTGCCGGCTCCGCGTCCGCGCGCGCCGATCTCCTGTCGCGCGCCCAGCAAAGTTTCGGCGATCCGTCGAGCGCCTCGTCGATGTTCGGCATGGTCGACGAATACTGGTCGGCGCTCACCGAACTCGGCGTCGATCCGGCTTCGAGCTTGCGCCGCGCCGATGCAGTCAGCGCGCTACAAGCGACGTACTCGGAAATCCATCGCATCGGCGACTCGCTGCAGCAACTGATCAGCGAAGCGGACCAACGCATCGGCGACGCCGTCTCCGAAGCGCAAAATCTGATGAACCGCATTGCGGAACTCAACAACGAGATCCGCCTCACCAAGCGCACCGGCGCCGACGCCAGCTCCGCCGAGAACGCCCAATCGGCGCTCATCGATCAGCTCTCCGAGCTGATGGATGTTCGCGTCACACTGCAGGCCGATGGCAGCACTCATGTCCGCACCGGCGGCGGCGCGTTGCTAGTCGGCGTCAACGCCGCGACGCTCACCTACACGCCCAACCCGTCGCCATACGCCACGCACGGCGTCATTTCGCTCAACGAAGAGCTCGGTTCGCAAACCAACATCGAGTCCTTCCTGACGGGCGGCTCGCTCAAGGGCCTGTTGCAGGCCCGCGATGTCGATCTTCCCGGACTCGCCGAAGCATTGGGCGGCTATGCCGGCGCGCTCGCCGACGTGATGAACGCGGTTCACAACGAAAACGCCTCATCGCCTGCCGTGTCCTCGATGACTGGCCGCCAAACCGGCCTTCTGAGCACCGATGCACTCAGCTTCACCGGCAGCGCAATTATCGCAGTGGTGGATTCGACCGGGGTTCTCAGCGATCGCCTCACCATCGACTTCGACGCGCAGACCATCACCTCGGAAGCGCCGCCGAACACCGTGTCGTTCGCCGGCGGCGGCACCATCGGCGATTTCGTCGATGCGCTGAACACAGCGCTCGCGGCCCAAACGCCGTCGGCCGGCAGCGCATCGTTCACCGACGGCGTGCTCTCGCTCAACATGAGCGGCAATGCCGGCATCGTCATTCAGCAGGATAGCGCCGATCCGGCGCTGCGGGCAGGGCGCGGCTTCTCGCACTTCTTCGGCCTGAACGATCTGGTCTCGCGCCCGACGCCGCTCTTCTTTGAAAGCGGCATCAGCGGCGGTGACCTGCACGGCTTCGCCGACGATGGCGCCATCTCCTACGAGATCCGCGACACGCAGGGCCGCTTCATCGCCAACCGCACGGTCTCCATCACCGGTCCACTGGCCGCGCCCGGCGCGACGTGGGACGATCTGCTCGCGGCGCTCAACGCGCCCGGCACGGGCCTTGGCGAATACGGCGCCTTCTCGCTCGATAACGCCACCGGCCGCATCAATTTCATCAGCAACGCCGCCTTCAACGTCGAGCTGGTGAATGACACGACCCAGCGCGGCAATACCGGCGTCGCGTTCTCGGCGTTGCACGGTCTCGACTCCGCCGCCACCGCCGGGCGCGCCACGGAAGTCAACGTCAATACGCTGATCGCCAACAACACCAATCGTCTGGCCGTGGGCCGTCCCAATATTTCCGGTTTGATTGGCGCGAAGGTCATCGAAGCGGGCGACAATCGCGGCGCCAGCGCGCTCGCGGCGGCGCGCAACTCGATGCAGAGCTTCGGCGCCGCCGGCGTGCTCACTGCGCAAACCGGCACGCTCGCCACCTATGCCGCGCGTCTGGGCGGCGAGGCCGGGCGCCTTGCCAGCGACGCCGAACGCCAAGCGCTCGGCGCCGCCGCCGTCGCCACCGCCGCCGCCGACCGGCGCGGCGAAATGGAATCCGTCAGCATCGACGACGAGCTGATGAAAATGACCACCTACCAAAACGCTTACGCCGCCGCCGCGCGCGTGATCCAAGCCGCCACTGAAATGCTCGATGTGCTCATGACCATCGGCTACCGCTGAGAGTGAACGAGAATGTCCGCTAGTACGCCACTCAACGCCCGTTTCTTCATGCGCGCTCAGGGCGACGTGCGCCGCATCACCAGCGAGCTTGGCAATCTGCAGGCTCAGATCGCGTCCACCAAGGTCGCCGACACATTGCAAGGCTTCGGCGGCGCCTCGAGCCGCATCCTCAGCGCCTCCAGCATGCGTGCTTCAACCGACGCGCGCGCCTCGGTCATCAATCAGATCGAGGCCCGCTTCGGCGTGCAAGCTTCGGCGCTCGGGCAAATCTCCGACGCCACCCAAGCGCTCGCGCTCACCATTCGCGAAGCGATCAGCGCCAACGACGGGCGCGGCGTCGCCACCGAACTCGAACTTGCGTTTAACTCCATTGTCGGCGCCTTGAACGAAACCTGGAATGGCCAGCCGATGTTTGCGGGCGAGCGCCAAAGCGGCGCGCCGGTGAAGATCGCGTCACTCACCGAACTCGTGACAACGACCGCGACTGAGGATTTGTTCGATGAGTCCTCGCGTCACCAGGTGCTTGATCTCGGCGAGGGAGCGCCGATCAAGCTCGCATCGAAGGCATCGGAGCTGTCGACGGGTCTCTTCGACACGCTGCGCCAGCTCAAAAACCTACTCGACAGCTCTGGCGGCACGCTCGGTTCGCCGCTCACCGCGGCAAACACGGCCGCGCTCCAGGGCATCACCGGCGACCTTGACGCGCACGCCAGGAGTTTCGTCACTGAAGAGGGCCGCACCGGCCAGCTACAGAAGCGTTTCGAAGAGGACCGCCTGCGCCTGGAAGCGCGCTCGGACCTGCTGACCAAGGAGATCGGCGATCAGACCGATGCCGATCTCGCCGAAGTCTCGATCCGCCTCAACACGCTGCTGACGCAGTATGAGGCGGCAGCGAAGACCTTCGCCGAACTCTCGCAGCTCAGCCTGCTGAAGTACCTCTAAGCCCACCGCACCACGTTTCCCGGCCGAGGAGCGCGCATTGACAATGCGCGCGAGCGCCGAGTCGGGACCATGGATGGCTTGAGCTCAGTGCGTTAGCCCATGGATCCCGGCCTACGCTGCGCTTCGGCCGGGAAGCGTGGATGTGTCAGCTTGCGAAACCCACCTCCACACGTCATATCCACGAGCTTGAATTTCGTTCCGGACCTTGAATCCGGGAGGGGATAGAAGATGACCATGCTCGACGCCGCGCCGCCAAAGGCACGCACACTCAATTCACTCGGCTTCGCCAAGCCGCCATCCGAAACCCGCGTCGTCGCCGCCATGTCCGGCGGCGTGGATTCCTCCGTCGTCGCCGCGATGCTGAAGCGCGAAGGCTACGACGTCGTCGGCGTCACGCTCCAGCTCTACGATCACGGCGCCGCCGTGAACAAGCCAGGCGCCTGCTGCGCCGGCCAAGACATTCACGACGCGCGCCGCGTCGCCGACGCCATGGGCTTTCCACACTACGTCCTCGACTACGAAAGCCGCTTCCGCCACGCCGTGATGGAAGACTTCGCCGACACGTATCTCGCTGGCGCCACGCCCATCCCGTGCGTGCGCTGCAATCAAACCGTGAAGTTCAAGGATTTGAAGCGCGTCGCCGAAGATCTCGGCGCCGATTGCCTCGCCACGGGCCACTATGTCCAACGCCTCGAAGGCCCAAACGGCGCCGAACTCCACCGCGCCGCCGACGCCAGCAAGGATCAAACCTATTTCTTGTTCGTGACGACGCGCGATCAGCTCAATTATCTCCGCTTTCCGCTCGGCGGTTTGCCGAAAAGCGAAACGCGCGCGCTCGCCAACGAACTCGGCCTCCGTGTCGCCGAGAAGCCGGACAGCCAAGACATCTGCTTCGTCCCGAACGGCAAGTATCAAGACATCGTCCAAAAGCTCCGCCCTGGCGCGATCGAGCCTGGTGAGATCGTGCACGTCGATGGCCGCGTCATGGGAGAGCACAACGGCATCATCAATTTCACTGTCGGCCAACGCCGCGGTCTCGGCATCGCCACCGGCGAACCGCTGTTCGTTGTGAAGCTCGATGCCGCGAACAAGCGCGTTTTCGTCGGCCCGCGCGAAGAACTCGGCGTTACGCGTATCGCCCTAAAAGAAGTGAACTGGATCGGCGAGCCTGTCGCCAGCGAGGACGACCTGAACGGCCGTGACATCCTCGTCCGTGTCCGCTCCACGCGTCCGCCGGTTCCTGCAAAGCTCAGCATCGGAGTCGGTTGGCACGTCTTGCTTGACGTGCCGGAAGAGGGCGTAGCCCCGGGCCAAGCCGCCGTATTCTACGACCCGCACTCCACGCGCGTCCTCGGCGGCGGCTGGATCATGACGACTGAATGAGCATCGACGAACAAGCGCGCGCATTGCTGAATGAAGTGATGACGCCCAAGCGCCGCGCGCGCCAGCGCATCGCTGAGCCGCTGCGTGATGTGCAGCGGCATGAGATCGAAACACCTGCCGGCAAGATCGCAGCCTGGCGCCACGGCGAAGGGCCGGCGGTGCTGCTCGTGCATGGCTGGCAGGACGACAACTCTCTCTGGAGCCCGCTCATCTCCGCGCTCGCCGAACTCGGCATCGCCAGCGTCGCCTTCGATCTTCCCGGCCACGGCTTCTCCGAAGGCGATAGCTGCGCGCCCTTCGTGGCGTCGTCCGTTCTCCAGCAAGTCGCAACGGAGCTCGGCCCCATCGACGCTGTCGTCACGCATTCCTTCGGCGGCCCCGTCACCGGCTTTGCGTTGCTCAACGGCTTCGCGCCGCGCCGCATCGCGCTGATCGCGCCGCCACGCGGCCGCAACAAACGCTGGTTCGATTTCGCCGAAGAGCAGGGCATCTCACCAGACGTCGTCCACCGCGCCCGCGAAATCTACGCCGCCGAAGCCGGCCTCCACGCCGCCTTCGATCTCGCGGAAGTCGCAAGCCCGATTGAAGCGCTCGTGCTGCACTCCATGGATGACGACGCCGTCGAATGGCAAAACGGCGAAGCCATCGCGGAGAAGTGGCCCAACGCCGAACTCGTCCTCTGCGACGGCCTAGGCCACCGCATGATCGCGCAAGATCGCAGTGTGATTGAACGCATCGTGCAGTTCGTCGCTTAAACCGCGATCTTCTCCGTCGCCCTTAACACCCGCTCCACATCGCGCGGCGAGACAATCTCCATCGCCTCCGCCTGCGCGCGCTTCCATCCAGCATACGCCGCCTTCAACCGCGCGCGCCCTTCGCGTGTCAGCCGCAAGCGCCGCTGCCTTCCATCCGCAAACGCCTCAACCCAACCCGCATCCTCCATCGGCCGCAGCGTCCGTGTCAGCGTCGACGGTGACAACTCACGCATTTCCGCAAGCCGCGACATCGTCAAATCCGGCTCTTCCGCGATTCCCGCGAGCAGCCCGAACTGCGACATGCTCACGCCGCTGGCAGCCAATCGCGCGTCGTACAGCGATAAAAGCCGCCGCGACGCCAAACGCAGCCGCAAATAGAGGCAGGGCGGCGCCTCATCTGCCGGTATCATCACCGGCGGCGCCTCAGGTTTAGGCTGACGTTTCGGCATCTTGACGCTTCGCTTCCGCAGTTCTACCTCCCCAATACTTGTATATACAAATAAGGCAAGTCCAGATGGCCGAAGCCGAAACCTTCGATCCCAAAGCCGCTGCTCAGAAATTGCTCAGCATGTCCGGCCTCAAAGGCTTGCGCTACATGCTCGCCGGCGGTCACCCGCCGCCTTCGATCGCCACCACGCTCGGTTTCACGCTCGCCGAAGTGGATGACGGCCGCGCGCTCTTCCTCGGCGATCCGACCGATCGCATTCTCAACCCGCTTGGTGTTGTCCATGGCGGCTGGGCGCTTACATTGATCGATAGCTGCACCGGCTGCGCCGCGCACACGACGCTCCCCGCCGGCGTCGGCTACACAACCGTGGAAACCAAAGTGAACTTCGTCCGCGCCATCACGCCCGCCACCGGCCAAGTCCGCGCCGAGGGCGTCGTCGTTGCGCGCGGCCGCACCATCATCACGGCGGAAGGGAAGCTCACCGATTCACGCGGACGCCTGTTGGCGCACGGCACATCGACGCTTATTGTGCTCCGCAAAGAAGGGAACACCCAACAATGAGCCAAGAAGATATCGTCATCGTCGGCATGGCCCGCACGCCCATGGGCGGATTGCTGGGCGAACTCGCGAACCTCTCCGCGCCCGAACTCGGCGCCGTCGCCGTCAAAGCCGCGATGAAGGAAGCGGGCGCCAAGAGCGCCGACACGATCTTCATGGGCAACGTGCTCTCCGCCGGTCTCGGCCAAGCCCCCGCGCGCCAAGCCGCGCTCAAAGCCGGGCTCGATAACGGCACACAAGCCGTCACGCTCAACAAAATGTGCGGCTCCGGCCTGCAAGCCGTCTCGATGGCGCGTCAAGCTCTGCTGTCGGGCGAAAGCGACATCGTCATCGCCGGCGGCATGGAAAGCATGACGCGCGCGCCGTTCCTGATGACGAAGCACCGCACGGGTCAAAAGTACGGCCACGACAAGCTGTTCGATCACATGGCGCTCGATGGCCTCGAAGACGCGTACGAAGGCAAAGCCATGGGCGTCTACGCCGATCAAGCGGCGAAGGATTACCAATTCACGCGCGAGGCGCAGGACAACTACGCGCTCGAAACGCTGCGCCGCGCCCAAAGCGCCACTGCCGAAGGCCGCTTTAAGCGCGAGATCGCGCCGATTGAACTGAAGACCGGCAATCTCGATACCGACGAACTGCCGCGCAAAGCCAAGCCGGATAAAATTCCGTCGCTGAAGCCAGCCTTCACGCCGGACGGCACCGTCACCGCCGCGAACGCCTCCGCGATCTCCGATGGCGCCGCCGCACTCGTGCTGATGCGCCGTGGCGATGCGGAAAAACAGGGCAAGAAAATCCTCGCCACGGTCGTGGCGCAAGCGAGCCACGCGCAAGAGCCGCAGAAATTCACCTCCGCGCCCGTGCCGGCGATCCAGAAAGCGCTCGCTCGCGCCGGCTGGAAAACCAGCGACGTCGATCTCTGGGAGATCAACGAAGCCTTTGCCGTCGTGCCGATGATTGCGATGAAAGAACTTGGGCTGAGCCACGACATCATCAACGTCAACGGCGGCGCCTGTGCACTTGGTCACCCCATCGGCGCCAGCGGCGCCCGGGTTCTCGTGACGCTGCTCGCGGCCCTCGAAGCCCAAGGCGCAAAACGCGGCATGGCTTCGCTCTGCATCGGCGGCGGCGAGGGCATCGCGCTCGCTGTTGAACGGGCGTGAAGGAAAAAATCCTCGCGCACTTCGCCGAGCAGGCGATGTATTGCGACATGTTCGGTTCGCCGTTCACGGCGCAGCTGATCAG
>CAYUOC010000114.1:0-12077 GCA_964446305.1 uncultured Terricaulis sp. | reverse complement strand
TGCTGCGGCGCCTGCGGCAGCGCGTAGAACTTGCCCGGGTGCAGACGCGACGGCACCAGGAAGTCACGCGCGCCTTCCGGGGACGAGGCCGTCAGGATCGGCGTCTGAAATTCGGTGAAGCCCTGATCGATCATCCGCCGCCGCAGCGAGGCGATCACCTGCGAACGCAGCAGGATCGACTTGTGCAGCTTCTCGCGGCGCAGATCGAGGAAGCGATACTTGAGGCGCGTCTCTTCGGGATAGTCGGGCTCGCCGAACACCGGCAGCGGCAGCTCCTCCGCGGCGCCCAACACCTCGGCATCGCTGACCCGCACTTCGATCTCACCAGTCGCCAGATCGGGGTTCACCGTGTCCTTCGCCCGTTCGACGACCTTGCCGTCGATCCGCACCACCGTCTCGGCGCGCACGCGCTCGAACAGCGCAAACGCCGCCGAACCCGGATTAATCACCAGCTGCGTGATCCCGTAATTGTCGCGCAGATCGACGAACAGCAGCCCGCCCAAGTCTCGTTTGCGGTGCACCCAGCCGCCCAAGCGCACATCCTTGCCGGCATCGGCCGGACGGAGGGCGCCGCAAGTGTGGGAACGGTAAGCGTGCATCGGAAACTCCAGCGCCCCGAGTCGGGAAAAGCGGGCGCATTTCGCGGCGGAAAGCGCATGTTGCGCCGCACCTTGTCAAGGCGCGGGCCGCACCGGCAAATGAGCCCTGCCCATGTGCAACCTCTATTCCATGACCAAATCGCGCGAGGCCGCTGTCGCCTACACCCGGGCCATGCGCGACCGCACCGGCAATCAGCCGCCGCTGCCCGCTATCTTCCCGGATCAGCTGGCCCCCGTCGTTGGCAATTCGAAAGAAGGCCAGCGTGAGATGGCGATGATGCGCTGGGGCTTTCCGCCTGCCGGCGGGGGCAAGCGCCCCGTCACCAACGTGCGCAACCTGAAATCAAACTATTGGAAGGGCTGGCTCGATAGCCCGCGTTTCCGCTGCGTCGTACCGGCGACGAGCTTCGTCGAATACACAGACTCAACCCCCAAAGTCGCGCATTGGTTCGCGCTGGGAGACGACCGCCCGCTCTTCTGCTTTGCCGGCATTTGGCGGCCCTGGAGCGGCATCCGCGGTAAGGAAGACGCCACGCACCTGCTCTTCGCCATCCTCACCACCGAGGCAAACGCACTCACCAAGCCCATCCACGCCGACGCCATGCCCGTGATGCTCACCGGCGATGAGATCGACATTTGGCTCGATGGCTCCACAGATGACGCGCTCGCTTTGGCTAGACCTTTCCCCGCGGATCGGATGAAGATTGTGCTGTCAGGGCCGCGCGAAGACGCGGGAGGGGAAACACCATGAAATGGCTGGCTGGGCTCGCGATCGTGCTTGCCGCTTTGGCGGCGCTGTTCTGGTACGCGGTGATCGATGCGTCAGCGCCGGCCGAAGCCGAGGGCGTGGTTGATCTCGCCGCGTATCGCCAACTCGTCGCCAACGATGCGCCGGAAACGTTGCCCACGGCGGTCAATGTCGAGTTCGTCGGTGAAAGCGATGCGCCGAGCTTCGCCACCCAAGCCGGCGCCTTCGGCGGGCAAGTGACGATGTCCTACAACTCGTTCCAGATCGTCGCGCCTAATGGCGATACGATCATCGATGGCGCCGTCGATCGCGAGACGCTGAACGAGATGTCGCAAAACGAGGGCAGCTTCGATGAGCAGGCCTACGATCGCGTGCTTGCGGCGATAACGCGCGCGCCGAACGTGATGATCACGCATGAGCATCTCGATCACGTCATGGCCATAGCCCGCCATCCGCAACCGGCGGAGATCGCACGCAATCTCGATCTCACCGCGCCGCAAATTGCTGGCCTGCCCGAGCATGCGCCGAACGGACAGCTGGCGCCGGAGATTGCCGGCGCGCCGCAACTTGATCTCAGTCAGCCGCAACGCATCGCGCCCGGCATTGTCGCGATCGCCATGCCCGGTCACTCGCCAGGGACCATCCTGATCTACGCAAAGACGATAGCGCGCGAATATCTGTTCATCGGCGACATCGCCTGGGTGATGGGCAGCGTTGAGAACGCACGCGGGCGCCCGCGCTTCATCACCTGGATCATGCCCGGCGTCGATCCCGATCGCCCCGCCGTGCTGCGCCAGCTGCGTGCGTTGCATGACCTCGCGGCGGCAAACCCGGAGCTCGTGCTGATCCCCGCCCACGACGATGCCTATCTGCGCGGCCTAGTCGCCAGCGGCGCGTTGGGCGAAGGATTCGCCGAGCCGCAGGCTCCGTCGGTGGCGGAATAATACCGCCTCAAACGCCTCGGCGCTTGACCCCAGGCCCGGCGCGCCGCAACCAGCGCTGATGCGCGTTATCACCAAGACCTCGGACTTGGAGGCGCTGTGCCAGGACATGGCGCAGCAGCCCTTCGTCGCGGTCGACACCGAATTCATGCGCGAGACGACCTACTGGCCGAAGCTCTGCCTGATTCAGGCGGCGGCGCCGGGCGTTGAAGCCGTCATCGATCCTCTGGCCGAGGGCCTGGGCCTTGCGCCGTTCATGGAGCTGATGGCCAACGAGAAGGTGCTCAAAGTCTTCCACGCCGCGCGGCAAGACCTCGAAATCTTCCTGAAGATCGCCGGCCAGCTTCCTCATCCTGTGTTCGACACACAGATTGCGGCGATGGCCTGCGGCTACGGCGATACGGTCGCGTATGATGCGCTGGTGCAGCAGATATTGAAGCGGCGTTTGGATAAGTCCTCGCGCTTCACCGATTGGAGCCGGCGTCCGCTCTCGGAAGCGCAACTTGTCTATGCCCTCGCCGACGTCACGCACTTGCGCGACATTTATCCGCGCATGCACGCCAAGCTTGAGAGCGAGAACCGCCTCTCATGGCTCGACGAAGAGCACGACTACCTGCTCGATCCGCAAATCTACGACACGACGCCGGAGAATTCCTGGAACCGGCTGAAGCTGCGCAAGACAACCGCCGACTATGTGCTTGGCCTGCAAGTCGCCGCCGCATGGCGTGAACGCCAGGCACAGCAGCGCGACGTGCCGCGCGGGCGCATCGTCAAAGATGAAGCGCTCTACGAGATCGCAGAGCATCGCCCGAAGACGCCCGCCGATTTCGACCGCATGCGCGCGGTGCCGCGCGGCTTTGGCAATTCGCGCGCGGCGCAGGACCTGATCAACGCGCTCGACCGCGCCTTCAGCGATCCGAACCGCCCTGTCTACAAGCACGAACGCGCGCCACCGCTCCCGTCCGGCCTCGGGCCAACGGTTGAGCTGCTGAAGGTGCTGCTGCGCTTCGAGGCCGAACGCCACAACGTCGCGCCGCGCCTGATCGCATCGGCGTCAGAGGTTGAGGCCATCGCCGCGGATGACAACGCCGATGTGCCGGCGCTACGCGGTTGGCGGCGCGAGGTGTTCGGCGAACGGGCCTTGGCGTTGAAGCGCGGCAAGCTGGCGCTGAAGCTGAAAGACGGCAAAGTCAGCGTCGACGACGCATAGGCGCTAGGCCAACGCCGCGACCGCCGCTGCGCACGATGCCCTGAAATCATATGCCGTCTCGCCCGCGCAGTCCGGCCACTTTTTGGTATCGAGCCAATATTGCGCCAGCCCGAGACGCGCGCAGAGGGCGGGAAACCTCGGATGACGCCACAAGGGCTCACCGCTCGCGCTCACGAACAACTGCAGCGGCGCCTGCGAGCGCGCCATGCCGAAGGCTTCGTGATTGTCCGGCTTCAATTGGCGGCCTTCATCGAGCGCGGCGTCGATCACATCGAAGGCGCGGTCCGCACAGCCATTGCCGGCCGCAAAAATGCACGAGGAAAGCGCCAGCGGCTCGCTGCTCGCCGCGAGTTCGTCCAGCATTTGCATGCACGCTTGCTGCCGTTGCGCGGGTGAGAGCCGCAGCAACTCGATGTACCTGAGCAGGACGTCAACATCGCGCTGGGTGGCGCCGCGCTTTGGCACGTTCTCGGGCCGGGCCAGCGCTTCTGCGGTGGCGAGATCGCCCGCCGCACACGCCGTGCTCCACATCAGATACCAGATGAAGGGCGAATCCGGCCAGCGCATCCACGCGGCGGTCACGATCTCACGGGCAGTCTCGATGTCACCGCGCGCGCTCAACATGCTGGCGCGGAGACCTTCGACGGCCGGGCCGAGCGGATCGAGCAGACTTGCAATCTCCAGCGCGCGCGCCGCGTCTTTGAGGCGCCCCACGCTATAGAGCCAAGCCGCGCGTGCGACATGCAGAGACGGATCGTTCGGCGTGCGCTTCAGCGCTTCGTTGACGAGGACGAGCTTTTCCTCGTGCGCGGCAAACGCGGGCTTCAGCAGCGACAGCGCCGCCATGCCTTGCGCGCAATCGGGATCGAGTTCCAGCGCGCGCTCGGCGGCGGCCAGCGCGGCGTTGTGCGCCGGCGTGCCGATGACATCGCGATCGCGCGGCAGCAGCAGCGCGCGAACACTGGCAAGCACCGCCCAGGCGTCGGCGAAATCCGGCGCGCGGGCGACGCAGCGTTCGAGCAGGATCGCGGCCTGATCCTCTTCGATGTCGCTCATCATCAGCCATATCTGGCGGGCGCGCAGGTAGAGATCGTGCGCGGCCGGATCGATCGGATTGGCGGCGCGATCGGACTGGGTGAGCGAACGGCGGAGCGAGCCGGCCGCCTTGGCCGCGATTTCATCTTCCAGAGCAAACGCGTCGTTGCGGTTGCCCTCGTAGCGCTCGCTCCAGAGCACGACGCCATTCGCGGCTTCGATGAGATGCACGCTCACACGCATACGATCGCCGCTCAGGCGCACCGAGCCATCGAGGATGTGCGTCGCCTTCAATTGCTCCGCCGCCTCACGCTTGCGTTCACCGCGGAATTGGAAGGCGGAGGCGCGGCCGATGACTTTGATCTTCGACTGGCGCAACAGCGTGGAGATGATCTCGTCGGCGACGCCGTCGGAGAAGTAGCTGAGTTCGGCGGCGTAGCTCTCATTGTCGAACGGCAGAATGGCCAGAACCGGTTCGGGCTTGCGCACGCGCGTGCGAGCCGCCGCGATGGTTTCAAGCGTGAAGATGTCGATGGTCTCGCTCATCTTATCCAAATGCACGGCGCCTGCGGGGTGCAGCCGTTGCGCAAGCTTGCCGCGCACGGCGCGCCGGACGTCCATTGAGACAACGACGGCGCCTGGCCGCGCCAGCTGCTGCAGGCGCGCGGCGACATTGACGCTGTGGCCGAGCAAATCGCCCGATTGCGTCGTCAACACATCGCCGATGTGAACGCCTACGCGCACGCGCTGGCGCTCGACCCCGCCCCAGAGCAGTTCAGCCGCCGAGAGCGCACCCGACGCGGACGCGAATTCGAGCATGAAGCCGTCGCCTGCAGTGTTGAAGATGCGGCCGCCATGGCTTTGGACGATCGCGTCGATCACGGAGCGCACGCGCGCGACGAGGGCGAGCGCTTCCGCTTCGTCCACTTCGGACATCGCCGAATAGCCAGCCACGTCGATCGACATGATCGCCGCGAGCTTCCGGGGTCCGGGTTCCTCGGTCACTGGGGACTATCCGCCATGGCGGGGCGGCTCATAGCACAGAAGCGGAGGCCGTGGCTCCACTTACGCCAGGATGTGGATCAGCCCTCCTTGGGGAGATCCTGGAAATATGGCTCGACCGTGCCGCTGTACTTGATCGTCAGCTGCTTGCCCTTGCGGTCCAGCGTCTTGCCGACGGCCAGACGCACCCAGCCCTCGCTGACGCAGTATTCCTCGCAATTGGTCTTCTCGTTGCCGTTGAAGCGCACACCGACCCCACGCTCCAGAATGGCGGCGTCATGGTACGGGCTGTCAGGATCGACCGAGAGCCGGTCCGGCGGGGTATCGCTCATAGAACTTTGATCTCCGGGGTAAGGCCCAAGGCGGCGGCGGCGAAATCCAATCGCCGCTGCACCGTCTCGGTGATGAGGTGAGCTGCCTTCTTCTTGACCCGAAGCACCAGCCTGCCGTCAACCGCCTCGGCCTCCACTGCGGCCAAAAGCGGCTCGCTGCGGCCTGAAAGATCGGCGCCCAGACGCAGCGCTGCCCCCAAAGCCGCGGCGGCCGCCTGCTGCTCGTCGCTTAAGAGGCGCATATACGCATCGGCGTGGCGGGGCGGCGCCTTGGTGTAGCGGTGGTGGATAGCCGCCGCGAGGAAGGCCCGCTCGGCATGACTGATGGCCGCCAAAGGCGCGCGGAGGATGAGATCGAACATGATCTCAACGCGCTGGTCGGGATGGAGCGGACCGCCAACGTCGGCAAGCCGCGCCGCGGCGCCGCGCAGGACTTCCTCACGCTTCTTCGGGAAGACGTAGGGCTGCCCCTCGAACATTGGCGCGATCCACTCTTCGAGTGCGAGCCCGAACGCGCGCGTGCGCGACCAGCGGCCGGCCAACGCTTCGGCAGCCGCGATCAGCGGATGCGTCGCCAGCGCGTCATTGCCCATGCGCTCCAGAAGAACGCCCTCGCGCAGACCGAACGCGGAGAGAACGACACGATCGAACTGCCCGGCTTGCATGACGTGCTCAAGCACCACGGCCGCGTATGGCAATGTCTCGGCGCGTTTGGCGGCGGCCTCTTCCAGCTTTTCAAGTGAACGCCGGCCCTGGCGGCGCACGGCGTCGACGACCTTGAGCACTTCGTTGCGGCTCATCTCGTGGTGGTGCAGCACGCCGAGCGGATGATTGGTGAGCGCCATGTCGATCCGGCCAAGCGCACGCCAAGCCCCGCCAACTGCATAGAAATCGCCACCGCGCTTACCCAGCAGCTTGGTGCGATCGAGCACGGCGCCGACTTGCTTTGACACCTTGGCGTAGTCGAATTCGCCGCCATCCATCAGCGTCAGTGGGCCAAGCGGGAAGGTTTCGCCGCGGCCAATACCCTTGGGGCTGATCTCGATCAGTTCGAGGCTCGCGCCGCCGAGATCGCCGACGAGCCCTTTCGCATCCGGCGCGCCGGCGCTGACGCCCAAGGCTGAAAGACGCGCCTCATCGTCGCCGCTGAGAATGCGGAGCTTGATGCCCGTTTCCGCTTCCATACGCGCGGCGAAGTCTGCGCCATCCTTGGCTTCGCGCACCGCGGCGGTGCCCACCGCGAACACGTCCTTGATCTGCAGCGCCTCGATGAGCGTGGCGAAGCGCCGGATCGCACGCATCGCCTGATCGACGCCGTCCTTGGAAAGCGCGCCTGTGCGCGCGCCGCCGCGCCCAAGGCCGGCCATGACTTTTTCGTTGAGAATCGGCGTCATCGCCCGCCCATCGATGCGATAGACGACAAGACGCACCGAGTTGGAGCCGACGTCGATGACGGCGGCTTCCTGACCATCGCGAAGCACGCGCGACGTCATTGTTTAGCACTCAGCTCAAGAGGTGCGGCGCGCGCCGATGTGATCGAACGCGGCAGGTGCGTCTTCCTTGCCCGCGCGCCCGCGCCCCGAAAGGCTCGGGTTGCGCATGAAGTAATTGTGCGCGCTGAACGGTTCGTCTGGCAGCTTCGAAACATCGACCCGTGTGAATACCCCATCCTGGTCCATGTACCAGGATTGCGCCTCATCATTGAGGTTCGCGACCATGATTTGATCGAGAACTTGCTGATGTACGGTAGGATTTTCAACCGGACAAAGGACCTCAACCCGCCGCTCGAGGTTCCGCGGCATCCAATCGGCTGAGGAAATGTAGACCTTCGCGCGCGGGTTCGGGAGCTTCGACCCGGCCCCGAAACAGACGATGCGCGCGTGCTCCAGAAAGCGCCCCACGATCGATTTGACGCGGATATTTTCGCTCATGCCGGGCACGCCCGGACGCAGGCAGCAGATACCGCGCACCACGAGTTCGATTTTCACGCCTTCGTTCGAAGCGCGATAAAGCGCATCGATGATTTCGGGATGCACGAGCGCATTGAGTTTGGCCCAGATCGAGCCGCCACGGCCGGCGCGGGCATGCTCGATCTCATCATCGATCAATTGAAGGATCGTCGCCTTCGAGTTGATCGGCGACATCGCAATCTTTTCGAGTTCGGCGGGCTTTGCATAACCGGTCACGAAATTGAACAGACGGTTGGCGTCGCGCCCCAAAGCCGGATCGCAGGTGAAGAGCGAGAGGTCGGTGTAGATGCGTGCCGTGATTGGATGATAATTGCCGGTGCCGAAGTGGGTGTAGGTGCGCAGACCCTCCGCTTCGCGCCGCACAACCAAGCTCACCTTGGCGTGGGTTTTGAAATCGATGAACCCATAGACCACCGAAGCGCCGGCGGCTTCAAGCTTGCGGGCGACGTGCAGGTTGGTCTCTTCGTCGAAGCGCGCCTTCAACTCGATCAGAGCGGTGACGTTCTTGCCGGCTTCAGCGGCGGCGACCAGCGCGGCGACAATCGGTGAATCGCGCGAGGTGCGGTAGAGCGTCTGCTTGATGGCGACGACGGCGGGATCGGCTGCCGCCTGGCGCACGAACTGCACGACCGAGTCGAACGACTCGAACGGGTGGTGCACCAGCATGTCCTTGGCGCGGATCGCGGCGAAGCTATCGCCGCCGAAGTCCTTGATGCGTTCCGGGAAACGCGGCTCGTAGCGCGGAAACTTGAGCTCCGGGCGGTCTTCGTTGACCAGCGCCGAAAGCGCCACGAGGCCCAGCATGCCCTCGACGATGATCACGTCGCGCGCGTCGGCTTCCAGTTCGCGCATGATGAAGGCGCGCAGGTCCTCGGGCATCGAGGCTTCGATCTTCAGGCGCACGATATCGCCGAGGCGGCGCTCTTTCAGGCGCGCCTCGAACTCACGCACGAGATCTTCGGCCTCTTCCTGGATTTCGATGTCGCTGTCGCGCACGACGCGGAATGCGCCTTGGGCTTCGACGATGTAGCCAGGGAAGAGTTCGTCCAGGAACAGACGGATCGTGTGCTCAAGCGTGAGGAAGCGCCGCTGCGGGCGCTCACCGGCGGCGAGATCGATTGGGGCGTGCGCGGGCGTCACGTCGATGAAGCGCGCGACCTGACTCGGCACCGGGATGAGTGCGTTAAGGGCGCGGCCGTCGCTTCGGCGCTTCAGCTTCAGCGCGATGGCGAAGCCGAGGTTCGGAATGAACGGGAACGGGTGCGCGGGATCGACCGCGAGAGGAGTCAGCAGCGGAAACACTTCCGCCATGAACAGCGGCTTCAGAAACCGGTGCTCTTCTTCGGTAAGCTCTTCGGCATCCAGCACCGAAATACCCGCGCCGCGCAGATCAACGCGCAGCGAACGCCAGCGATCCTGTTGGCGCTCCATCAGGCTCACGGCGGCGGCGTGAACACGCGCCAACTGCTCGGTCGGCGTCAGGCCATCGTTCGAAAGCGTGGTGACGCCCGCCTTCACTTGCTCATGCAAGCCAGCGACGCGCACCATGTAGAATTCATCGAGGTTGGACGCGGAGATCGAAAGAAAGCGCAGTTGCTCCAGGAGCGGATGCTTTCGGTTCTCGGCTTCTTCCAACACGCGCGTGTTGAACGCGAGCCAGGCAAGCTCGCGGTTGATGAACCGCTTGGGATCATTCAGCGACGGCGTGTTCTGCGCCGTGGCGCGCGTTTTCTTACGCGGCTTCGCCATCTGTTAACCGTCTCCACCAACCCAGCGCGCCTGCATCTTTTCCAGCGCTCGCTTGGCGATCACTGTCGTGACAGGCTTGGCCCCGCGCACCAGCTCTTCGTCCAACGCCGCCGCCCAGGCCTGGGCCGCAGCGAAGGTGCGTGGGAGCCGCCGCACGAGGTATCTGGCGGCATCATCGCTCAATTGAATGAATTTCTCGCGACAAATGCGGCGCAAAACCACGTCCATCAGCGCTTCATCCGGCTCGCCAAGCTTAGCGACCGGTAAAGATACGAGCCGGGAGCGGAGATCCGGGGTCTCGACGCTCCAGGCCGAAGGCGGCTGAGTTCCCACCAACAGCACCGCGCCGCGTTCGGCCCGGGCCAAATCCAGCACGCGCCAGAGCATGGCCTCGTCCCGCTCGGCATCGGCATCGTCGATAAAGAGGCGGCCGTCCGCGTCGCGGAAGATCGCGGCGGCGTCCTCGGCGGGGGCAAGGGCGGAGACCTGGCGGGCGTTGACCTCCAGCGCCCAGGCCAGAGCGAGGTGCGTTTTGCCCGCGCCCGAAGGACCAGAGATCGCCAGCGCCCCATGCGGCCAGGCGCGCCAATCGGTCAGCAGCTTGGCTGCGTCGCGGTTTGCTTCGGCCACCACTAGTTTGTCGGGCGAGCGATCGCCCATGCGGAACTCAAACAGGCGGGGCTGCTCACTCACCGGCGAACGCTACCTCGCCGCGACACGCAGGGTCGGCCCCTGAGCGGTGTCGGCGAGGGCGATGCCGCGACGCTGCAGTTCGGCCGCAAGCTGGTTACGATCACCCACAAACGAGAACGAGACGAGCGCACCCTGGCGGCCGACAGCTTCGATGCGGATCTCCGAGATCAGGGTTTGCGCTGCAGCTTCGAGCGCGTCCTTGATCTGCTGCCACTGCGCCTGGCTCGTATAAAGCGCCGACGCGTTGATGCGCCCGCGCTGACCGCCGCCGGTAGCGACACGGCCTTTCCACTCGTTCTGAATGCGCTCGCTGGCTTGCTGCGTCAGCGAGGAGAGCGCAGCGCGGAGCGCGGCGGCATCTTCACCGTTCACGCGCGCGGTGACTTCGCCGCGCTGGCGGGTCGCGTTGGCGTCGACTTCAACAAGCGTCGCCGTCGCGGTTGAGCCTTGGACGCGCAGCGTCGCGTAGAGGGCCGAAGCGGCGGCGGCTTGGCTCGCAAAGCCGCTGGCGGTTTGCCAGGCGGGCGCGCCGCGCAGTTCGACGGGCGCCGTCGCGAGCGGGACGAGTTCGTCGCCATAGCCGCCATTGACCCAGACCTCACGCCACAGCGCGGCTGTCTCCTCCGAGGTTCCGTCGACAACCAGCGGGACGACGAGCACGGGCGAGGTGCGCGTATCGACGACGGTCAGATTGAATTGGCGCAGCAGCGTGCGCACGCCGGACGGATCGAAGCGCACGGTGAGGCGGCCGATATAGCGCGTGCCGGAGCGGCGCTCCTCCTCAACGTCGACGCTCGAGACGAGGCGATCGAGTGTTGCCGTTTCCACTTGCGGCACGCCGCGCTGGGCGAGTTCGTCGGGGATGGTGAGGCGGCGGACGAGGCGCTCGAACCCGATCCGCTGCGCGGCCGCCAGACCCGCCTGCTGGGCCGCGGCCGCGTTGGCGGCGGTTTCATCCACATACACACCCGAAACGGCGTAGACATTGTCGCGCCCTTGGGCGCTTGCCGCACCCGGCGCAAACGCGCACAAGGCGGCAAGGAAAACAGCGGCAAACGCTGCCAAAGGCGGAAATTTCATTACTGAACCTCGGTGTCGGGAGACCCTACCCGGCGCGGAATCGCCTATCAATGTGGCGGCTTCTGGACTCATCATCGTGACCAATACCCCGGGAACTAACGGCCTTACCTATCGCGACGCCGGTGTGGATATCGACGAGGGCGAACGCCTGGTCGAATTGATCAAGCCGGCTGCGAAATCCACAGCCCGCCCCGGCGCGGACGGGTCTTTGGGCGGATTCGCCGGCGCCTTCGACCCGAAAGCCGCTGGATTCAAGGATCCGATCATCCTCACCACCACAGATGGCGTCGGCACCAAGCTCAAAATCGCGATTGAGAGCGGACGTCACGAGACTGTTGGCATCGACCTCGTCGCCATGTGCGTGAACGACCTCTCGGCCCAGGGCGCCGAGCCACTGATGTTCCTCGACTATTACGCCACCGGTAAGTTGAACGCAGATGAAGCGGCGCTGGTTGTCCGCGGCATCGCCGAAGGCTGCCGCCAGGCGGGCGCCGCCTTGGCCGGCGGCGAGACAGCCGAAATGCCGGGCATGTACGGCAAGGGCGATTACGACCTCGCCGGCTTCTCAGTTGGCGCGGCTGAGCGCGGCACGCTGCTGCCGCGCGTTGATGAGATGCAAGCGGGCGATGTGATCGTCGGCATCGCCTCAAGCGGCCCGCACTCGAACGGCTATTCGCTGGTGCGCAAAGTCGTGGAGCGCTCTGGCCTCGCTTGGGAT
>CAYUOC010000113.1:0-12326 GCA_964446305.1 uncultured Terricaulis sp. | reverse complement strand
GAACATGGCGGCGCGCAACCGTCAAGCGGGCGTCTGATCAGGCGGCGGAGGTGGCGCGGGCGGCTGCGATCGGGGCGTCGAGGACAAAAGAGAACATCGAGCCCTCGCCCAACTCACTCTTGGCGGCGATTTTGCCGCCCATGAGCTTGGCCAGCCGTAGCGAGATCGCCAGGCCGATGCCGGGGCCATCGCCGTCCGCGCACAAGCGCTCGCGCCCGAAGATCAGCGCCAGCTGCGAGCGCGACATGCCGGCGCCGGTGTCGGCGACGATGATGCTGAGACGCACGCGCGCGGCGTCGATCGGCTGCGCACTCATGCGCACGCGCACGCCGCCGTGCGTGGTGTAGCGAATGGCGTTGGCGAGCAGATTGAACAGCACCTGACGCACACGCGCCGCGTCGATCTCAAGCAAGGCCGGCATCGCGGGGTCAACATCGACGAAGAGTTCTAGATTCTTGTCCTGCGCTGCTGAACGGAATGCGCTGATGACGCCGCGCAGAAGTTCGCGCGGATCAGCGGGTTGCGTCTCGATCTTCAGCTGGCCGTTCTCGAGACGATCAAGGTCCGAGAGATCGTTAAACACCAGGCGCAACACTTCGCTGGCTTGCAGCAAAGTGGCGATGTGTGCGCGCGCTTGCGGGGATTGCGCGGCGCGGCGCAGATGCTCGGCGGCGCCAACCAGCGCCGACATTGGCGTCCGCAATTCGTCATTCATCCGCTGAATCATGTTGCTTTTCGCGGCAGCGGCGGCAGCGGCGGCCTGGCGTTCACGCAACACCGCAGCTTCCGCCTCCAGCTGCGCCGCATCTGACGCCAGCAGACTCTTCCAGAGATTGACGCCGAACGCGAGCAGCAACAACCCGCCCATCAAGGGCATGAGATCCAGCGGATTGCGTGCGCCGTTCAGCAAGTAGTCGGCGAGCGGCAATCCCAGCAGGAAGACAATGGTGGAGCCAGCGCCCGCGATCGAGAGCGGCACCGAAGAGCGCAGCGTCGCTGCCGCATTCGCCAGACCGCCGAAGAGATAAATGATCGCCAACGTCTCGCCCGGCACATACGGCGAGAACCAGAGCATGACGGCGAGCAGGTTGCCGTAGACGCTCTGCAAAGTCGTCCAGGCGATCAGCCGCGCCATGTGTGGCGGCGCCTGGCCGGAGCTGCATGTCCTATGCAGATGCTGAAACACCCAGCGATCGAAGAGCAGGACCGGGACCAACCCGGCGAACCAAAGCACCGGAAGCGCGGTGCCCACGACCGAGGTGGCCACGGCGGTGACGATCGCGCAGGCCCCCAGCCTCAGCCAGGTGTTCGTCACGCGCGCACGCCCGACGTTCGCCAACGCACGCGCGCGTTTGGCGCGATCGAGCACGGGGGGCGCGGCCGTCGTCAAAACAGGCAAGATTGTGACGATGGCCTCCTGAACTTTGGTTTAAGATTGGAAGCCGCTTGAATGATCGATCAAAACGGAGTTGAACGATCACTCAAGGGAGGAACTCATGCGTTTGCTCGCCGCCGCCACCGCCTTGGCCACCGCATTATTGATTGCCCCAGCGGCTCGGGCCGAGGTGGCCTCCGCCTCCCCGTCCACCTTCGTCATCCAGGCGGAAGCAGAGATCTCCGCGACGCCCCAAAAGGTCTGGCGCGATCTCGCCCGGATCGAACGCTGGTGGAGCTCAGCCCACACTTATTCCGGCGACGCGTCGCGCCTTCGTTTGGATGCGCGCGCCGGCGGTTGCTGGTGCGAACGCTGGGGAGATGGCCAATCGGTCGAGCACGCCCGCGTCGTGCTGGTGATGGAGCACGAAGGCGTGCGGACGCTGCGCGTCATCGGCGGGCTGGGGCCGCTTCAAGAAATGGGGGTTACTGGGGTATTGACCTTTACGGTTGCGCCGCACGCCAGCGGCGCGAAACTCACGCTCAGCTATCGCGTCACAGGCGATCCGAGCCTCAACCTCAACGCCATTGCCCCGCTTGTGGATAACGTGTTGATGGAACAATTCGGGCGCCTCAGCCGCTATAGCGCCACGGGAACGCCAGACTGAATTCTGCGTTCAGCGCAGGCTCATGCTAGCGCCGCCATGTTCCCGACCGGATCGGGCCTCAGAAGCGCGCCCGAATTGAATGGAGGGTCTCTATGTTTCGTAAAACCGCCGCAGCTTTTGCGGCCCTGTTGCTGGCCGTCGGCTGCACCACGGTCGATCCGGTCACGGGCGAACGCGAACCGAACCGCACCGCCAACGGCGCCATTATTGGCGCTATCGTCGGCGCGGCTGCCGGCACGCTCGCCGGCGGTGACGATCGGCGCAACGCCATGATCGGCGCCGGCATCGGCGCGCTCGGCGGCGCCGCGATCGGCAATTACATGGATCGCACTTATCAGAACCTGCGCGAACGTCTCGCGGGCACCGGCGTCGGCGTTGAGCGCGTCAGCCAATCGCAGATCAAATTGATCTTCCCGGCCGACCTTACGTTCGATTTCAACCGCGACACGGTGAAGAGCCAATTCGTCGGCACGTTGCGTGATACCGGCAACGTCCTGCGCACCTATGACCAAACCACGGTCGACGTCATCGGTCACGCCGACTCAGTCGGCAGCGACGATTACAACCTCGATCTGTCGCAACGCCGCGCCAACAACGTCGCCAGCATTCTGCAAAGCGGCGGCGTGCAAAGCGCTCGCATCCTGCGCGAAGGTCATGGCGAACGCGAACCGATCGCCTCGAACGCCACGGACACCGGCCGCGCGCAAAACCGCCGCGTCGAAGTCTATATCAGCGCCTTCACGGGCTGATCGGTTGCCGAACTAAAGAAGACGCCGTCGCGCCCATCAGCGCGGCGGCGTTTTTCATGGAGACTGAAATGCGCGCATTGATTTTAGCTCTGACGCTGGCCGCATGCACGGCGGAGCCGGCAAAGCAAGAGGCGCCGGTGACGCCAGAAGCGGAAGCCGCCAACTCCGTGCAAGCAGCGCTTGCGCGCATGCCGTCATGGGAAAACGCGCGCGCCGCTGGCGTCGATTTTCGCGCCGTTGGCCAGGAGCCAGGCTGGATCGTCGATATCTACACACAAGACCGCATCGTAGCGCTGCTCGATTACGGCGAGACCCTGGTCGAATTCCCGCGCACCGAACCGAGCTATCCCACTGAAGGCGCAACGCGCTTCACATCAGAAACGGACGGCCACACGCTGACGATCACCTATCGGCGCTTCCCGTGCGAAGACGTCATGAGCGGCGAGCCCTACCCTTCGACAGTCGAAGTCGTGTTCGATGGACGCACGCTCACAGGATGCGGACGCAGCGTGTAGGCACGCGGCGGCGCCGGTCAGAAGTCATCTTCACCGGAACGGCGGCTCGTCGAAGGCGCGCAGTTTGCGAGAATGTAGCCGGTCGCGGTTCTGCTTCAGCAGCGCGATCGTTTCGAGGCCAATGCGCAAATGCGCGCCAACGGCGCTGTCGTAGAAGCGGTCGGAAACGCCGGGCAATTTGATCTCGCCGTGCGCCGGCTTATCCGAGATGCAGAGCAACACGCCGTACGGCACGCGCATGCGGAAGCCTTGTGTCGCGATGCACGCGCTTTCCATATCGACCGCGATCGCGCGCGATTGCGATAGCAACTGACGTTCCTGGTTGTAGTTCAGCTCCCAATTGCGATCGGCGTAGGAAACGACGGTGCCGGTGCGCAGACGGCGGCGCAGATCTTCCTTGTCGCCCGCCACGGCTGTCGCGGCTTGCTGGAGCGCGATTTGCACCTCGGCGATGGCGGGGATCGGCACTTCGAGCGGCACGCGATCGTCGAGAATTTTGTCGCGCCGCAGATAGGCGTGCGCGAGCACATAGTCGCCGATGCGCTGCGTATGCCGCAGGCCGCCACAATGACCGATCATCAACCAGCAATGCGGGCGCAACACCGCGAGATGATCGGTGATCGTCTTCGCATTCGAAGGGCCGACGCCGATGTTCACCAATGTGACGCCGTCATTGTCGGGCGTCGTCAGGTGATAGGCCGGCATCTGATACTTGCGCCAAGGCGCGGCCAGCGCCTTCATCTCGGCATCCTTGTCGCCCGCCTCGATGCGCACCTGGCCCGGACATGAAAGCGCCCAGCCCTTCGGGCCGTTCTTCACGCCCTCGGCCGCCCAGCGAATGAACTCATCGACATAACGCTGGTAGTTCGTGAACAGGATCCAGGGCTGCACATCGCCCCACGGCGCACCGGTGTAGTGCTCGATGCGCTTCAGCGAATAGTCCGTTCGCGGCGCGTCGAACAAAGCGAGCGGGCGCGAACCGTCGAGGCGCTCGATGCGCAAGCCGTCGACAACCGCATCGCCGACCTGCGTAAGGCGCGGACTTGGGAAGTAGCGCGCCAATTCCTCGGCCGGGATGTTCTCAAACGCAGCGGAGCCCGCCGCGTCCAGCACGAACGAGTACGGAATCTCCGCATCGCTCACCCGCACGCTGACCTCAGCCCCATAATCTTGGACCAGAAGCTGCAGCTGCTCGATCAGATAGCGGCGAAAGAATTGCGGCTGCGTGATCGAGACCGCGTACTCACCCGGCCACATCAGCTGACCAAAAGCACGCGCCAAGCGCGGCGCTGGCGCATCGGCGAGGTAAGTGACGCGCAATTCCGGATAGCGGAAAAGCATGCGCTCATCGATTGACGGCGGCTTGCCCTCCTCCGCGTAGCGGCGAATGGCGGCGATCAGCGCCGTGACGGCGCGTTTGTGCAGAAACTCGAGACGGTCGACGGCTTCCGCCGGCGTTTTCGGATCTTCCATCGCGGAACTCTCCCGCGATGGCGGCGCGCGTCAAGGGGCGCCGATCAGGGAACGCGCGGGATCGGATCAACCAGACGCGAGCGGCGATACGCGTTGTGCGTCATGCGCACCTGACTTTGAAACAGGAAACCCAGCGGCGCGTCATATTTGTAGACCGACTCAACCATGATGACGCTGGTCCCCGGGTTCATCATGCGGCCGTCGAGGGTCACGGTCGAACCGGCTGTGCGCCCGCTCATGCCGCCGTGGCCTTCGCTCCAGATAACGCGCGCAGTCGATGAATTGATTATGCTGATGCTTGTAATGCGCATTTCCATGTCGCCCGGGGCGTTCGGGTACATGAGAATGTCCAAACCGCGCCACAGGCCGGTCATTTCGGCATTGGAGATTTCAGTGTCGCGCGCGACGACGTCAGCCAGCGAAGCGGCTGCGTTCTGCGCGCGCTTGTTGGCGCCCATCACGTCGATCAGATCGACCGAGCCAAGCAACAGCGGCACCATCAGCAACGGCGCGATGATGGCGAATTCGAGCGCGGCGACGCCCTTATTTTCGCATGCGAAACGGCGGAGGCGTTGAATCAGCTTCATCAGTTTGTCGCAAAGGGTTCGTTGCGGAACATCGTGGTCGAGACGAGGACTCGGTGGCCGCCCGAAATGTTCTGGAAGACCGGTTCGAACAGCGGCGTCATCACCTTCCAGCGATAATAGGCGCGCACGACGACGATGTCGGAAGGCTGTCCGGGCTGATAACCCATGCCGCCCTCATTGAAGGTGTTGTTCTGAATCGGGCTCTGGGCGTTGTTGCTGGCGTCAACGAATGAGCTGAAGCGGCGGACATCCAGGAACAGATTGCCGTCGCAGCCCATGACGATGAAACTGTTGATCTCGTCGCAGAGCTGCGACTTGATCTGCCCTTCCGTAACGCCGCCCATCTGAGCGCGGCCGGTGCGGATTTGGCGCGAAACTTCGGAAATGCCGAAATCGAGGCTGGTTTGCGCGAAACCGATCATCGCGACTTCGGCCAGACCAAAGGTGAGCAAGAAAAACGGCATCAGCACGAGCGCGAACTCGACCGCAGCCGAGCCGCGACGCGCGCGGGCGAACCGCTTGTAAGCCTTCATTCTGCGTAGCGTGCGCGCGAACATACCGCCTCCGGAATAGCGATCTTACACCCGGAGTGGCTGATATTCCGTCAAACGAAAGCGTAAACGCCGATTAACGGCGGCCTGCAGCGGCGGCGGCGGCGCGATTGTTGATCTGATCCGTCACGGCGGCCGAGGTTTCGCCGTCGCCAATATCCGGGCGCGGACGGCAAAGCGGCGTGCACTCGAGGCGCGCCGTTTCAACGCCGCGCGTGACCATGACAACGTCGGTCTCGTCAGGCGTCACGACAACGCGGCCAGAATAAAGCACGCGCCCGTTCTGCCCGACGACGACAAGATTGGTCGAACCGTAAGAGCGGCCGGTCACGAACAAGAACATGTCGTTCTGAACCGTGACGCCGGCGATCGAGGGATTGCCGATGGCCACGCCCTCGGCAGGTTCGGACAGTCGAATTGGAAACGCTTGATCGAGTGCGACGCGCACATCACGCGCGGACGCGGGCGCGGCGAACATAAACAAAGCAGCCGCAGCAGCGACGAGCGGACGCAGAACGCGCATTGGCGTTTCCTTTTCTATCTCTCCTTATAATGGCTACGCGGCAATGGTTTCGGGATCGCTAAGAAATGCGCGGCGGCGCACGAGATGACAAAGCAGCAAGCGCAAAGAAAACGACATCGCGGTTAACTCCGTCGAAACCAATCTCATGGGCGTCAATTTTAACTTCGCTCCCGTAATGTTTGCGAGCGCTTGGGAAGGGTGTCGGGTGCGACATCAGACCGGGCCGGTGAAAGAGCACTCGACAATCGGAGTAGTTATTATGTTGAAGCGTTTCCTGAACAACGAAGACGGCGCCACCGCGATTGAGTACGGCCTCATTGCCGCTCTGATCGGCGTCGCGATCATTCTGGCCGTTACGGCCGTTGGCGATGGCCTGAACGCCACGTTCAACGAAGTTTCCGCTGAACTCGGCAGCGCCGGTTCGTAACTTCTACGCTTAAGGGCGCGCCACTCCTCGGGTGGCGCGCCCAAAGCGTCCTTGTTTCCCCTCTTCGAACGCCGCCCCTCGGGCGGCGTTTTTGTTTTTTAAGAATTCCTTGAGGCGCAGCACCGCACAGTCATTTCGCAATGTTCGAAATGATCGCTCTCGCCGCTTTTGCCGGATTGGTTGTCTACGCGGCGTGCTCGGACATTGCGCGCCTCATTATTCCAAACTGGGTTTCGATCGCGCTCGCGGCGATATTTCCTGTCGCAGCGCTGATTACGGGCGCGCCGCTGATGGGCGTCGGCCTTCACATCCTGTTTGGCTTCGGCGTCCTCGCCGTCGGTTTCGTTCTCTTCCAGTTCAACATCATCGGCGGCGGCGATGCGAAATTGCTCGCCGCGGTTTCGATCTGGACAGGCATGACCGCCTTTATGCCCTTCATTCTTTGGACGGCGATCGCCGGCGGCCTGATGGCGCTTGCGCTGTTAACGGCTCGTCAACTCCTTCCGGTCGGCACCTACCCTTCGTTCGTCGATCACCTTCTGAAAAAGCAAAACGGCATTCCCTACGGCGTGGCGATCATGGTCGGCGCGCTCATGGCGATTCCATCCCTTCCGTACCTGTCAAGCCCGTTAACCCTGCCTTAGC
This sequence comes from uncultured Terricaulis sp., assembly GCA_964446305.1. GTDB lineage: Bacteria > Pseudomonadota > Alphaproteobacteria > Caulobacterales > Aquidulcibacteraceae > Vitreimonas. The sequence goes on along the minus strand of CAYUOC010000113.1, from coordinate 4,814 downwards.
CACAACAATGGTCTGTTCCATTGAAGTGCTTCGGGGACCAACGCGCGGGGAGTTTAATACATGTCAGCGCGTCAGCTGATCGTCCTGGTTATCGCCGCAGTCGCGGCCGTGGGCGCTCTTCTTCTTATTCGAGGCCTTGGCGCTCGCCAGGCTGAGCAAACTGCTGCCGAGGCCGAGCAGATCGCCGGCCAGCAGGTGCTTGTTGCCGCGCGCGATATTCCGCAAGGCGCGGCCCTGGCCCCCAGCGATCTGGCGGTCGCCCTCTTCCCAACGAGTTCGGTGTCGCCGAACTTCGTGCGCCTCGATCAGCAACCGTCGGCGCAAGCTGATTTCGTCGGTGGCGTCGCGCGCCGCCCGTTCGTGCAGGGCGAGCCGATCGTCGCTGCTTCGGTCGTTCAGCCAAACGGCGGCGGTTTCCTCGCCGCTCAACTTGAGCCGGGCTTTCGCGCCGTCGCCATCGAAATCGAAGCCATCACCGCCGCCGGCGGCTTCATTCAACCGAACGACCACGTCGATGTCATCATGACGGCGCGCATCGATAACCGCGACGCTGGCGGCGAATCCGTCCGCAGCGACATCGTGCTGCGCAATGTCCGCGTGCTGGCGCTGGGCGACCGCACAAGCACGCAAACCTCTGGCGACGCGCCGGAAATGGTCGAGGCCGGCGTCGCCGTACTTGAGCTTTCCGCCGAAGACGCGCGCGTGCTGGCGCTCGCCGATGAGATGGGAACGATCAGCCTCGCGCTTCGCGGCGTGCAGGTGGAAACAGTCGGCATGAGCGCGCCCAGTTCGGGCCGCCAGATCGGCCAGCAATCAGGCGGCGTCCGCATGCATGCGTACGGTGTCATGACCGGGGGCAATTAATGAACGCCGGCAAGTCTCTTCGCGTTTCGCTCGCCACCGCCATCTCGGCGGCAATGGTGCTTACGCCGACTTACGCGGTCGCGCAGGTTGAGCCGCCGGATGCACGCACGGTCCGCATCAGCAATGGCGGCGGTTCGCAATCGGCTTCGCTGGTGCTGCCGTTCGGCAAATCGGCGATCATCGATCTGCCGGCCGATGCGCGCGACATTCTGATTTCAAATCCGGCCATCGCAGACGCCACGGTGCGCACGGCGCGCCGCGCCTACGTCATCGGCCGCCAGTTGGGCCAGACCAACATCTTCTTCTTCGACGCCGCTGGCCGCCAAATCGCGAACGTCGAGATCCGCGTCGAGCCGGACGTTGCGCCGCTCAACGACATTCTCCGCCGGCACTCGGCCGACTCGCAGGTGACGGCGGAAGCGGTGAACGGCTCCATCGTCCTCTCAGGCACCGCGCGCAGCGCTGGCGAAGCCGATCGCGCCCGCCAGATCGCCGCGCAATTCCTGCAAACCACAGGCGCCGCGGGCGCTTCCGGCGCTGGCGGGCCGGATCGCATCGTCAACCTCATCCAAGTGCAAGGCAGCGAGCAAGTACTCGTGCGCGTGCGCGTGGTTGAGATGAGCCGCACGCTGGTTCGGCAACTCGGCATCAACGCCAACTACGATGAGATGATCAATCAGCTCCTCGGCGAAGATGATTTCCTCAATCTTGCGACACGCAACGGCTTCTCGGTCAACGGTGCCCTGCTTGGCGGCCTAACCTCGACGAGCGGCGTCGCCAGCAACATCCTAGTGCCGAACAGCCTCGCCTATCCGGACGGCACCGTGAACCCGAACATCGGGCCGGGCGACGCCGGCGTCGGCGGTTACGAGTTCGACCCGACTGGCCCAACGGAAACCTTCGGCCCCGCGCACATCGAGCGTTCGCGCAGCACCGATATGACCATCGAAGCGTTCGAGCGCGCCGGCCTGTTGCGCGTTCTCGCTGAGCCGAATCTCACGGCGATCTCGGGTGAAAACGCGCGCTTCCTCGCCGGCGGCGAATTCCCGGTGCCGGTCAGCAGCGACGACGGCCAAATCTCGGTCGAGTTCAAACCGTTCGGTGTTGGCCTTGCCTTCACGCCGATCGTGCTCTCGGGCGGCAACATCTCGCTCAAGGTCGCGACCGAGGTCAGCGAACTGACCAGCGAAGGCGCGATCTCGACCGGCGACACGCCGATCCGCAACCAAGACGGCACCACGACGGTCATCCGCGGCATCACCATCCCTGCTCTGCAGGTTCGGCGCGCGGAAACGACGCTGGAAATGTCATCGGGCAGCTCGATCGTGCTCGCCGGCCTCATCCAGGAACGCACCCGTCACGCCATGGAAGGCGTGCCGGGGGTGATGAATACGCCGATCATCGGCTCGCTCTTCCGTTCGCGCGACTTCATCAACAACGAGACCGAGCTCGTCATCATCGTGACGCCGTATCTCGTGCGTCCGACGTCGCCGGACAATCTGCGCACGCCGGCTGACGGCTTCCGCAATCCGAGCGAGCGCGAAAGCCTGCTCACCGGACGTCTTAACACCATCTACCGCCCCTCACGCTCTGAGCGCGAAGAGCAACAACAGAGCCTGCAAGGGCCGCACGGTCATGTGATCGAATGAGGCACGTCATGAAATCCCGTCTGCCCCTCCTTCTCATCGGCGTGAGCGTGCTCGCGACAGCGTGCGCCGGCGTGCCGAGGCCCGATCTGACGCGCGCGCCGACGCCGACGCACGCCGATCGCCACGAGCCGACGGCGGAAGCCGCCGTGCAACGGCTCTCTATTGACGTCGCGCCCGGCCAGATGGAACTGGCCGCCGCTGACCGTGCGCAGCTGCGCACGTTCGCCAGCGACTACCTCCGCTATGGCCACGGCCCGCTTGTGCTTGAGACGCCCTCGGGCGGCGGCAATTCTGAAGCCGCTTCGGTGCTTGCCGCCGACGCTCGCCGCACACTGGCGGAAGCCGGCGTCTCTTACGCCGCGATCGCGGGCTCGACGCGCGATGTCGCGGGCGAGAATGTGCCGCTGCTGGTGAGCTTCAACCGCTTCGAGGCGCGCGCGCCGGAATGCGCGCCGCTCTGGGAGCAGGATCTCGCGCACCAAAGCAACAACCAGCCGTGGGACAGCTTCGGCTGCGCCACCAATTTCAACCTCGCCGCGATGGTCGAAGATCCCGCCGATCTCAACCGCCCGCGCGATCTGGCCGCCCGCGACTCCGAACGCCGCGACGCGGTCATGGATGCTTATCGCGCAGGCGATCAAACGCACGCCGATCGCAGCAACGACGAACGCATCGCCATCAGCAACGCGGTCCAATAGGGCTTGAGCAACATGAGCAACCCCGATCCCGCCTGGAGCCTGGGCACAGACGACGACTTCGTGCTCGAAGACGACGATACATTCGGCGTCGGCGACCTTGAAGGCGCGGACCTGCCGCCGTTCGACGACGGCGAGACGCCCATGCCGGCGAACGAAACCACGCACGAGCACATCGCCGACGACTCCTTCGGCCTCACTGCCCCGGCGACGATTGCGCACGCCGCACCGGCCATGCCGATCATGCCGCGCGAGGACACCCGAACCACCGAACAACCGGTGCCGCGGATCACCATTCACGCCGCGTGCGATCGTCACGAGATTTCCGACATCATCTCCGGCGTCTCGGCCGATCGCCGCATGGCGCGCGCGGAGATCACGGTCGAGCACGGCGGCATTGAATCCGCGATCACGCGCTTTGCTGCGCAAGCCAGCCCGAACCTGCTCATCATCGATACGCTGATGCAGGGGCAGCAAATGCTGCATTGCCTCGACCGCCTCGCACAGGTGATCGAGGAAGGCACAAAGGTCGTTATCATCGGCGCGGTCAACGATATCGCCCTCTTCCGCGAGCTGATGGCGCGCGGTGTGAGCGAATACATCGTGCCGCCGATGCAGCCGCTTGATCTGATCCGCACGATTTGCGGGCTCTACGTCAATCCGGACAAGCCGTTCGCCGGCCGCGTCATCTCTGTGATCGGCGCGCGTGGCGGCATCGGCGCCTCGACCATCGCCCACAACCTCGCCTGGTCGATCGCTGAGCGTCAGGAAAGCGGCGCGACGCTGCTCGACCTCGACCTCTCGTTCGGCACGGCCGCGCTCGACTTCAACCAAGACCCGCCGCAATCGATCGCCGACGCGCTGATGGCGCCGGATCGCGTTGACGACGTGTTCCTGGAGCGCGTCACCACCAAGCAAACGCAGCGCCTGCAAATGCTGACTGCACCGGCGACCTTGGAACGCGAGTTCGAACTCGATCCGCAATCCTACGAGATGGTGATTGAGCGCGTGCGCCGCACCAGCCCGTTCGTGGTGCTCGATCTGCCGCACGTTTGGACATCGTGGATCAAGCACACGCTGCTTGCTGCCGACGATGCGATTATCGTCGCCGGCCCCGATCTCGCCTCGCTGCGCAACACCAAGAACATCATCGACCTGCTGAAGGCGATGCGCCCCTACGATTCACCACCGGCGGTGGTGCTCTCCATGGTCGGCGTGCCGAAGCGGCCGGAGATTCCGTTCAAGGATTTCGCGGAAGCGCTGGGTTGCGATCCGGTCGCTGCGATCCCGTTTGATCCGCAACTCTTCGGTATGGCCGCCAACAACGGCCAGATGATTGGCGAAGTCGCCGCGCAGTCGAAAACTGCGATCGCGCTCGACGCCCTTGCTGCAACACTGACGGGCAGGAAGCCGGTGGAGGCGAAGAAATCGTCGATCACTGACAAGATCCCGTTCCTGAAGCGCTAGGGGTTTGAATGTTCGGTAAGCGAGGCACAGGCGAAGCCCCCGCCGCTACGCCAACGGCGCCTGCTGCGGCGCCGCCGGTCGCGCGCGTGCAAGCGGCCGCCGCGCCTCGTCCGGTCACGGCCACGCCGCCGCAACCGAC
>CAYUOC010000112.1:0-12439 GCA_964446305.1 uncultured Terricaulis sp. | reverse complement strand
CGTGTACCCGGGCGCGGAGTACACGAACTCACCTCCGCCCGCGCGGCTGGCGGCAAGTTGCAGACCCAGCGGCTCAAGGATTTCACCCAGCACGATCTGCTCGGGCGCCACGCGTTCAAGATTGGCGATGACGCCCGTCAACCGCGCCACCTCATCGGCATCAACGTAACGCTCCAGGCGACCGAGATTGCTTTCGATCGCCTGGAAAACCCTTGGGGAGGGGCCGTAAGCATTTTCGTTGAGCGACAAGCGCTCGATTGATCCAACTGCGCTTGGCGAGGTTGCGCACGCCGCGGCGGAGACGGCGAACGCCGCCCCCATGCCGCCAACGAGCGCGCGCCGATTCAAGCGCTGCATCAGAAGCTCACGGAGAGACGCGTGTAGTAGTACGCGCCACTGAAGCCGAACGGCGAGAACTCGCTGTACGGGAAAACGCCGGAGCTATCGGCGCCCGCCAAGGCTGCAGTCGATCGGATATTCTCCGTCGGATAGACGTTGAAGATGTTGTTGGCCCCGAATGTGAGCGCGACGTTTTGGGTGAGATCGGCCGACACGCTCAAATCCGTGACCCATTCGGGCTCAAGTATTTGGATGACGTCGAAATTGCCCGGGGCGCCGGCTTGGGTCGGCACGGCGCGAATGCGCGTTCCGCCCGCGGCCGCGAGACCAACATTGGCGGCGCCTTGATTTTGCAGCGCGACTTGCTCAACTTCGCCATAGCGCGTGCCGTTGAGGTTCACCTGAAAGCGGCCGACGCTCCAATTTGCGCTGAGAGCGAATTTGTCGCGTGGCGTTCCGCGTTCAAGCCGCGTGCGCTCGGTGATGTCGAAAATCGGCGTGGTGATGCCCAGCGCCGTGACTTGCGAGGGCGTCGGTGCAATGCGGGTGACTTCGGTTTCATTGTAATTGTAGGCGCCCGTCAGGCGCAGATCGCCATACCGGCCGAAATCCGAGCTGTGCGAGACCGTGAGGTCGAAGCCTTGGGTCTCCGTGTCGATCGCGTTGGTGAAGTAGCGGACGCTCAACACGCCCGGTTGACCGATTGACGTCAGATAGTCGCGCAACGCCGTCGATCCTGGACCATCAACGTAATTGCTCGAAAGCACGATGCGGTCGTCGATGTTGATCCGATAGAAATCGAGTGATGCGCGCCATGGCCCTTGATCCAAGGTGAAGCCGGCGCTGACGTTGAGAGATTGCTCCGGTTCGAGATCGCGCGCGCCGAGGGCCTCGGCGAGCGCTGATCCTGTTGGCGCAAGCTTCACCAGGAAGAATTCGCTGTCGCCGGTGGTGAGGTTGATGATGCCGCGTCCGACGGATGAGCCGTAGAATTGCTGGGCAAGCGAAGGAGCGTGGAAGCCATTGCTCACGCTGGCGCGGAAGGCGAAGCCGTCTGTGAGGGCATAGCGTGTCGCGACCTGGCCGGTCCAGGTCTCGCCGAAGTCGGAATAGTTTTCGAAGCGGCCGGCGGCGGTGATCAGCCAATCCGGCGTGAGGTCGGTGCTCGCTTCGATAAAGAGGCCAATATTATCGCGATCAACATCGACCTCGTCGATCGGCTGAATACCAACGAAACCTTGGCTGCCGATGACTGGCTGCGCATTGACGTTCGGGCCGTCGAGAACGCGCTCTGGTCCGAATTGGTAGGACCCAAGCTCGCCGGCCGTGATCTCGTAAGTGTCCTGACGATAGGAAGCGCCGAGTGCGAGGTTGAGCGGCGCGCGCCAACCGAGATCGACTGAACCGGTAAAGGTGAGGTCGGTCACCCATTGTGTGTTCTCGTAACCGCCATTGTAGAACGACGTCGGGCTGGCGGCGCCGAGCGTGGCGTTGAGCGTGTTGTGCGTGCCGTACTCGATCTGGTTGCCGCCGAAGATCGTGCTTAGATCCCAGGCCCAGTTTTCGCCGAGGTCGCCGCGCAGGCCGGCGCTCACATTATAGTCGGTGCTGTCAGTATCGACGAACGGCAGAAAGCCGTTCGGATAGATGGCGCGTACGTTTTCGTCTTGTCCCGGGCGGCGCCAGAAGGCGTTCGAACTACCCTCGGTCTGGCGATAGTTGGCGAACGCATAGAATTCGAGTTCGCCGATCGGCTTGCTGAAATTCACGGTGACGCTCGAGTCCGTGAGGTCGGCGCTGTCGGCGAAGCGGAAGACGTTGCGATCAATGGTGGCCTCGCGCGGATCGAGCGTCGTGCCGGCGACGCCGCCGGGTGGAACAAGCCCAAGGCCCGCGCCCCATCGAGTCGAGAGCGGCTGCGGCGTGCTGGTGGGCGAAATGCCGAAATACTGCTGACGCGTATCGGGCAGCGCGCGGTTGGCGGCTTCGTGGTCCCGATAATAGAAGGTCGCGTTCAGCTGGCCGTCGCCAAGCACGGAAAAGCCGCCGTGCAGCGAGGCCTCATAAGTGTCGCCGCCACCGTCCTCCGTGGTGCCGAAGCTGATTGCGCTCGACCAGCCCTCATCCTCGCGCAGGATGAGGTTGATGACGCCGGCGATAGCGTCGGCGCCGTATTGTGCGCCCGCGCCGTCGCGCAGCACTTCGATGCGTCCGATCGCAGCTGCTGGAATTTGGTTGAGATCGGTCGGCGATGCGCCTTTGCCGATGGTGCCGGACGTGTTGATCCAGGCCGAGCTGTGGATACGCCGCCCGTTCACCAGCACCAGTGTCGAATCCGGCGAGAGCCCCCGCAGGCTGGCTGAGCGAATGTGGGTGTTGCCGTCCGGCGTTGTTGGCGTTGCAAACGCAAACGAAGGCGTCAGCTGACGCAAGATCTGGTTGGTTTCGAAATAGCCCGAGGCCCGCAGATCCTCGCCGCGCAACACATCGATCGGCGCGGGCGAGGTGGTGACGGTGCGATCGGAGAGGCGCGTGCCGGTGACGACGATTTCGTCTTCAGCGTCATCTGCCGTTTGGGCCGCCGCCGGCATCGCCAACATCAGCGCCGACAAAGAGAGCGCCGAAGCGAGGAACTTTCGCGAGCCGCGCGGTGAGTTTTTGGTTGAGAACATGGTTGAATCTTTCTGAGGCGCGCGCGGACGCATGCCGCGCCGAGAGCGCGCGCGATGAATTTTGAGTGGCCCGGGGCCGCGCTGAGGCCGCTTGCGCTAGCCGCTCACGCGGTAATCAGACGTGGCGCGAACATCGACAGGTCATTGGCCGTCCCCCCGAAATTTGGACGACGGAGTAAGCGCGACCAAAGCGTGGCCGTAAATTCCGCTGGGCTTAAGTGTAGCTTTAGCCCCAGATAGGCCTTCGCCGGCGCGGGAAGTCGTTGAATCTAAAATGAGGTGAGGTAACGCCAGCGGGGAAAACGCGTGCCCGGGCGAGTAAACTCGGCTCGAAACGACGAGGCGCTGTTGGTGGCGGGTCGCGTGCGACCCATGTGGAAGACCGATTGAGCAATGACGATCCTCTGCCGCCGTTTCTGGCGTTGCGCGTATTCGAAGCCGCGGCCCGGCTCTCGAGTTTCTCGCGCGCGGCGGATGAACTCGACATAAGTCCGGGCGCCGTCAGCCAGCACATCAAGGCGCTTGAAGAGTTCGCGGGCCAACCGTTGTTTCGCCGCCTGGGCCGAAGCGTTGAGCTAACCGATGCCGGACGCAGCGCCTCCGCGCATGCCGGCGCCGCCATCGCTGAGATGCTGCAAGCAGGGCGCTCAATGCGCGCCAATCTGCGCGGACGGCGCATCTCGCTTTCGACGCCGCCGTCATTTGCATCGAAATGGCTGATCCCGCGTCTCAGCAAATTTCAGGAGAGTTTCCCTGACGTCGAAGTGCGGATGTCAGCCGACATGACGCTGGTGGACTTCGCCACGAGCGATATCGATCTCGCCATTCGCTATGGGCCTGGCGGTTATGAGGGCCTCCATTGCGAATTGCTCATGTCGGAATCTGTTGTGGTCGTCGCCAGCCCGCGTCTGCTGGAAGACCGCGCCCCGGTTCGCACCGCCGCCGATCTCCTAGACCTGCCGCTCATCCACGACGAAGCGCCGGAACGTGATCCGACATGCCCGACATGGGGCATGTGGTTCGCCGCACGCGGCGAGCGCCGGAGCGACGCCGAACGCGGGCTTCGCTTCAACCAGTCGGGATTGGCGCTCGAAGCCGCGGTTGCTGGCAAAGGGCTTGTCCTGGCGAAACGGCAACTGGCGCTGCGGGATCTCGCGGAAGGCAGCCTTGTAAGTTTGCTGGGGGAGACCGACGCACCCCTGAGTTTCGCGTATTGGCTCGTCTGGCCCCGCGGCCGGCGTTTCGATCCGGCCCAGGGGGCGTTTCTAAATTGGCTGCGGGAACAGGTAATTGAAGGTGATTTCGCGGCCGATCAGACCGCCTGAGCCGCTCGGGGCGTGTTGATGACGCCCGGGAACCGCCGGAAGGCCGCGCTGCCTGCGTCATCAGGACTTTGTGATCCCAATTGTTCTCATGACGCGAACTCGCCATATCGGCGCCTCGCTTGTCCGCCAACTTAACTCTGGCGGGTAGCGAGAGGGGGCTGACGCAAGCGCGGAGCGTAGATCCGCGCGCCGGTCCCGGGCCACTGAGCCCAACCCGGAACCGACCAACTCATTGTGGTGGAGCTGAATGGATCACGATTTCTGCAATGTGGACGGCGCACGGCGCCTCAAACTGCGCATTGAGGAATACTGGCGCGAACGGGGCTACAACGTCGAAGTGAAGCTTATCGAAGCCGGCTTCGTAGCGGCGATGCGTTCGGCGCGTACCGACGTTCGCAGCGACATGGTCAACGGTTTCCCGACCAAGCGTGCCGATGACGATGACCGCCCGTCCCCTAGCCGGCGCGGCTTGATGGAAGTCGCGTAAGCGCCGGTACCTGTTGGTTTATGGGCGCGCCGCGAGCAAGCGGCGACAGGCCGGCGCCAACTCTGAATATCTATGAAGTAGCACGTCGGCGCCGAGCTTATCGGCGTCGACGTCGCTATATCCGAAGCTTACCACACACACCGGCGCGCCCGCGCCGCGTGCTGAGCCCACGTCGGCGGCGCTATCTCCCACCATGACCGAACGGCGGACGACACCGCCCGCGCGCGCAACCGCCGCCCGGTAATGGTCGGGATGCGGCTTGCGATCTGTGACAGCATCTGCGCCGACGATGGCCGAAAAGCGCTCGCTCAAGTTCAGGGCATCGAGCAATTGCACCGAAAGCGCCGTGCGCTTGTTGGTGCAAACGGCGAGCTTGGCGCCGAGCCCCGCCAGCGTATCCATCGCCTCCAGGACGCCTTCGTAAGGCTTGGATTCACGCGCAATGTCAGCGGCGTAGAAGTTCACGAATTCAGTGGTCAGCTGGTCCAGCCGTGTCGCCGAGAAGGTGACGCCATGCAGCGCCGAGGCGCGTTCAATCAGAACGCGCGCGCCGTGGCTGATGAGCCGGCGTGCATTTTCGAGCTTCACCCGCGGAAGCCCTTCCAAGTCCATGGTTTCGTTGAGCGCGCGGACCAAATCCGGCGCGGTATCGACCAGCGTGCCGTCCAGATCGAAAACAATGGTGGCGTCGGCCAGTTCGCCGGTGCTCATGGGATGCCTCAGAGGAGCGCTTCCGCTATAGCGGACATAGGATTCGGACAAGGTCGGAACACATGAGCCGGGCGCGGGCCGCGATTATTCTGGCGGCGGGACAGGGCAAGCGGATGAAATCCGAGACGCCCAAAATGCTGCACAAGATGGGCGGCCGCGCTCTCGTGGATTGGTCCATTGCGCTCGCGCGTGATCTAGGCTGCGCGCGCACCGTTGTTGTCATCCCACCCAACTCGCCGGCGCTGGCCGAGCGCGTCACCTCGGTGCTCGGTGCAAATTCGACCGCGATCCAAGAAGTCCCGCGTGGCACCGGCGATGCAGCGAAGGCGGCGGCCGGGGCGTTTGCCGACTTTGACGGTGATGTCGTTGTCTATTTCGGCGACACGCCGCTCATTCGCACCGAAACCTTGGCGCGCATGTTCGAGGCGCGCGACGCGGGCTCCGAACTGGTGGTGCTCGCGTTCTATGCGGACGATCCCACCGGTTACGGGCGGGTCGTCACCGATGCCTCGGGCGAGTTCGTGAAGAACGTCGAGCATCGCGACGCCAACAAGGACGAACTCGCAATCAATCTCTGCAACGCCGGTGCGATGGTTGCGGACGCGAAGACTCTGTTCACTTGGCTCGCACAGCTCCGTAACGACAACGCACAGCAGGAATTCTATCTGACCGACGTGCCGGGCATGGCGCGCGCTGCGGGCTTCAAGGTCGGCATCGTCGAGGCACAGCAAGAGGAGTTGCTCGGCGTCAATTCGCGCGCCCAACTCGCCGATGCGGAAGCGGCGTTTCAGAGGCGCGCGCGTGAAGCGGCCATGGAAGCAGGCGTCACCTTGATCGATCCAGCGAGCGTGTTCTTCTCCTATGACACGGTGATTGAAGCGGACGCGATCATTGAGCCGCACGTCTTTTTCGGCACGGGCGTGAAGATCGGCTCCGGCGCGACGATACACGCATACTGCCACTTTGAGCGAACCGAAGTCGGCCCGAAATCCGAGATCGGTCCTTTTGCTCGCTTCCGCCCGGGCGCGAAGCTCGCGGCGAAAGTGAAGATCGGCAATTTCGTTGAAGTGAAGAACTCGAATTTCGGCGAGGGCGCGAAGGCGAGCCATCTCGCGTATATCGGCGACGCCGACGTCGGACCGCGCGCCAATATCGGCGCCGGCACGATCGTGTGCAATTACGACGGCTTCGACAAATATCGCTCCACCATCGGCGCTGACGCCTTCATCGGTTCCGACACCGCGCTCGTATCTCCCGTCACCATCGGCGACGGCGCCTACACCGGCACCGGCAGCGTCATCACCAAAGACGTCCCGCCAGGCGCCCTCGGCGTCGCGCGTGGGCGGCAGGTGAACCTCGAAGGCTGGGCGACGAAGAACAAAGAGAAGAAGCTCGCAGCCAAGGCTGCGAAGAAGGACGAGCACAAGTGAGCGAAGACATCGCCAAGTTCAACGCGGCGCAGGCCGCGCTCGACTATGTGAAGGACGGCATGATCGTCGGCCTCGGCACCGGCTCGACGTCGGCGAGTTTCGTCAAACAACTTGGCGAGCGCGTTCGGCAAGGTCTGCGCGTGAAGGGCGTGCCGACATCGGAAGCGACACGCAATCTGGCTGAGCAAGTCGGCGTGCCGTTGCTGGAAATCAGCCAGGTCACCTCGCTTGATCTCGACGTCGATGGCGCTGACGAAGTGGATTCTGGTTTCCGCCTCATCAAGGGCGGCGGCGGCGCGTTGTTGCGCGAGAAAATCGTCGCGGCGGCCTCGAAGATGATGGTCGTCATCGCCGATGAGTCAAAATGGGTCGATACGCTGGGCGCATTTCCGTTGCCGGTTGAGGTCACCCGCTTTGGTTTTGCTTTAACACAGCAGCGGGTGGCCGAAGCGCTGCGCGCCACCGGTTGCGCGGGCGATGAAGTCGTATTGCGTATCACCGGCAAATCGAATGAGCCCGTCATCACAGATGGCGGCAATTACATCCTCGACGCCCACGCCAAGCGCATTCCAGACGCGGCCAAATTAGGCGCAGCGTTGAAAGATATCGCCGGCGTCGTCGAGCACGGCCTGTTCATCGGCCTCAGCCAAGTCGTGATCCTCGGCAAAGCCAAGGGCGCCGAGGTGAAGACGCTCTAGCGTTCTTTCTTGCCGGGCGTCTTCTTGGCGCTGGCCTTCTTCACCTTCGTGCCAGCCCGCTTGCGCGCCGCGGTCTTCGCGGCGGCCTTCTTCACCGACGCGCGCTTTTCTTCGCACTTCGGGCAGGCGCAGATGTCTTTCAGATACTCGCGGAAATAGTTCGTGCCGTAATCGTAGTTCAGCTCTTCGCCCGGCTTGATCTTGCGCTTGGCGTGGATGAACACGCGGCCCTTGTGAATGTTCGGCTCGCAGTTCGGGCGGCATGAGTGATTGATGTAGCGGGCGGTGTTCCAACGCGGCGCGCCGTCGATGGTTTTGCGCGCGTGAATTTCGAACAGATACTTCGAGCGGCTCTTTTCTTCCTGCTCTTTGGAAATCTGCACGCCGGTATATTCGATGATGCAGGCGTTCTTCGGAATCTCGCTTTCCGCGAAGAGTCCAAGCCCCGTCGCCGAGCGCTTCACGACCAGTTCGAAGTCACCAGGAATGTAGCTCTTCCGCGCCATCATCGCTCCGTTCTGAAACGCACTTACCAGAGACGTTTGTTGGCAAACGCCTTGCCTGAACCTGTCTTGAGATAAGACTCGAATTCGCGAGCTTTACGTTCGTCCTCGAATGCAAAGTACGCGACCAACCGCCACGGTCGATACTTCGCTGTGTGAATGCTTGCGCCTTCGTTGTGTTTCTTGAACCGCTGTTGCAGCTCGGTTGTGTAGCCTGTGTAGCGCTGATCGTGATTGGATTCGCTCTGCAGTAGATAGACGTAGAACATGCATGCCTCCCGCCCGTGAGCAGGATAGGCGCAGAACTAATCCTTCAGGAACTGGCTCAAGGCGTAAGCCATCCGAAGCTCGCGAGTGGAACTCACCAGCCCTCCTTCGCCAAGGCTTCGGAGGGCATCCTACCCTCGCTGCGCGAGCGTAGGATGGCTGGGGTGCCAGGATTCGAACCTGGGAATGGCGGTACCAAAAACCGCTGCCTTACCGCTTGGCGACACCCCAAAACCGGCGAAGCGGCTACTTAGAGGCGCCCGCATCCGGATGCAACAGCGCCCGGCTGACGCATCTCAAGTCTTTGGCCCAAACCGGGTTTCAGCACTCCACGACGTTGACCGCGAGGCCGCCCTGGCTGGTTTCCTTATACTTGGAGGACATATCCACCCCGGTCTGGCGCATGGTCTCGATGACCTGGTCGAGGGAGACTTTGCTCGGCGTATCCGAGTGGAGGGAGAGGCGCGCGCCGTTGACGGCCTTAACCGAGCCGACGGCGTTGCGCTCGATGCAGGGGATTTGCACCAGGCCGCCGACCGGATCGCAGGTGAGGCCAAGATTATGCTCCATGCCGATCTCGGCCGCGTTGGCGACTTGTTGGGGCGTGCCGCCCCAGACGGCGGACAACCCCGCCGCCGCCATCGAACACGCCACGCCAACTTCGCCCTGGCAGCCCATCTCGGCGCCGGAGATCGAAGCGCGCTGTTTGTAGAGGAGGCCGATGCCGCCCGCGGTCATGAGGAAGCGGCGGGCGTCGCGAATTGGGCTCTCGCTGTTCAGGCAATAGTGCCGGAGGATCGAGGGCAGGATCCCGGCCGCGCCATTCGTCGGCGCCGTCACCACTTGGCCGCCGGCGGCGTTCTCCTCGTTCACCGCCATCGCGTACACATTGAGCCAATCGAACAGGCGCTCCGGCTCGTTTGCGCCTGGCTGGTCTTTCAGCTTCTTCCAGATTGCCGGCGCGCGGCGCGTCACCTGCAGGGCGCCCGGCAGGATGCCCTCCTTGTGCAGCCCGCGCTCGATGCACGCCGCCATCACCTGCGCCACGCGATCTAAGCGCGCGTCGGTTTCCGCGCGCGGACGCATCGCGTCTTCGTTGGCGTAAATGATCTCCTCGATCGATTTGCCCTCGCGCGCGCAGTGCTCAAGCAATTCAGCGGCGGAGCCGAACGGAAACGGCACCTTGCGGCCAGTGGTGATGAGGTCCTTCGGGGCTGGCGTGCGGAGCTGCTTCTCGGTCGCGATAAAGCCGCCGCCAGTCGAATAATAGGTCTGCTCGAATAGCAGCATGCCGCCATCGCCGAAGGCGCTCAGCTTCATCCCGTTCGGGTGCAGCTCCGGGATGATGTGATAGGCGAAAACGATGTCGGCCTCGGGGTCGAATGCGATCTCGTGCGATCCCAGCAGCTTCACGCGCTTCTCAGTGGCGACCCGCTCTACTGTCTGCTCTGCGAAGTCCGGATCGAGCGTTTCCGGGTCGAAGCCAAACAGTCCCAGCACCACAGCTTTCGGCGTCGCGTGGCCCTTGCCCGTCAGCGCCAACGAGCCCTGCAGCTCCACGACGACCTTCGCCACCGCGTCCAATTCCACAGCGCCTTTGAGGTCTTCCAGGAAGCGTTTGCCAATGCGGATCGGCCCGAGCGTGTGCGAGCTCGATGGGCCGATGCCGATGCGGAAGAGGTCGAGGACTGAAAGCATGAAGGGTGCTTGACGTTAGGCGATTGTCGATCAGCTAGGTAGGAGATAATGGACTGATTTCCAAACACTTGGATTGAGCGCGCGTTAAGATCGCGCTTACCGCATCGAAGGAGAGGCCGTTGAAAGCGCTGGTCAAACGCGAGGCCAAACGGGGGCTTTGGCTGGAAGACGTGCCGGAGCCGGAAGCCGGCCCCAACGATGTGAAGATCCGCGTGAAGCGCACGGCGATCTGCGGCACCGACATCCACATCTACAAATGGGATGAGTGGGCGCAGAAGACGATCCCGGTGCCAATGGTCGTTGGCCACGAATTTGTCGGCGAGGTCGTCGAGGTTGGTGACAACGTCAACGACTACAAGCCGGGCATGATCGTCTCCGGCGAAGGCCACATCGTCTGCGGCCGCTGCCGCAATTGCATGGCCGGCCGCCGCCACCTTTGCCCGTACACGAGCGGCGTCGGCGTCAACCGCCCCGGCTGCTTTGCCGAATACATCGTGATCCCGAACGCCAACGTCTGGCATCACCATGACGGCATCGATCTCGACATCGCCTCGATCTTCGATCCCTACGGCAACGCAACGCACACGGCGCTGCAATGGGACATGGTTGGCGAAGATGTGCTGATTACGGGCGCTGGCCCGATTGGCGCAATGGCGGCGGCGATCGCAAAGCACGTTGGCGCGCGCCATGTCGTCATTACCGACATCAACGATTATCGCTTGGCTTTGGCCAAGAAGGTGGGTGCTACGCGCACGGTCAACGTTTCAAAGGAAACGCTTGGCGACGTGCAGAAGGAACTCGGCATGACCGAGGGCTTCGATGTTGGTCTCGAAATGTCGGGCGCGCCGAACGCGCTCTCCGACATGATCGACAACATGGCCCACGGCGGCAAAATCTCGATGCTCGGTATCCCGTCGGGCGACATGAAGATCGACTGGAACAAGGTCGTCTTCAACATGCTGACGATCAAAGGCATCTACGGCCGCGAGATTTTCGAGACCTGGTACAAGATGTCAGTGATGATCCAATCTGGCCTCGATCTCTCACCGATCATCACGCACCGCCTGCCGTATCAGAAGTTCGAAGAGGGCTTTGAGACGATGCTCGAAGGCAAGTCGGGCAAGATCGTTCTAAATTGGGAGTAGGCATGCGGGCTGTGTTTTTCGGGCTCGCGCTTGTGGTGGCCGCATGCGCGCCAGCTATTCGAAGTGATCTTCCCGACAGCGGGTTTCAAGTTGTCACCTACTTTGAGCCCGACACAGAGCTGGAGTGTTTCGAGAGTATTGGTGTCGCGCTCACACCGCTTGTCGAGCGGCTCAAAGTGGACGCACGCGGCGAACGCGGGGTGGATGAGTTTCGGGTGACACGGCGCGGCCAACAGGTGTTTGTCATCGACGCATTGAAATGGGATTCAGATCACGATCGCTCCTACTTCTTCCACGAGCGACAGATATTTGAACGCGAGGACACACCAGGTGCACAATGGTGCCGGACGAGGGTCTTGAGCCGTCCGACGCGTAATCCTTGAGACCTAATAAGGGCTAGAAGATGTACGGCGAATTTCAGAAGCACGTTGAGAAAGAGATCGCCGGTATTCGTGAGGCGGGCTTCTACAAGGAAGAGCGTGTGATCGCGACGCCGCAGGGCGCCGAGATCGGCGTCACCGGCGGCAAGTCCGTCATCAACATGTGCGCCAACAATTATCTGGGTCTCGCGCAGGATGCGCGGATTAAGGCTGCGGCGCACGAAGGCTTGGACCAGTGGGGCTACGGCATGGCCTCGGTGCGCTTCATCTGCGGCACGCAGACAGTGCACAAGCAGCTGGAAGATGATCTCTCCAAGTGGCTGCAGATGGAGGACACAATCCTCTACCCGTCCTGCTTCGATGCGAACGGTGGTCTCTTCGAAGTGTTGCTCGGCGCCGAAGACGCGATCATCTCGGACGAACTGAACCACGCTTCGATCATCGACGGCGTGCGGCTCTGCAAGGCGCAGCGTTACCGCTACAAGAATAACGACATGGCCGATCTCGAAGCGCAGCTGAAGGCGGCCGACGCCGCCGGCGCGCGCTTCAAGCTGATCTCGACCGACGGCGTCTTCTCGATGGACGGCGTCATCGCCTCGCTCGACCAGATTTGCGATCTGGCCGAGCGCTACAACGCGCTCGTCCACGTCGATGACTCGCACTCGACCGGCATTGTCGGCCCAGGCGGGCGCGGCACGGCTGAGTATCGCAATTGCATCGAGCGCATCGACATTCTGACAAGCACGCTCGGCAAGGCGCTCGGCGGCGCGAGCGGTGGCTTCAC
>CAYUOC010000111.1:0-12456 GCA_964446305.1 uncultured Terricaulis sp. | reverse complement strand
CGGAGCCGAACACGTCCGAGCCGTTGCACTCATCGTGCACGCGGCATGTCAGCCGTCGCGCGGGATCGGCGATCGCGGCGGGATCGCCAAAGATGTAAAGCGTGATGCCGCCGATCGGCGGCAGGAAGACGCTCAAATCCGGGCGCGTCACCAACTCAGGATACATGCCCCCGGTTTGCTCGAACAATGTGTGACGTAAGCGCTCTTCGCTGACGCCAAAGCGCGCCGCCACGCCTGGCAGATGCCACACCGGATCAATCGCGGCCTTGGTCACCGCGACGTCGCCGCTTTCATGGACGACCGCGCCATCGACCTTCAGCCGCTCAAGGCTGATCGCTTCGCGGACTTCCGGTAACGACAAGCGCGCGCGTGTGATCGCGATTGTCGGGCGGATATCCGCGCCGCCATCGATCTCTGTCTTGAATGCGTCAGCGACCACATGCCCCCAAGGATCGAGCGATACGATCTTGCCGGCGTCACGCCATTGCGGAAACGGCCCCATGTCCACGACCGGAGAGGTGTCTTTCAAATCTGGCCGCACACTCGGATTCAAAGCGCCGGCGGAAACCGAGAGCGCGCGGTAGATGGAATAAGCGCCGCCATAGGCGCCGATGACATTACGATCCGCTGTTGCCGAGCCGATCACTGGCCCACGCTCTCGCGCCGTTGGCGCGCCCCACTGAATGGGAAAGCGCACGGCAGCGCCAGCCCCAGGGTGGGAAGTCAGGCGAATGTGGCCGATGCGGTTTTCGGACATGTTTGTTTCGTCGGCGTCTGCCTCGTGATTCGTAATGTGAGGCTGCGGCGCGCGTTAGGCAAGGCGCGCCCGGCGTCGCCGCAATTACGCCTTCAGCACGTCCAGCATCGCCATAGCAGCGGCTGGATTGCGCTCTTTCGCGCCGCTGATGAAGTAGAGGAACACGTCGCCAGACTTTTCCCAGTCGCGCGCGGTTTTCGCCCACTTCTTTAGCGCCGGCTTTGGATAGCCGGTCGGTTCGTCCGCCTGTGTGAGTTCCAAGCGTGCGTACGAAAAATCGGCCGTGGGTTCGATGATAAGCGGGTGCTTCTCCGACTCCACCGTCACCACCGCGATGTTGCGATCGCGCGCGATCTTCAAGAACGCGTCATCAGTGAAACTCGCATGGCGCACTTCGATGGCGTGGCGGAGCTTCAGCTTCCCGAGTTTCTCCGGGAGCATGTCGAAATAGGCGTTGATCTCCGCGGCGTCGAATTTCTTGTAGGGCGCCATCTGCCAAAAGATCGGTCCGAGCTTAGAGCCAAGTTCGCCGACGCCGCTGCTGAAAAACCATTCGATCGATTGCGCCGCCTCGCGCAAGTCCTTGCGCTGCACGGCCGCGCGGGGCGCCTTCACTGAGAACATGAAGTCGTCTGGCGTCGACTTCGCCCATTTCTGAAATGAAGTCGCGCTCTGTGTGCGGTAGAATGTGGCGTTGATCTCGATCGCCGTCACTTTGCTGGAAGCATACTCAAGCTGTTTCGCCGCCGCCAGCTTGGGCGGATAGAAGCTCTCCTCCCAAGGCTCAAAGCTCCAGCCGCCGATACCGACGCGGATTGCCATGTCATTCGCCCGTAAATTTCGGCGTGC
Organism: uncultured Terricaulis sp.; assembly: GCA_964446305.1. GTDB lineage: Bacteria > Pseudomonadota > Alphaproteobacteria > Caulobacterales > Aquidulcibacteraceae > Vitreimonas. The sequence goes on along the minus strand of CAYUOC010000111.1, from coordinate 10,850 downwards.
GTTTCTCAGTGAACGCGTCCACGGCTTCCTTGTGGTCGCGCGTCTCGTGCGCCAGCGCTTGGAATGCAGCGGAGAGCTCCAGCACATCGCTCAGGCGGCCGTGCTGCGCCTCGCGGAGCAGGCGCTTCGCCAGCCGAACCGTGCGCGGCGGGTTCACGGCAATGCGGTCCGCGACCTTCCGCGCTTCGTCCATCAGCGCGTCGTCAGAGACTACCCGCGACACCAGGCCAATGCGCGCCGCTTCCTCCGCGTCGATGGTGTCGCCTGTGAGCACCAGCTCCGCCGCGCGCGAGGCGCCGATCGCGTTGGTCAATATCCACGCGCCGCCGTCGCCCGGAATGATGCCGACTTTCACAAAGCTCGACGCCATCTTCGCTGACGCGCCGGCTAGGCGAATGTCGCACAGGATGCCGATGTCCAGGCCCAGACCAATTGCGTGGCCGTTGATCGCCGCGATGGTGGCGACCTCGATGTCAGCCAGCGCCTTGATAATGGAGTGAACACCGCGCCGATAATTGGCGCGGGTGCCATCTGGCGTTGCGCGCGGGCCGATGCCGCTGCGCTCGCGGATCGCCTTCAGATCGCCGCCGGCGCAAAAGGACTTGCCGGCGCCGGTGAGGATCACGGCGTTGATGTCGCCGTCGTCGTTCGCTTTCCAGAGCGCGCCGGCGAGGTCGTCGCAATCCTGCTGGGTAGCGATGGCGTTACGGCTCTCGGGCCGGTTCAACGTGACGACCGCCACTCGGCCGGATTTTTCATAGGTAGCGAACGTCATCATCAATCCTTGTGACTATGCGAGCGAGCTTACGGCGTAGCCGCGGCCGGGGCAGGCGGCGTGCCTTGCTGGTAGCCGATTAAAGGTTCGTTCGACAGCGGCGCACCGTCGCGCGTCACGTCCAGCGAGCCGGTGCCGTCGCGATTGAGCGAAAGCACATAGCGGAAGCCCTGAGTTTCGAACGTGTAGGTGGTCGCTTCCGGTGTTTGCCCGGCGAGACCGCCGGTGAGCTCGAGCGAAGAGGTGGTCGTGCGCGCATTCTCCGCGCCATCCACGGGTCGCGTGCTGGCGTCGGTGAAATTGTAGGCGGTGTAGGTCAGCGCGCCGCTCGCATCCTCGTGCACGACAAAGCTGCGGCGTCCCGAGAAACCGATCACGCGCGTGCGCGGCAGCCAGCGGCATTGCACATCGCGGCCGTCCAGCAGCGCTGAAACGAAGCGCGGTGTGTAAGCCGAACCAGGCGTCTCCAGCATTCCCGCATTGGTTTGACGGACCCAGCCATCAGAACCTTGGTCGCGCACCAGCTCCGTGTTCACGCTGCCCGCGGCGCCTTCTTCGTCGCCGACGAAATAGCCGATGCGCTGCACGATTGAACCGTCGGACTTTTGATACTCAGCGACGCGCACATCGCCATCTGGGTTGCGATCAAACACGATTACGGCGCCCGAATTGATCGAGTCGCAGATGAACCATGGCGGCGGCACGCGCATGAAGACCTGCTCTTCTTCGGGAGCTGCGGGGGCCTCGGCTTGTTGGTTGCAGCCAACGACGGCCAGGGCCAGAAAAACAGCGGCAATACGCATGAACATCTCCTGGCCGTGCCTTAGCAGCGCTTCACCGCAGGCTCAACTTACTCCGCGCCCGATCCGACGACGTACGCGATCAGGTCCTCGGTTTGCACCGCATCCGGCCCATGCCGGCTCACCGTCACGCGGCCGACGCCCGCCGGATCGAGCGTGACGTTGATATCGGTTTCCACATCGGCGCGAAACGCATAGCGAGTTCCCTCCGGCGTCAGCGTCTCGGCGCCATCGCGAACTTCGAGCGAGAAGGTGGTCGTCCGGCCGTTTTCGGACACTTCTATCGGTTGCGCCTCTGCCGCGCTCGCGAAGTCGTATGAATGATAGAGAAGGTCGCCATCGCCGTCTTCGCTCACAACAATCGTGCGGCGACCGGTGAATCCCATCAGCCGCGTGCGCGGCAGCCAGCGGCAGGAGATTTCGCGATCGCCGAGACGCACGGAGGAATAGACCGGCGTGTAAGCGGAGCCGGGCGTCTCCAACACCTCCGCATTGATCTCCCGGATCGCGCCCGCTTCGGCGCCGTTCTGGATGAGCGGCGTGGTGATGCTGCCGGCCGCACCATCGCCTTCGCCTAGGCCGTACTCGGTTCGCTGAACGATCTCGCCGTTCGGCTTCGCATATTGGGCAACGCGGACGGTTCTTCCGTCGCGTTCAAACACCAGCAGAACGGGCGCATCGATCGCATCGCAGATGAACCACGCAGGCGTCACTTTTTGCGCCGGCGTCTCCGGAAGCGGCGGCGGTCGTTCGGATTGGCCACACGCGCAAAGCAGGGCGGCGGCTGCGAGTAAGGCATGGCGCATGCGGAGCGTCTCCGGTTTCCGCCACTATACTGCGCACGGAAGGCGCCGCAATTTAGATCAGCTGAGTCCGAGCTTCGCGCGTGTCGACTTGGTGATGCTCACCGCGCTCTTGGCGTAGTCGGCCCACGGATCTGGTTCGTTCAAGCGCGCGCGCATGTCCTTCAGCTTGAAGACATTCGCGGCGGGAATGGTCTTCAACTCATCCCAGCTCACTGGAACCGCGATCGGCGCTGTGCCGCGCGCACGGGGCGAATAGGGCGCAATCGCCGTCGCACCGCGGCCGTTGCGGAGATAATCGATAAAGATGCGGCCCTTGCGCTTGGCCTTCGACATGTTGGCGATGAAGCGTTTCGGATCGAGTGCTTCAATCTGCTCGGCCACGTCGGCGGCAAAGCCTTTAAACTCATCCCAGTGCAATTTCGGCTTCACATTGAGCACAATGTGGATGCCTTTACCGCCGGTGATCATCGCGAACGACGTAAGGTCCGCACTTTCAAGCAGCGCCCTGATATCGAACGCCGCGCGCTTCACGACCTGAAAGTCCAAATCCTCATCCGGATCGAGATCGAAGATCATCCGATCTGGCAGCTCCAGCGATGTGTTGCGCGAGCCCCAGAGGTGAAACTCGAGTGCGCTGATCTGAGCCGCCGACACGATCGCCGCCGCATCCGGCAGCGTCAGGTACTCCTCGGATTTGCCATCGCTTTCCACGATCGGAATCAGTTTGATCTCTTTCGGCATGCCCTTCATGGCGTGCTTCTGAAAGAACGTCTGCTTACCGACGCCATCTGGCGCGCGCACAAGGCTCACCGGCCGCCCATAAAGATGCGCGCCCATTCGATCGGCGGCCATATCGAGATAGGCGGCGAGTTCCGCCTTGGTGACGCCGGCGTCCGGAAACAGCACCTTTTCCGGATGCGTCAGCCGTACGCGCGTGCGCATTGCCGGCGCCGCTTGCTCGGCCTGCACATCCTTGGCGGATTTATCGCCACGCAGACCCAAGAAAACGCCATGCCGGATCGCGCCTTCGCCGGTGAACTCGGCAAAGCGCACCTGCGCCACCAACTTAGGTTCAACCCATTTAGCGCCCTTCGCCGCTTCACGCGGTACGGCCAACGCTGGCTTTGCGCGTTCAATTTTGTTCAGTTTCTCCTGCAGCGACGCCAGCATCTTGTCATTGAAGCCCGTACCGACATTGCCACGATAGACGAACTTTCCGTTTACGCGGTCGGCCATCATCAGCGCTGCGAATGCGCGTCCCTTCAGCGAAGGCTGATAGCCAATGATCACGAACTCTTGTTCGTTGACGAGCTTCACCTTGAGCCAAGAATTGGTACGCCCGCTTTGGTATGTGGAGGTCGCCTTCTTCGAGACGACGCCCTCCAGCCCTTGCTCGCGGAAAGCCGCCAACACATCTGGCCCCGCGCCTTCAAAGTACGGACTCACACGAATGGGGGCCTTCGCCTTCGCGAGCAGGGCGTCCAGACGATGTTTGCGTTCGAGCAGCGGTGTTTTGCGCAGGTCTTTCGCGCCATCCGCCAAAAGATCGAACACGAAATACGAAACGCCCTTGGCGACGCCGCTCTCCAAGGATTTCTGCAATGCCGAAAAGTCGGTCTTGCCGCTCGCCTGCGCGACGGCGACCTCGCCGTCGAGGAGCACGTCTTTCAGGTTCAACGCGGCGAGAGCATCCGCCACGGATTGAAACTTGCCCGTCCAATCGAGGCCCGTGCGCGTGTAGAGCCGCACGCTGTCGCCGCTCACTGCCGCTTGGATACGGTAGCCGTCATATTTGATCTCGTGAATCCACGCATCGCTCGGCGGCGCTTTGTCCACGCGCGTCGCCAGAGCCGGCTCCACGAACGCCCATTTCGGCGGCTTTGCGGCCTTCGGCGCACGTTCGCCGCCCTTGCTCCAGACACGCGCGCCGCCCGAGCGCACATCTTCGATCGTGCGACCGGAAACAACACTCGTCACGCTGCGGGCGACGGGGTCTTCCTTGCCCGCATACGCGTCCTTCGATTTGAACAAGAGCCAAGGATTGCCACGCTCGCCTTCGCGCGGCTTGATCTTGACCATGTGAAACTCACCCATCAGCCGTTCGCCGGCCAAGACGAATTTCAACTCGCCCTTCGCCATGCCCTCGTCGGGATCGAGCAGCCAATGCACCTTGCCGGTGTCCCAGATGATCACCGCGCCGGCGCCGTACTCACCCTTCGGTATGACGCCTTCGAACGAGCCGTATTCGATCGGGTGGTTCTCCGTTCGCATCGCGAGGCGCTTGATGCCCGGATCGAGGGAAGGGCCTTGCGGTACTGCCCAGCTCATCAGCACGCCGTTGTGCTCAAGCCGGAAATCATAGTGCAGCCGCGTCGCCGCGTGCTTCTGCACAACGAACATTCCGCCGGCGTCCTTCACGGTTCCGCCGGCCGGCTCGGTCGTCTTCTTGAAATCGCGCTTGCGGTTGTACTCGACGAGATCGCCGACGGCGTCGCTAGGCTTCGCGCTCTTCTTGACGGCCATCACACACCCATTCCCGGGGCGGCGCGTAAGCGGCGAGCCCGGGACCCACAAACACAAATGGATCGGGCGTTGTGCTCAGTACGTCGCGCCGTTGGGGTTATGGGTCCCGGACTTGGCGCTGCGCGCCAATCCGGGAATGGGTGGATCACAAATGTCGTGCCCACAAGATCGTCTTATTTTTTCGCGCGCTTCTTCGCAGGCGCCTTGGCTGGCGCTTTTGCCCGCGGCGTCTTGGTGCGCTCGGCTGCGGCCCGGCGCTTCGGCGCTGGTGCTTCTTCTTCGTCTTCGCCAACGACCTTCGACTTCTTCGCCAGCGACTTCTTCAGCGCGTCGACAAGCGAAACGACGTTATCGCCATAATCAGACGCGGGCATTTCCTGATCTTCCAAAATCAGCTCGCCGTGGCGCTCGATCTTCTTTTTCACCAAGCGCTCGATCGCGATGGCGTATTCGTCTTCAAATTTGGTCGGATCGAACTTGGCCTTCTTGCGGTTGATCAATTCTTCCGCGAGATCGATCAGATCCTTGTCGAGCTTGCCCGATGGAATTTCGTCGAAGAACAAGTTCGCCTTACGCAGTTCGTCGGCGTAGTGAACGGTCTCCACCGTAAGGCCGCCCTCATACGGCTTCACCGCCGCGATGTAAGAACGGCCGCGCATCGTGATCTGGCCGAGGCCGACAGTCTTTGTCTTCTTTAGCGCTTCGCACACGACCCGATACGGCTCGTCCGCCATCTTGCCGTCGGGCAGGGCATAATACGGCTTGTCGAAATAGATCGGGTCGATCGTGTCCGCCGGCGCGAACTGAATCATGTCGAGTGTCTTCTTGGAGTCGACTTTCAGCGCCTCGAACTCCTCATCGCTGAAGAGCACATAGCGGCCTTTCTGGTACTCATAGCCTTTGACGATCTCGTCCTTGTCCACGGCGCCAATGCCCGGCGCGACCTTCTCGTAGCGAATGCGCTGCTTCGAAGGCTCATGGATTTGGTTGAACGAGATCTTCTCCTTGGAATCCAAGGCTGAGTAGAGCTTCACCGGCAGCGCGACGAGCGCGAGCCGAATGTGCCCTGTCCAAACTGGACGAGCTGGAGGCGCCATGACCCTTAAACACCCTGACGTGACCCGACGTTCCAGGATCGTAACATTACTGGCTGTTGCTCACAACGCGCGTGGTTAGCGTTTACCTTACTTTGCGACCAGCTCCGTAGGTCGCGCGCGCGGCCTCGACGAACACGCCGCCGCGCTCGCGCATGCGATCGGAGAAGACGAGCCCGACGTCCCGGCTCAGATTGAGACCAGCAAGATTCACTGATGCGAGCCCGGGCCGCTTGAAGCTTGATGGCGCAACCGTAACGCCGAGCCCCGCGGCGACCATGTTCATCGCGCGATCGTCCGAAAGCGTGCGCAGGCTGAAAGAGGGGCGCACGTCGCGGTTGGTAAAGTAGCGGCTGATCTCTGGCAGCCCTTCGCACTGGCGGCGCACGATCATCGTCTCGCCCGCCAGTTCGCCGCCCTCGATCTCGTCGACCCCCGACAGTTTGTGGTTAGCGGCGACGAACAACACATAAGGTTCGTTGCGCAGCTTCTCCTGCGCGAAGCTCTCCAAGCCTGGCCGAAGGATCGTGATGGCGACATCGAGGCGCCCATCCGACAGCCGGTTGGCGATGTCGCGCTCAGTCGAGTCCAGGATCTCCAGCGCTTCGCCGCCCGAGTTCTTGGCGTGAGCCGCAACCACGCGCTCCAGATCGCGCGCGGGAATAGTGGAGAGAATGCCCGCGCGCAGGCGCTTCAGTTGCGGCGTGTTCGAGACCTCACGGAGCGCCGCCTCGTACTCCTGCGTGATCCGCCGCGCGTGCTGCAGAAACTTGCTGCCCGCCGGCGTGAGCGACACCCGCCGCGTAGTCCGCTCGAACAGCCGCGCGCCGACTTCGTCCTCAAGCTTAGCGATCCCGACCGAAAGCGTCGGCTGAGTGACGCTCACCCGCTGCGCCGCCTTCGAGAACGACCCGAGTTCAGCCACGGCCAGGAAGTAGCGAAGCAGATACCGATCCATAGATGATATCTATCAGTCTTGTTCGTAACGTTCAATTTCTATTGGAGGCGCAAATCAATTAGAAGCTCGCCTCAAACGTAGAAGCGTCCGGAGGCAGACGCCGATGACCGATTCCTATCAGCTTGATTTCCAGCTCGGCGAAACCGCCGACGCCATCCGCGACACCACCCGCCAGTACGCGGCTGACCGCATCGGGCCGATGGCGGCCGAGATCGACGCCGCCAACAAATTCCCGCGCGAACTTTGGCCCGAGATGGGCGAGCTTGGCCTGCACGGCATCACCGTCGCCGAAGAAGATGGCGGCCTCGGCCTCGGCTATCTCGAACACGTCGTCGCGATGGAAGAGGTGAGCCGCGCTAGCGCCTCCGTTGGCTTGAGCTACGGCGCGCACTCGAACCTCTGCATCAACCAGCTCCGCCGCTGGGCGACGCCCGAGCAGAAGCAGAAGTATCTGCCCAAGCTCATCAGCGGCGAACACGTCGGCTCGCTCGCCATGAGCGAAGCGGGCGCGGGCTCCGATGTCGTCTCGATGAAATTGCGCGCTGAGAAGAAGGGCGATCGCTACGTGCTGAACGGCACGAAGTTCTGGATCACCAACGCGCCCGAAGCCAACACGCTCGTCGTCTACGCCAAGACCGAACCGGGCGCAGGCTCAGGCGGCATCACGGCTTTCATCATCGAGCGCGGTATGAAGGGTTTCAGCGTCAGCCAGAAGCTTGACAAAATGGGCATGCGCGGCTCGGACACCGGCGAACTTGTGTTCGAAGATTGCGAAGTGCCGGAAGAGAACGTCATGGGCGGCGTCAATCGCGGCGTCGCCGTCTTGATGAGCGGGCTCGACTACGAACGCGCCGTGCTCGCCGCTGGCCCGCTCGGCATCATGCAAGCCTGCCTCGATGTCGTGCTCCCCTATGTTCGCGAGCGCAAACAATTCGGCAAGCCGATCGGCTCGTTCCAGCTGATCCAGGCCAAGGTCGCCGACATGATCGTCGCGCTCAATTCGGCACGCGCCTACGTCTACGCCGTCGCAAAATCCTGCGACGCCGGCAAAACCACACGCCACGACGCAGCCGGCGCCATCCTCTACGCCTCCGAAAGCGCGGTGAAGGTCGGCCTCGAAGCCATCCAAGCCCTCGGCGGCGCAGGCTACACCAAGGACTTCCCAGTTGAGCGCTTCCTCCGCGACGCTAAGCTCTACGACATCGGCGCCGGCACGAATGAAGTCCGGCGCTTCCTGATCGGCCGGGAGATCATTGGCGGGGGCTAGTGATGTGGGTTTATGCGCTTCTGGTTCCGCTGTTGTTTCGCCCGAGCTGGAAGCTGCTTGGTTTGCTAACGCTTGCTGTGGTCGCGCTGATCGGCGCCGTGGGATTGATGACCGGAACGCCTGTCGCGGCGACACTTTTCTACGGCGGCATAAATGTCGTCGTGTTTGGTAGCGTCGGCGCATTGCTGATAGTCATTCGTCGCTTCATCGATAGAGCTAGGACTGCGTCGACAAAGTCATGAAACTCAAATCCTCTATCGATCCAAACTCCGAAGCCTTCGCCAAGAACGCCGCGCACCACCGTGCCTTGGCGCAGCAGCTGCGCGAACGCGCCGCGACCATCGCGCTTGGTGGCCCTGAAGAAGCGCGCGCGCGTCACACCAAGCGCAACAAGCTCCTGCCGCGCGAACGTGTTGAACGCTTGCTTGATCCCGGCGCGCCGTTTCTCGAAGTCGGCGCGCTGGCGGCCTACGATCTCTACAACGGCGAGGCGCCGGCGGCTGGCGTCATCACCGGCATTGGCCGCGTGTCTGGCCGCGAAGTGATGATCGTCGCCAACGACGCCACGGTGAAGGGCGGCGCCTATTTTCCGATGACGGTGAAGAAGCACCTGCGCGCGCAAGAGATCGCGATGCAGAACAAGCTGCCGTGCGTCTATCTCGTCGATAGCGGCGGCGCAAACCTGCCGCACCAGGCCGAAGTCTTCCCCGACCGCGACCATTTCGGCCGCATCTTCTTCAACCAAGCCCGCATGTCGGGCGAGGGCATCGCGCAGATCGCCTGCGTCATGGGCTCATGCACCGCCGGCGGCGCCTACGTGCCGGCGATGAGCGATGAAACCGTCATCGTCCGCAACCAAGGCACCATCTTCCTCGGCGGGCCTCCACTCGTGAAAGCCGCGACCGGCGAAGTGATCAGCGCCGAAGATCTCGGCGGCGGCGATCTGCACGCGCGCAAGAGCGGCGTCGTCGATCACCTCGCACACGACGATGCGCACGCGCTGCATCTCGTCCGCCGCATCGTCGCCAATCTCAACACCACTAAGAAGGTCGGCCTCGATCTCCGCGAACCCATCGCGCCCGCGTACGATGCCGAAAGCATTTACGGCGTTATCCCCGACGACGTCCGCACGCCATACGATGTCCGCGAAGTCATCGCCCGCATCGTCGACGACAGCGAGCTGGACGAGTTCCGACCACTATACGGCCCGACGCTCGTTACTGGCTTCGCGCGCATCTGGGGCATGCCCGTCGCGATCCTCGCCAACAACGGCATCCTGTTCAGCGAAAGCGCACAGAAGGGCGCGCACTTCATCGAGCTCGCCTGCAAGCGCGGCATTCCGCTGCTCTTCCTGCAGAACATTTCCGGCTTCATGGTCGGCGGCAAATACGAAGCCGGCGGCATCGCCAAGGACGGCGCGAAAATGGTGACAGCCGTCGCTAGCGCCGAAGTGCCGAAATTTACATTGCTGATCGGCGGCTCCTTCGGCGCCGGCAATTACGGCATGTGCGGCCGCGCCTATTCTCCGCGCTTCCTCTTCACCTGGCCCAACTCCCGCATCTCCGTCATGGGCGGCGAGCAAGCAGCCAGCGTGCTCGCGCAAGTGAAGCGCGACGGCATGGAAGCAAAAGGCGAGAGCTGGTCCAAAGCCGACGAAGAAAAATTCAAAGACCCCATCCGCGCAAGGTACGAGGCGGAGGGGAGCCCATATCACGCAACAGCGCGCCTCTGGGACGACGGCATCATCGATCCCGCGCAAACGCGGGATGTGTTGGGCTTGGCGATCAGCGCGAGCCTCAACGCGCCAATTCCGGAGACACGCTTCGGCGTGTTCAGAATGTGATGTTTGGCTGGCAGATATTCATCAACGAAAGTCTGGGTGTTGCTCGGATCACGGGCGTACTCCTAGCGATAGCCTACGTTCTGATGATGTTGATGGGGGAAGCGACGTTTAGGTGGCTTTCAATCGCCATTTTGATCGTCGGCCCGATTCTTCTTGGCATCGCGGTAGCGGCGTTATTCGCATACTGTCGATGGGTGGAGCACGCGCACTATGGTGCATTGCGCTGGATATTGGCCGCCGTGCCTCTGGCCCTAATGGCGGCGGCGATTGTGTGGATGTTCAGACAGTGACAGTGCTCAATTTCACCCTCATCGCAAACCGCGGCGAGATCGCTCGCGCGCTTCTCCCCCTCTCCCTTGCGGAGAGGGGGGTGAGGGGCGTTGAGCTGCCGCGCTTGTCGCAAGCAGGCGCTCCGCGTTCACGCTCGAAGCAGCGCACTCGTATCTCCGCCCCTCATCCCCTAACCCCTTCTCCGCAAGGGAGAAGGGGAATGGTGCGCGCATGTTGAAGTCTGTGCTCATTGCCAACCGCGGAGAAATTGCGCGGCGTGTGATCCGAACGTGCAAGCGTCTCGGCGTGCGCACTGTCGCCGTCTATTCCGACGCCGACGCTAAAGCGCTGCACGTGCGCGAGGCGGATGAAGCGGTGCACATCGGCGCCTCGCCCGCGAAGGAAAGCTATCTGCGCGGCGAGAGGATCATCGCCGCCGCGAGGCAAACCGGCGCCGAGGCGATCCATCCGGGTTACGGCTTTCTCTCCGAGAACGCCGATTTCGCGCAGACCG
>CAYUOC010000110.1:11194-12493 GCA_964446305.1 uncultured Terricaulis sp. | reverse complement strand
GCCGCGCGGTCTGCATTCAGTGCTTCCAGCGTTTGGCGGCGCTCAATGGCGTCGTGGCTGCGCGTTGAGCGGACGGCGGCTCGCGGCCGAGGCGATACTGGCTGCCGACCGACCTCCTAGTGCGCCCAATTGCGCCTGATCAATTGCACTCCCTAACCAACCAGTAGCCTGTGGCCAAAGGAGTGAGTCCATGCGCGCAATCTTGCTTGCGATTGTCTTGGGTCTGACAACTATCGGCACTGCGTACGCCCAACAAGCTCAAGACGTGTACACACCGCGCCACAATTACGCTGAAAGGCAGGCTGTCGCTATCAACAACCTGAATGACGTTGTCAGCATTTCTGATTTCAGCTTCGGCAACCGATTCAACAATACAGTGGACCGCCCAATCCCTTGGGTGCTCTTCGATCTCACAAACCGCACCAACCAGCCGATCGTCTACATTCAGGTGGGCCTGCTTCGCTGGAACCCAGTCAATGAGCCCATTGACGCACAACGCACGCTCATCAGCTTCAGGGGACCGGATCTCATCGAACGGACCGAGCCATGGAGCACACTGGCAGCCGGTGCGACGTTGGAGGCGCATGTACCTTCAGCCGACGACCCTCCCGCCGCAGACACCTTCACTGCTATCGCGTTTGTGCAAACGGTACGTTTGCAGGATGGCACGGTATTTCGCGCGGATACGGAGTCATTGCGCACGCAAATCGCTCAGCGTTACCCATCGTTGCAAGGACTCGCCACGGAGCCTGATGCACATTAGCGGACGAAGGCGACCCCGGCGTCGATCGCAACCGCGGCGAGACTGAGAACTACGCTGCAGCGCGCATTCGGCAAGAGAATGCTAAGGTCGCGTCGATGAGCGACTCAGCCCTGATCGAGTCTTTTCTGGAAATGCTCTCGGCCGAGCGCGGGGCGCGGGCGAACACGCTCGATGCCTATGCCCGCGATCTGGAGGATGCGCGCGAGCATATAAGCGGCGGCGTCGCGGCGGCGGGGGCCGCGGCGGTTGAGGCTTATGTGGCGGGGCTGGCGAAGCGCGGACTTTCGCCGGCGACAGCGCGGCGGCGGATTTCAGCGCTGCGGCAATTCTATCGCTTCTTGTTGCAGGACAATGTGCGCGGCGACGATCCGACCTCGCGGCTCGACGCGCCGAAGCGAGCGCGGTCCTTGCCGAAGACGTTGTCTCTGGAAGAGATCGAGGCGCTGATCGGTGCGGCTGAGAACGCGCGCGATCGGGCGATCATTGAACTCTTGTATGGCGCCGGTCTGCGGGTGAGCGAATTGGTGGCGCTGCCG
>CAYUOC010000110.1:0-11094 GCA_964446305.1 uncultured Terricaulis sp. | reverse complement strand
GGCCACGCCGACATTGCCACGACGCAGATTTACACCCATGTCGCCGAAGGCCGGCTAAAGACGATCGTCGAGACCAAGCACCCGCTGGCGAAGAAGCCGAAAGCTTGAGCAAGGTGAGCACGCAATGAGCACAACATCCCTTCCCGCTCCGGAACCGGGCCGCTCTGCGACCTTCATCGTTTATGCGCTCTACCTGCTGAGCATACCGAGCGCGGCGATCTTTGCGTTGTTCGGCGTCATCGTGGCGCTGGCGGCGCGCGATGGCGCGGGGCCGCTGGCGCGTTCGCATTTGGACTATCAAATCCGCATCTGGTTCACCGCATTTTGGTGGACGATCGGGCTGGCGATTGTTGCGGTGGTCGGATGGATCACCTTCATCATCGGCGGGTTCCTGCTGGTTTGGCTCGCAGGCCTCGGCGCGCTGATCTTGTACCTATGGTTTACTGTAGTGAGCTTTTTTGGGCTGTTGGCGCTCTTGGACAATCGGCCACGCTAGTCACAGGCGTGTTACAGGGTTGAAAGTCTGGGCGACGTAGTGTGATTTACGCCTGAGGGATCAGCGGGAACCAGGGTTCCCGCCGAGCAGGCGAGTGAGGCTTATGAAGAGACACATTTTGGCTGCCGTGCTGTTCGCGGCGGCGGCGACTCCAGCGGCTGCGTACACGTCGTACCTGAAGCCGGAAGAATTCTGGGTGACCGAGGCCACCGTCGAGGTGGAAGGTTCCTACGCAACGCAATTCTTCACGCCATCAATTGCATTGGGCGCTAGCCTCACCGTTATCAATCCGCAGGGCGAGCGCGTCTCGGCCGACCGCATCGCGGTGACCGCGGGCGGCACGACAGAGCTGCAGGCCGACCTCGCGCGCGGCGGAACATATCGCGTCAGCACTGGCGAAGTGCTCGGCCAAGTCGCTAACCTTGTCGGCGAGAATGGCCAGTGGCGCGTGCTCGGCGCGGATGAAACGCCAGCCGAGGGCGCCGAGACGACGACGCTGCAGACCATCACTGTCGCCGACACCTACATCACGCGCGGCACCGCGAACCGGACTTCGGTCGATCAAACCATCGGCCGCCTCGCGCTCCGCCCGGTGACACACCCGAACCAGGTACTGGCGAGCCAAGGCTTTCAAGTCGAAGTTCAGTTCGACGGCCAGCCGATGGCGAACAGCGCCGTCGTGATTTACGCCGAGGGCGATCCTGAAACGAAGCTCGACCGCTACGTCGTCACCGACGCCAGCGGGATCGCGACATTCACCTTCGATGCGCCGGGCCGCTACATTATCGCCGCGCGCCATCGCGCCGACATGCCGGCCGGTTCGCCGGCGGCGGTGGGCAGCTACACGACGACGCTCACCTTCGAGGCGCTCGGGCAGCTCTATACGGAAACGGAAATCCAGGAAGTTCAGGCCGAGCCTGAGCGTCCCTCGCGCGCACGCACGCCGGCGCGCCGCCGCGTTGGCCGCCCGGATTATTGAGACGAGGACGACACAGAAGTGAAACGGCCCCGGTTTGCACCGGGGCCGTTTTTCTTTGGCTTAGCTGCGGGCCGCGACGTGCTCGGCTTGACGCAAAGCACGGAGCAGATTGCCGCCGGCGAGCTTGGCGAGATCGCGATCGCTCCAGCCACGGCGCATCAGCTCGACGAACAGGTTGGGATAGTCCTCAACACCATCGAGCCCCTCAGGCAGCCACGGCACGCCATCGAAATCCGAACCGATGCCGACATTATCGCGGCTGGCTACGCGGGCGATGTGTTCGATGTGATCGGCGATGACGCCAACATCGATGGAAGGACGCGGATTGGCCTCCACCCACGCGGCCACGCCCTCTGTCACGGCTGTTGGCGTCGCCGGGTTCAGGGCTCGCAAGCGCGCCTCTTCGGCGGAACGGCGCGAGCCCCAATCCCAAACCTCTGTCGAGGTGAAGGCCGGAAAGAAGTTCACCATCACCACGCCGCCGTTCGCGCGGACAAGTTCAAGCACATCGTCAGGGACGTTGCGCGGATGCGGCGTCACGCCGAAAGCCGAGGAATGCGAAAAAATGACAGGCGCGGTACTGACGCGAAGTGCATCGCGCATGGCGTCGGCGGAGACGTGGCTGAGATCGACCAGCATGCCGACGCGATTCATTTCGCGGATCACGTCTTCTCCGAACGGCGTAAGGCCGCCGTGTTGAGGTGTGGCGGTGGCGCTATCGACCCAATCGGTGTTCTGCGAGTGGGTGAGCGTCATGTAGAGGACGCCGGCGGCACGGAATTCGCGCAGCAGCGCGAGATTGTTGTTTATCGCCTCCCCGCCTTCCATGCCGAACATGGAAGCGATGCGGCGCTGGCGATGGATACGGACGATATCGTCCGCGCTATCCGCGAACTCGAACGTCTGCGGATAAGCGGCGATCATGCGGCGGGTGAGATCGATTTGCTCGAAGGTGGCGCGGGTCGCGTCCGGGCCCTTGAGCGCGGCCGGCACATAGACTGACCAGAATTGCGCGCCGAGGCGGCCTTGGCGGAGGCGCGGGATATCGGTGTGCAACGGCGGCGTGAGCGTGCGCGTGTCGCTATTGAGATCGACATTGGCGAGATCGTTGCCGTGATCGCTCTTGATCGCCCACGGCAGATCGTTGTGGCCATCGATCAGCGGCGTGGCGCGTAAAATACGATCGACGCGGGCAAGTTCGGCGCGCGTCGGCGCCTGCGCGAACGCCAGGCTGGGCGCGGCGAGCGCCAGAAGCAAAGCAAGAGCGGCTGATTTCTTCATCGCAAACCCCATCCCCGGTTAGTCCGGGGATGGGTGCGTTATTTGGCGGAGCCAATCAACTCCGAACCGATCAAACCGCCGTTACGGAACGACCCAGGTGTGCTGCCCAGTATTGTTGCCCTCGTTGGATTCGTTGATCGTGCCGCCGGCATCGACAACGAACTCGAAGACGTAGCTGCCGCTCGGCCACTCGAGATCATTCCAGAAGCTCAGATTGTGGTTGTGGACGTGACCCGCTTGGATTGCCGGAATGTTGACGACAAGGCGATTTGGATAAGCGGGGTTTGAGTACGCCGCGACCGCCGCAGCCGGCAGCTCAGGACAACCGCCCTCCTGCCCCGGCAAGTGACAATTCACGGTCGCAATCGAAGGTCCGGAATTGGCTGTGCCGGTGTTGCGCACCGAGACAACGCCATGCTCGATGCGCGATGGGATTGGCGAGAGATCAATCACACGCGCGGTCAGGCGGTTGTTGTTCTGCCGTTGGATCTGTGGCGTCTCTTGCCGCTGTATCTGCGGTGTTTGGGTTTGCGCCGACGCAGCGCCGTTGAGGCCAATGAGGCTCGCGGCAATGAGGCCGGCGAACAAAGCGCTTTTTCTCATGGAGTTCCTCCCGAGTGCTTGTCCCTGCACAGGAGTGAGCTACGCGCTGAAATGAGACCACGCCGTGACGGCTGTCACGTTATGCACTTGTTCCCGCGAAGGGCGGCGACAACAACACCGCGACGGTGAAGTAGATCACCGTCACGAGAACGAGACTGAAAAAGTATTTCTGAGCTTTCATGCGTCACCACCAATGGGAACGCATGTAGCCGAGCGCAGCGGATATGTTTGTGACAGCGGTTACGCGGTATCAGTTGATCAACACTGTTGCAGCGGCCCAGATCATGCCGCCAATGAGCGCCCCGACCATGCCCGCCAGAATGCGGCGACGCTTCCAAAACAGCGCGGCGGAAAGCGCGACGCCCAGAACAACACCTGGCCAGCCGACCAACGGGATGAGAAGTAGAATTTCGTACCAGCCGAAGTTCAGCGAGATATCAGACACGGCCTAGAGCCCATACGCCGCCTTCATTTCTGGCTCTTTGCTGGCGACGAGCTTCGCGAGATCGACAATCACCTTGGCCTGCTTCCATGTCGCGTCGTCGAGCATTTTGCCATCGACGAGTGCTACGCCTGTGCCGTCCGGCATCGCGTCGATCATGCGCTTGGCGAGCTTCACTTCTTCAACATCGGGGGTGAAGACGCGCTTAGCGATGGCGACTTGTGACGGGTGTAGCGTCCAGGCGCCGACACAGCCCATGAGATACGCGTTGCGAAATTGTTGTTCGCAGGCGGCTTCGTCAGCGAAATCGCCGAACGGGCCATACATCGGTTTGATGCCGTGCATGACGCAGGCATCGACCATGCGCGCGAACGTGTAGTGCCAAAGATCTTGTTGGGCAGCGTCGCGCGGTTGACCTTCGACGGCGTCGCTCAGAACTTTGTAGCCAGGATGACCGCCACCAACGCGCGTCGTTTTCATTTTGCGTGATGCGGCGAGATCAGCGGGCCCGAGGCAAATGCCGTGCATGCGCGGGCTGGCGCCGGCGATGGCTTCGACATTGGCAACGCCTTGCGCGGTTTCGAGAATGGCGTGGAGCAGGATCGGACGCTTCACGTTGTGCTTGGCTTCAAGCAGCGCGAGCAGCTGATCCATGTAATGGATGTCCCAAGGCCCCTCCACTTTCGGGACCATGATGACATCGAGCTGATTGCCGATATTGGCGACGAGGTCGGTGACGTCGTCCAAGTGCCAGGGCGAGTTGAGCGCATTGATGCGCGACCAGTAGCCGACACCGGCGGACGCGAAATCGAAGCTCTTGCCCATCTCGATCGCGCCCGCGCGCGCGGCTTCCTTCGCGTCGGCGGGGATCGCGTCTTCGAGATTGGCCAGGATGACGTCGACCGTCTTGGCCATGTCGCCGACGCGCGAGCGCAGCTTCTCGTTATGGGCCGGGACGAAGTGGATCATGCGCTCGAGCTTCACCGGCAGCTCTCGGAGCGGCTCCGGTGCGCCATTCGCCAGGGGCGCGAAGAATTGGCGGGGCGGCTTGGTCACGGGGCTTGATCCTGTTCTGTTCGCGCCTGCAGCATGATCTGCGCCGCCTCCGGGCGCAATCCTGGTATCCGGGGTGGGGCTTTACCTTGATGGAAGGCCCCGGGGAGGTATTGTCCGCCCCTCTTTTGGGTCCGGGCCGAAGCTTTTGCGCACCTATCTCGATTTTGAAAAATCAGTGGCCGATGTCGAGGCCAAGATTGAAGAGCTGGCGGCGATCTCCGAGGCCTCCGGCTCCGAGGCGCTGGCCATGGGCGCTGAACTCGCGCGCCTTAAGGTGAAGGCCGAGAAGCAGCTTAGCGACATCTACTCCAAGCTCGATCCCTGGCAGAAGACGCAGGTGGCGCGCCACGCCGACCGGCCGCGCTATCAGGATTATGTCGCCGCACTGGTGACGGACTACGTCGAACTCTCGGGCGACCGCAATTTCGGTGAGGACGCGGCGATCCTCGGCGGCACGGGCAAGTTTTTGGGGCGGCCAGTGCTGGTGATGGGTCACGAAAAGGGCCGCACCACCGCCGATCGCCTACGGCACAATTTCGGCATGGCGCGGCCGGAGGGCTATCGCAAGGCCGTGCGGCTGATGGATCTGGCCGACAAGTTTTCGCTGCCAGTGGTGAGCTTTGTGGATACGGCGGGCGCATATCCCGGCATTGGCGCGGAAGAGCGCGGGCAAGCTGAAGCGATTGCACGCTCGACCGAGCGTTGCCTCACGCTCGGCGTGCCCATGGTGGCCGTGATTGCGGGCGAAGGCGGTTCGGGCGGTGCGATTGCGATCGCGGCGGCAAACAAAGTGCTGATGCTCGAGCACTCGATTTATTCAGTGATCTCGCCGGAGGGCGCGGCGTCGATCCTCTGGAAGGACGCGGCACGCGCGAAGGATGCGGCGACGGCGATGAAGATCACGGCGCAGGATCTGATCGAGCTCCAGGTGGTGGATTCCATCATCCAGGAGCCGACCGGCGGCGCGCATCGGGAGCCGGCGGCGGCGATCGCCTCGGTTGGCGCGGCGGTGGCGGAAGCTTTGGATGAACTCACGCCGCTTTCCGGCGACGATCTGCGCAAACAGCGGCGCGATCGCTTCTTCGCGATCGGCCGGTTTGAAGCGGAAAACGCGCCGGGCGTCTGATCGGGACGGGAGTCACATAGGATTCAGGTTGGACCTGCCCTATGTTTGGTCTCTGAGTTTCGGAGGCCTTCATGTCTGACGATCTTTCACGCCGTGGGTTTGCGCTAGGCGCGGGTGCTGCACTTCTCCTGCCGGGCGAAGCGCTGGCGCAGGCGCAGCAGACATATTCGCAGGATGAAGTTCTCGCTGCAGCACAGCGTTTCTTTGGTACCGGCGCGGAAGGTCTCGCCACCGTTATCGATCACGTCTTTGACGAGCTGGGCCGCCCGAACGGCTACATCGAAGGCAACGAAGGCTCGGGCGCGATTGGCGTTGGATTGCGCTATGGCGACGGCTATCTGCGTTTGAAGGGCGGTAACGGCACAACGCGCGTCTATTGGCAGGGGCCATCGATCGGCTTCGATACCGGCGGCAACGCCGCGCGCGTGTTCACGCTCACCTACAATCTGCGCCGCCCGGAGAGCATCTTCCATCGCTATCCGGGCGTTGATGGCTCGGCGTATTTCGTCGGTGGTGTTGGGGCCAATTATCAACGCCGCGAGAACGTGACCTTGGCGCCGATCCGCGCCGGCGTCGGTTTCCGCCTCGGCGCCAATATTGGCTACCTGCACTACACGCGGCGCCGGCGCATCAATCCGTTCTAATCGCGCACGCGTGATCGAAGCGCCCGCTTTCGCTCGAATCTGCGCCACAATCGTGTAGCGTCCTCCATGGGCGGAGGGTTCGATATGAAATTGCGTTTGCTGGCGGCCGCGGCTGCATTGGTGTTCATCGGCGCGGCTGGTGAACCGGAGACTCCAGCGCGTGCGCCTGACAAGACCGAGAATGCGCAACCGCCGGTCTGGCGCCAGCTCGAGCGTTTTGAGAACGACGCCGATTTCCTGCGATATGTGCGCGAAGTGCATCGCATCAACGGCAACAGCGGACGCTTTGGCGACGCGGAGCAATCCTTTTCAGACGCGATCCCGGTACCAGCGCCGCCGCCTCCACCGCCCCCGCCGCCACCCCCTTCTGTTGCCCCGCCTGGCGCGAGCACGGCGCAAGCCGTCACCGAGAACTCCGTCGTTGTCACAGCCTCGGGTGACAGCGGAAGCTCCAGCGAGCCCTCATCAATCACCAACGTACAAACGCAAGGCGTGGATGAAGGCGGGATCGTCAAGCAGGTCGGGCGCTTTCTGATCGTGCTGCAGGATGGGCGGCTGTTCGTTGTCGATACGCGCGACGGCGATCAAGCCGGGCTTTCGCTCGCCAGCCGCACCAACGTTTATCGCAGCCCCAACCAGGACACCTGGTTCGACGAACTGCTGACCAACGGCAATCGCATCTTGGTGGCCGGCTATTCCTATCGCGAGCAAGCGTCAGAGATCACCGTTCTGACCATCGATGACAACGGCCAGCTCACGCGCGAAGCGACGTACTACATTTCCTCGAACGACTATTACGACATCGAGAATTACGCGACGCGTCTCGTGAACGGCAATCTCGTGATCTACACGCCGCTCGACATTTCCAATGTGAATCCACGCGTGGCGATGAGATGGCCGGTGGTGCGGCGCTGGGTGCGCGATGGCGACCGGCGCGCGGTGACGACCGAAGGCCGATCACTGTTTGACGGCAATGACATCTATCGCCCGGTACAGCGTGTGTTTCAGCCGATGGTGCACTCGGTTTCAGTCTGCCCGCTCGGCGATTTGAGCGCCGGTGATGAACTCGAATGCCGAACGACGGCGTTCGTCGGCGGCGGGCAACGCGAGTTCTTCGTTTCGACGACGGACATCTTCCTCTGGGTGACGCCGAGCCAGTGGGATAACGTATTGGCGCGCGATTGCGCGCGCCCCGGCGCATCGAGCGGGTCCATCCCTGCCACCGTGTACCAAGTGCCGCTGAACGGCGAGACGCCGCGCGCCCTCCATGCCCGCGGCGTGCCGACCAACCAATTGGCGCTCGATAGCAACACTGAGGAATTCCGCGCCCTGCTGACCTGGAATGTCGGACCGTGCGCCGGCAACGCGCCCTCAGCCCAAGTGCGCTACTTCCACGCGCCGCTCAACATCTTCCGCACAACGCCGATGGAAGCTTCGCCAAATCGCTATGTGCAGGCGCCAAGTCCCGAAGCCGGGCAATATGAGGTGCGCTACACACGCACGCACGTTGTGTACGGCGGCCGCACCGGTTGGAGCTCATATCCGCCGCAAGCCAACGAAACACTGCCTTCGTCGCGCGTGATTGCGCTGCCGTTGGCCAATCCCTCCGCCGCGACGGTGGTGCAAGCGCCTCACAACATCATTCGCCTTGAGCGCGCCGGCAACAACGCGATCCTCAGCGGTTATCGCACGGATCGGGGCTTGAGCCTCTCGGTGCTCGATCTCGAAGGCACGCCGCGGATTGTCAGCACGCAAGTGCTTGATGGGCGCTATGAGTCGGAAGGGCGTTCGCACGCTTTCAATGCGCTGGTGGGCGCTGACGATAGCGGCATCATGGGGCTGCCGACTGTGACCCGCACTTGGGAAGGCGGGCGCTGGTGGTTCAGAAGCCGGGCTTCGGACATCAGCTATTTGACGCTGAACAGCGCCGGCCGCTTGACCTGGGCCGGCCAACTCGTGGCGCGCCAGGATGCGCAGGATCCGAACTATCGCTGCGAAGTCAGTTGCGTCGATTGGTACGGCAACACACGCGCATTGTTCATTGGCAGCCGGGTGTTCGGGCTGTCCGGCACGGAGCTGATTGAAGGCGCCCTCACGAGCGGCCGTATTCGCGAGACAAGGCGGCTCAATCTTTCTTCGCCGCCTCCTGAGCGCGCGCCTTCTTAGCGGCCTGGTCACGCTCGTGGCGCTCGCGGAATTCCTCCGCGAAGGATGAGGCAAGAATACCGGTCGGCAACGCCACGATGCCGACGCCGGCGAGTGCGACGAGGCCGGCGGCGAAACGGCCCCAACCGGTTTCGGGGTAGACGTCGCCATAGCCGACAGTCGTCAACGTGACGACGGCCCACCACATGGCGCGTATGATCGAGCCGAAAGCTTGTGGCTTGGTATCGCCTTCGATGAAGTAGAGCATCATGGCGGCGACGTAGAGCTGCGCGCCAGCCACACAGAGCGACGCAACGAGCGGCGGCCATGCCCGCTTCACGGCTGCGCCGACAATGGCGAACGCGGGAACGTAACGCGCCAGCTTCAGCAAACGGAACAGGCGCAGCGCGCGCATCGCTGGAAACCAAGCGCCGGTTGCATCAGGAAAAAACTGCAGCGCGATCAGCTCGGGCAGGAACGCCAGGATGTCGGCGATGGTCACGGGCTGCATCAAGAAGCGAATGCGGCCGCCGGCGCCTTTGTGCTTTGGATTTTCGCCTTCGGACCAGAACCGCAGCGCGAACTCGATCGCGAATATCCAGACAATCGCGACATTGATCGCACGCACGATCGGCAAGAGGCCGGCATCCAGCGTGGTGTCGGGCCGCAGCACCTCGGTCTCGAGCGCAAGCGACAGGAGACTGACGACCACCAAAACAATGATGGCGCCGGAGAAGAAGTTGATACCGCCTGGCTGATCGGGTTCAAGCCAGTCGTGAATGTAGGCTTTCGCCGTCTCGTGCTTGCGCTTGATTAGCGGCATGGCCCCTCCTCGCGCGCCGTTTTAATCACGCGCGCGAGTGCGGCAAGGGCGTTCAGCTTGGTGTTGAAAGCTTAAGGCCGACAATCCCAGCGACGATCAGTGCAATGCAGCCAAGGCGCATGAGATTTGCACTCTCCTGGAACAACATAATGCCGAGGAGCGCCGCGCCTACGGCGCCGATGCCTGTCCACACCGCATAGGCGGTGCCGATCGGCAGATCGCGCGCGGCCTGCGCGAGCAGCCACATGCTGATGACCATGGCGGTGATGGTGATGGCCGAGGGGACAGGCTTGGTGAAGCCGTCGGCATATTTGAGCCCGATGGCCCAGACGATCTCGAACAATCCAGCCGCGGCCAGCATGATCCAAGCTTGCATGACGTGCTCCTTCGCGCGTTGGCGCTTATAGGGGCCGTCCCCAATGCTGGAAAGCGCGCGGGCCGTCCCGCGCAGAGGCGATATGGGACACGCGTATGCGCTTGCCAAGGCTGCGCGGGTGGGCGGAGAGTGAGCCGATGCGGGGTTTGGTTCTTTTTCTTTCGCTGTTGCTGACCGCGTGTGCGACGGCGCCGGTCGCGCCGATCAATGCGCCGCTTGGCGGCTTGCGGGCTGACGTGCAAGGGCGCGCGCCGGTTGGCGATGATCTGATTGTGCTTGCACTCTCCGGCGGTGGTGCGCGCGCGGCTTCGTTTCATCTGGGCGTACTGCAAGCGTTGCGCGATACGCCGGGGCGAGATGGAAGGCCTCTGAGCGAACACATCGCGCTGATCACTTCAGTGTCGGGCGGATCAGTGCTCGCGGCGCATTTCGGGCTGCATGGCGATGCGGGGCTCGATACGTTCGATGCCGCCTATCTTGGACGAGAATGGCGCGTGCGTGGGCCGAGTTCGCCGCTCGGCATCGCGGGCGCGCTGCGCGGCGGCATGAACGGGCCTCAGCAATTGCGCGCATGGCTTTCCGAAAACATCTATGGCGACGCAACAATCGGCGACATGCGTGCGGGACCGCGCGTGATCCTCAACGCAACCGATCTCTACAATTCGACACCGTTCGCGTTCACGCAGTTCTTCTTCGACGGCATCTGCAGCGATGTGCGCCAGGTGCGCGTTGCGGACGCAGTGGCGGCTTCCATGGCGGTGCCGGTGGCGTTCCGGCCGGTGGTGATGGAAAGCTACGCGTCACGCTGCGCGGGGCCGCCAGCGTGGACAGCGCGCGTGCTAGCGGATCGCGGCGCGGGTGAGAATGTGCATCAGACGGCGCGCGCGTTTCAGAACTATCGTGGCGACACGCGCGCGCAGCAGCGTTTCGTGCATCTCGTCGATGGCGGCGTTGCGGACAATCTCGGGATGCTGAGCCTGCAGGTGCTGCGCGCGGGCGGCGATCTTCCCTCGCCGCTTACTCCCGACGAAGCGCTGCAGGCGCGGCGCGTTCTGTTTTTGGTCGTGAATGCCGAATACATCCGGCCGCGCACCTTCCAGCAAGAAGGCACGGATGCGATCGG
>CAYUOC010000109.1:2913-12523 GCA_964446305.1 uncultured Terricaulis sp. | reverse complement strand
CAACGGATAGTAGAAGCGCTCGCTCGTCAGCGTGATATCGCCCCAGCGGCGCTGCGTGCGGCGTTCGACCTCGCGTGCGAAGTCGTCGGCTTTCAGCGCCTTGATTTCCTCCATTTCGAGCGCGTCCAGCGTCAGAATGAAAGAGGATTGCCGGTCCCAGAGCGGCAGCATCGCGATCGTTTGTCCGCGATCGAACCACTCGGTGGCGATATTGTCGTGCGGCCGTGTATGGCGCGCGCGGCAAACCAACATGGTGCGTCCAAAGTCAACCATGCGAGCGCCGATGCCCTGGCTTTGGCGCAAGGCCGAAAATCTCGTGTCGGCCCCGACGATGAGCTTGGCCGCGAGTGCGCCACCATCCTGAAGTCGCACCTCGGCGCTTTTGTCATCTATAGCGGCGACGTGCGCCGTGCTCCCTGCGAACAGATCGCAATTGTTTTGAGCCTGCACGCAATCGAACAAGGTGCGGCGAAGAGCGGCGTTCGATACGAGCGCTCCCAGCGGCTCGCGGCGGCCGCGATCGGTGAATGGCAAGACGTAGGAAGAAGCGCCGTCCAGCACTTCGGCGCGCGAGAGGGGAGCGGCTTCGTCTTCCTTTAGGCGCTGCCATGCGCCAAGTGTACGCAGCCGTTCGATGGATGCGCGGGTGAGCGCGATCTCGCGCCCGTCATAGGCGGGATCGCTCAAGGCGGTTGCCGGCGACTTGTCGATAAGCGCAATACGCAGCGGCGCTTCGGCGAGCCGCGCGGCGAGGCTTAGGCCCGCCGGTCCGGCGCCGACGATGATCAGATCATAATCACGCATGGGATCTTCCTTCGCGTTCACGCCGCGCTTGCCTGGCGCGGTCGCAGCAAAAGTGGGCCATAGACAATGGCGAACCAGGCGAAAGCGCCGCTCCAAAGTACCGCCGACAGCGCCAAGAGCAGAGTGTAATGTTCGGCCAGAAATGGCGCTGCGACGCGGACCAAAGCGCCGAGATTGACCAAGACGTAGATGGCGCTGATGCGCGGCGTCGCGGCAAGAGGCTGCCCAGTGTGCCCGAGGCTTGCCCGCGTCATCACCGAAAGCGTCATGACGCCAAAGGCGCCGGCGGTGATGGCATGAAGGCCGGACGCCGCCGGCACAACGGATGGGGCAAGGATAGCGAGACCTTTAAGGCAAAGGCCCAACGCCAGCCAGAAATAGCCGAGGTGTAGGATGAGCACCAACGGTTCGACCGTGGTTCGCCAGCCGCGCCAGCGCGCCAGCCGCACAAAGTGCAGCGCGCCCGCGAGGGTGAGTGCGAGGCCCGCGGCGTAAAGCTCCGGCGAAATGGCCCAAATGCCCAAGCTTATCGCGCCAACCGAGAGCGCGACTGCGTCGAAGCGGCTGGGTGAAGCGGGCTCGGGCGTGAGTTTGCGCTTGGCCATCCAATTGCGCGTGAAGCTCGGTACAATCCGTCCGCCGATCAGCGCCACAAGCGTCGCGACGACGGCGATACCGATGCGCTCGCCGAGCAGCGCCAAGTCAGGATCAACGCTGCGCAAATGCGAAAGCACGTTGGCGCTGCCGAGAACCGTGAGTAACACCAGCACCGGTGCGTTTCGAACATTGCGGCCGGCGATGATCTCGCGCCCGACCACAGCCGAGAAGACGAAGGGGAAGGCGCTGTCTATTATAGGTGCTGCGGCAAAGTCCGGAACAAGCATCGCGACCCGCCCGGCGCACCATAAGAGGACAAGCCCCACGAGTGGCGCGCCGGTTACCGGGAGTCGCCCCGTCCAGTTCGGGACTGCCGTCAGCAGAAAGCCGGCGATAACGCCGCTCAAATAGCCGAACACCATTTCGTGCGCGTGCCAGTCGCGGTTGAAGTGCTCGATCGGCAGCCACCCTGCAAATGCCGCGACCCAGAGCGGGACCGCCAACGCGGCCCAAACCGCAGCGAGCAGGAAAAAGGGTCGAAAGCCCATGCTGAACAAGGCAAGGCCCCGGTAAGCTCTGTAACGTTCCGCGGTTGTGGTGGTCATGACACGGGCCTTAGACAGCGCGCGAATGCGCAAGCGGGGCGGATTGGCCGTAGGCGTCAAAAGCCATGGCCACGAGACGTGAAAATTGCCGTGCCGCTCGTGGAACGACGAGGACGTCGCCATGAATTTCGACGAGGCCCGCTTCCGCGAAGGGCCTCACCTCCGCGTAAGCTTCCGGGAACATGTCCCAGCCGCCCCAGGGGCCGAGGTCGATTTCCAGATTGCACATGATCGATTGAATGACGGCGCCGCGACGCAGATCTTCCGCGCTCTCAGCATGGCCACGCGAGACGGGGAGCGTGTTGGCTTCCACCGCACGGCGCCATGCGCCGATTGTGGAAATGTTTTGTGCGTAGCCGCCGGGAAGATGAGAGATAGCCGAGGGGCCAAAGCCGATGACTGCCCGACTGGCTTCGGCGACATAGCCCTGAAAGTTGCGATGGAGCTTGCCTTCAAGCGCGGCCTTGGCAAGTGGATCATCGGCGCGCGCAAAGTGGTCGAGCCCAATGCTCTGATAACCGAGATCATTGAGCATTCGCCCCGCCAGTTCGGCCTGGTCGAAGCGTTCGTTTGCGCCTGGCAGCGCGGTTGCGTCGATGAGACGCTGACGGCGCTTGAACCAGGGCACGTGCGCATAGCCAAAGAGCGCAATCCGCTTGGGCCTCAGTTCGGCGGCGAGCCGGATCGAACGCGCAAGGTCGCCCGTTGACTGATGCGGCAAACCATACATCAAGTCGAAGCTGATCTCTTTCAGTCCCGCCTCGCGAAGGATGCGCACGCCTTCGCGCAGCTGCTCGAACGGCTGGACGCGTCCGATCGCTTCTTGCACGTGAGCGTTCAGATCCTGAACGCCCAATGACACCCGGCCTACACCCGCGGCCGCGTAAGTTTGCGCGAGTTCAGATGTGATATAGCGCGGATCGAGTTCTATCGCGTGCTTCACGTCCGGTCGCACGTCGAACCAAAAGTCAATGTGATGGATGACGCGGAGGAATTCAGCGGCGGAGAGGACGTTGGGCGTGCCGCCGCCCCAATGGATCTCGCCCACCGTCCGCGATCCCAACGCTGAGGCGACGAGATCCATCTCCATCATCAACGTGGTGACGAAGTCGCCGATATCGCCGCCGCGCGTCAGGAACGTGTTGCATCCGCAATACCAGCAAAGCTGTCTGCAATAGGGAACATGCAGATAGAGTGAGAGACTTGTCGCTTGGTCGAGAGTGCTGAGCCAGCGCCGATGGAGGCCGGCATCGACGCTGGCGTCAAAATGGTTGGCGCTAGGATACGATGTGTATCGCGGCGCTTGACGTTCCGCGAAAGACAGAAGCTGCGGATCCATGTCCGCCATGTTCGATGCGCTTGGCCTGGAAGCGATTGATCTTGGTCAATCGCCCGTGCGGCCCAAGCGCGCATCACTCAAGGACAAAGCACCTCGACGAGCGCGCCTTCGGCTGTCGCGGGCGCGTCCGGCGGGCGCATCACAAGTGCGGGCGCTGCGGCGAAGACTGATATCAACGAGGAATCCTGCTGCGCTGCCGCTTTCACCCACAACTGACCCGTCTCATCACTTTCGATTGCGGCGCGCAGGTAGGTCTCGCGCACGCCGTTGGCGGCAAGCGGCGATCGGGTGCGCGCCGCGATGGTGCGGGTGGACGCGCCAGGCTCTTGGCCGCAAAGTTTGTCCAGCAAGGGGCGCAAGAAGAGCCGCGCGCATACCATGGCTGACGCTGGATTACCTGGAAGACCTAGAACAAGGTTTTTTTCTATTCTTGCGAACCATGTCGGTTTGCCGGGGCGGAGCGAGACCTTCTCAAACAGGATCTCGCCGCCAAGTTCGCGCACCGCGGGACGGGCGTGATCGTGATCGCCGACCGAAGCGCCGCCAATGATGACCGTAAGGTCGTTTGGAGTGAGTGTCTCTGCAATAGCGCGCGCGACATCGGCGCCGCGGTCCTTCAGCGGCGGAGCAGTGCTTGCTCCGCCGCCCCATTGCTCTACCAGCGCCGCCACGGCGAAGCTCATCGAGTCAAAGACCTGGTCGGCGAGCGGCGTATCGCCCGGTGTTACGAGTTCGTCGCCTCCACCCAGGACCGCGACCCGTGGGCGCCTTGAGACGGTAAGTGCATTTCGTCCCAGGGTGGCCGCAAGCGCGATCGAAACCGCATTGAGCGTCACGCCCGACGTCAGGACGCGATCGCCCGCGCGGAAATCGATGCCGGCATCGCGCACGTGGCGGGCCGGCGCGATCTGCGGGGCGGTGACGATATCCTGGTCGCGCACCGCATCTTCCTGGATAAGGATGGCGTCAGCCCCAACGGGCAGCGGCGCGCCGGTGAAGATGCGCGCGCATTCCCCAGGGGCCAGTGGAACCTGAAGCGCGTTGCCCGCGCCGGCTTCACCGATGACGCGCAGCGCGCCGGGCGTGTCGCTCGCGCGCACGGCATAGCCATCCATCGCGGAAGCGCGAAACGGCGGGTGATCTCGCGCCGCGATCAGATCTTCGCGCAGCGTGCGTCCCAAGGCGTGGCGCAGACGCACATTCTCGGCGTCTATGGGCTCTGCGGCGGAGAGAATTGCCGCGCGCGCTTCAGCGACGCTGATCACGCCTTGGCCCGCACATAAGAGCCGCTCGCGCCGCCGTGCTTTTCCGTGAGCGCGATCTCTTCGATCACCATGCTCGGGTCTATCGCCTTCAGCATGTCGTAGAGCGTTAGGCACGCCACCGAAACCGCCGTCAGCGCCTCCATTTCGACGCCCGTTTGTCCATTGACGCGTGCGCGCGCTGAAACGGAAAACCCAGGCACAGCATCGTCCGGCGTCACCTCGACCTTGAGGTTGGTCAAGGCCAGGGGATGGCAGAGCGGAATTAGGTCCGAGGTCCGCTTGCCCGCCATCACGCCGGCAATCTCGGCGATCGCGCGCACATCGCCCTTCGGCAGATCGCCTGCCAAAGCGCGCTCCAAGGTTTGCGCCTGCATGCGGATGCGGCCCTGGGCTATCGCTTCGCGGCGCGTGGTCTCTTTGTCGCCGACATCGACCATGCGCGCGCGTCCGGCGCGATCAAGATGCGTAAGGGTGTCCTTCATCTCAATGCTCCAAGAGGCGCGGCATGATTTCAACGAGGTTGCAGGGCGTGTGACGGCTATCGAGTTGCCAGCGGATGATTTTCTCCCATCCGTCCCGACAGGCGCCGTTCGAGCCGGGGAGGGCGAAAATGAACTTGCCTTTGGCGACGCCAGCGCACGCGCGCGACTGCAAGGTCGAGAGGCCGACGCTTTCGAAACTCAGCATGTGCCACACGATCGCGAAGCCCTCGATTTCTTTTTCGAAGAGCGGTCGAAGCGCCTCGGGGGTGACGTCGCGCCCTGTAAGGCCGGTGCCGCCGGTCGAGATGATGACATCAATCCCGGAAGATTCGATCCACTCGCTGACGCGCGTTCGGATCTCCGTCGCGTCGTCGCGGACAAGGGTTCGTTCGCCAACACGATGCCCGTCGCGGGCGATGAGCTTGGCCAATAAGGTGCCGGAGGTGTCGCTTTCCTCGTCTCTGGTGTCGGAGATTGTCAGGAGCGCGACATTAACGGGTTTGAAGGGCAGGCTCTCGTCAATCCTGCAGGCATGATCTTTCATTGCGAATGCTCCTCGCGCCGGCGCCGGTCCTCGGCCGTGGGCTCGATCCAGCGGGCGCCGTCCGGCCCGGTCTCCCGCTTCCAGAACGGCGCGTCCGTCTTCAAATAATCCATAAGTTCTTCGGCTGCAGCGAAAGCGGCGGCGCGGTGGGCGCTCAATGCCGCCACCAACACGATTGGCTCGCCCGGAAGGATCGTTCCAACGCGATGGATTACCAATAGGCCGGCCAGGGCATGACGGTCGGCGACGCGCCGTGCAAGTCGATCAATCTCTTTCTCGGTAAAGCCCGGATAGTGTTCGAGGTCGAGACGCGTGACTTCTCCGTCTTGCGAGGCGCCGCGGCAATAGCCGACGAACGTCACCGCCGCGCCGCATCCAGCGCCACGCATCGCTGTAAATCGCGCAAGCTCCACATCCGGCGAAAAGACTTCGGGCGTAATCGAGATTGTGATCATGCGGCGAGCGCTGCGGCGGCGATGCCCAAGACGACGCCCAGAACGCGCAACACGCCGCGTTTGTCGAGGCCCTTCAAGCTCCACGTCGTGCCGATTAAGGCGCCGATCATCGCCGCGGCCATGAACCAGGGCAGGTAGGAAGGCAGTGTCGCAAGCGAGGAGGCGCGGCCGGCGAGGCCGGCGATGGAGTTGACGACGATGAAGCACGCAGCGATCCCGGTTGCGCGCTGAGGATCGGCCCAGCCGGCAAACACCAGCAACGGCGAAAGATAGACGCCTCCGCCGATGCCGGTGAGGCCCGCGAGCGCGCCGAGACCGGCGCCGGTCGGCAAGGCGACCAGAGCCGACGGCGCCTTGCTTGGTTTGATTGCGTCGATCGTGGGCCAGAAAAGATAGCGAAGAGCGGCGGCGCCGAGCGCTACGGCCAGCACGGGACGATAGACATGTACCGGCACATCGATGCGCCCGGCAAGAAAGGCTGCGGGAATGGCCGCGACTGCGAATGGCCAAAACACCTGCCAATCGAAGCGCCCAGCGCGAATGAAGCGCCAGGCGCCGAAGCCGGCGACGAGAATATTGAGCACCAGCGCCGCCGGGCGTACTTCCTCCGGCGCAAGACCCGCAAGCGCCATCAGAGCGATATAAGCGGAGGCGCCGCCGTGGCCGACGGAGGAATAAAGCGCCGCGGCCGCCGCGATCGCCAAAGCAAGCAAAACGATCGTCTCGTTCATCCTAGCCTCCACTCAAGGGTGGCATGAACGCAATCTCGTCGGCTCTCCTAACGCTCTCTGTGTCCCTGTTCGAGATCACTTGATCGACAACCACGTGGATGCCGCGGCCCTGGAGCGCGGCGCCGAGTTCAGCGTCCTCGCTGGCGAGCCAGGCGCGAAGGTCGGCGACGGTTTCAATGTGAGCGGGCAAAGTCACGACGTGTTCGCCGCGCCCTGCCACGTCGCGCAGGCGCCCGAGGAAAAGCAGGCGCGTCATCCGCCAGTCACCGACATATGCCGGACCGTCGCGGGCGTGCGCAATCGATCCACCTGAAAATCGTGGCCCTTGGGCCGAAGCGTAATCGCCGCATCGAGCGCTGCGTCCAAGGCGCCCACGCCTCCATCCGCGCGCAACGTCTCGCGCAGGTCAACCGAAGTTTCGTGCCCCAGGCAAAGATAGAGCCGGCCTGTGCAGGTGAGTCGAACCCTCGAACAAGCCTCACAAAAATTGTGACTGAGCGGCGTGATGAAGCCCAAGCGGCCACCCGTCTCTTCAACGCGAACATAGCGCGCGGGCCCGCCCGTACGGTCCGGCAGATCGGTGAGGCGCCAATAGCTCGCCATGTCTTGGCGCACGCTTGCCAAAGACAGAAATTGATTGGTGCGGTCTTCATCGATTTCGCCGAGTGGCATCGTCTCGATCAGCGTGATGTCGAAGCCGCGTCGGTGCGCCCACATGATGAGGTCGGGAATTTCGTGTGCGTTGTCGCGCTTGAGCGCGACGGTGTTGATCTTGACCTTGAGGCCTGCGCGCTCGGCAGCGTCAATACCCGCGAGCACTTCGGGCAAGCGATCGCGGCGCGTAATATGTTTGAAGGTGTCGCGATTGCGTGAATCGACCGAGACATTTACGCGGCGTACGCCCGCCGCGAAGAGCGGATCGGCAAACTCGGCGAGCTGGACGCCATTAGTAGTGACAGTGATTTCGTCGAGCCCCGACCCGAGGTGCCGTTTCACCAAGTTGAGGAGATCTAGAAACCCGCGTCGCACCAGGGGCTCGCCGCCGGTGAAACGCAATCGGCGTACGCCGCGCCTGACGAACGCCGCGCACAACTGATCAAGTTCTTCGATGCTGAGAAGTTCGTTGCGCGGCAGAAAGCGCATGCGTTCGCTCATGCAATAGATGCAGCGCAGATCGCAGCGGTCGGTGACGGAAACGCGCAGATAGGTAATAGCGCGGCCGAAGGGGTCGATCAGCGGGTTCATGCGCCGCCCTCCAGAGCGGCCAGCGCCTCAACCGTATTGGCATTGGCGAACGCTCGCGCCTCATCAAAATGAACCGGGATGGCGCCGATTTCGGCCAGGAAGGCCCGCACCGATGGGTGGCGGCCGGCTTGCAGCTGTGCACGCAACGTGTCGTGGACGCCAACGCTCCAGAGGGCGCAGAGCGGATGTTGGCCGGCGTCAGTCACGGCGAAAGCCGCGCGCGCGCCGCCAATGCCTTGCGCGAGCCGGGCCACAAGATTGGCAGGCAGACACGGAGCGTCACATGGCGCGCTTGCCAGAAAGGCAAACCCGCGCCGGCGCGCCCAAGCCAGACCACTTAGCAAGCCAGCAAGGGGCCCGCTGGGAAGAGTAGGGTCATCCGACACCACCTCGATACGAGCGGCGCGTCCGCGCGCCTCGGCGCCTGAACCAGGCCGAGCACTGATCGCGTATGCGGGCAAATCCGCAAACAGTTGAGCGATGCGGTCGATCATCGGCGCGCCGTCGAAGATCGCCACGGCCTTCTCTGCGCCGAACCGGGTGGAACGTCCCCCGGCAATCAGAAGTCCGCCTATGGTGTCGATCGGGATCACGTCTTCGGCCGCGTGTAATCTTCAATCCAGGTCAGCGCGCGAATGGCGTGCGGCCAGCCTAAAGTGGTGATGGCGAGATAAGCCACGTGGTGGAGTTCATCGGCGCTTAGCCCTTCCGCCAAGGCGCGGCGCGCATGAGAATGCGTCGCGCCCTCCGAATCGGCGCCGATGGCGAGGGCAAGCGTAACGAGCCGGCGCGTCTTGGCGTCGAGCGGACCAGCCTCGCCTGCCGCTGCGCCCAGCGCCTGCAACGCTTGCCATAGTTCGGGTCTTTCACGGGCGACTCGGCCGGCGGCGCCCGGCAAGTCGTCGCCAGCAGGTTCAGTTGTCATAGCGTTCGCTTCTCCTTACTGCGGCAGTCAAAGGCGCCTGCCGGAGGAGGTCAACCAAAGCGGGAGGGTTCATCGCGGCTTTGTCCGCGAGAGTTCGGATAGCCAGATCTCAGCGTCCGCTTCAGCGACAATATCGCCGCCGCGCGGGGCGTTGTTGTCGATCAGCGGATCGGGCTTTGCGAGTTGTTCCAATGCGGCGGTGTTGGCTAACGTGACGACCGAGCCTTGCACGCTCACGCCGTGCTTTTGCAGGGCGGCAAAAGAGCGCGAGAGATTTTCCGGCGTCATGCCTAGGAGCGACGCCAGTATGCGCTTTTCATGATGCAGAATGACAGTCGATCCTGAACTGTCGATGGCGCGTTGCGCCAGCAGATAGTTGGCCAGCCTCTCGGTGCTGTTGCGTAGCTTGATGTTCTTGATGTTGCGAACGAGACCGCGATAGCAGCCGGCAAGATCACGCGAGACGGACATTGCAAATCGCGGATCAAGGCGCATCGCCGTGCGGATTGCGTCGCCCGGGATCATCAGAATTTCGCACCGTTCCAAAGTGCGCGCCGACATCAAAGCGGCCGCGTCGAGCACGACGGCCGCAAGGATGAAGGTCGATACTGGCCGCAG
>CAYUOC010000109.1:0-2903 GCA_964446305.1 uncultured Terricaulis sp. | reverse complement strand
AGTCCACGGGATCGCCTTCGAGCAGCAGCATGGTCCCTGCGGGGAAACGCTGCACGTGGGCGCCAGCTGTCGCCACGCGGAAGGTCTCGGCCGCGGCGTCTGCGAGCAGCGGCAATGCCTTGATCCGGTCGATGTCGCTCGCGCGCAAACTGCCCTCCGATCGAGGCAATGTGGCGCCGTTCTTAAGTGGACGATTTGATGCAAATCAAGCCAATGGGTCCGGCTGACAATCTTTGCCTGGATGCTTGATAAAGTTCAAGTCATAGGCTGGACATAGATCCATTGGCTCTGGTGGCGACGCGCGCATCGACGATATTCGCCTTGATCGGCCTGCTTGGCTTGATCTGCATCAAATGCTCCGGGAGCGTTTAGTGCTGTTGATGCTCAAAGCGCGCGCCTGTTCGGGGCGCTGCTGGCGAAAATGGGGCGATCGACACATGGCGTCACTGCAAGCGCACCGGGGCAAGAAGAAGGGAGCCGACAGCGCGCTTTGGCTCAGCACCGTGGCGTTCACGGCTTGCTTTGCCGTGTGGACCATCTTCTCGATCATTGGCGTTCAGATCCAACGCGATCTGGGGCTCAGCGAAACCCAGTTCGGGCTGCTCATCGGAACACCGATCCTGACGGGATCTCTGATCAGGCTCGTACTTGGCGTTTGGACCGAGCAATATGGCGGCCGCGTCGTTAATCTGGTTGTGATGCTGGCGGCAGCGGCGGCGACATACCTGCTCTCCTATGCGCACACCTACGAACAGTTCCTGCTGGCGGCCCTGGGCGTCGGCATCGCTGGCGGTTCGTTCGCCGTCGGCATTGCCTATGTCTCTAAGTTCTATCCGACGAGCGAGCAGGGTACTGCGCTCGGCATTTTCGGCGCCGGCAATGTCGGTGCGGCCGTCACCAAGTTCGTTGCGCCGTTCGTGCTGCTCGCCTTCGGCTGGGAAGCGGTCGCGCAATACTGGGCCGCCGGCCTTGCAGTGATAGCACTCGTCTTCTTTGTATTCACAACGGATGATCCGGATCTCGTCGAGCGGCGGCGCCGTGGCGTTCGCCCGCGCCCCATGCTGGAACAGTTCGCGCCGCTCAAGAACGTCCAGGTCTGGCGGTTCGCGCTCTATTATTTCTTTGTATTCGGCGCCTTCGTCGCGTTAGCGCTCTGGCTGCCGCGCTATCTCGTCGGCGTCTATGGTCTTGATCTCAAGACTGCCGGCATGGTGGCGGCGGCGTTCTCGGTGCCGGCGTCGCTCTTTCGAATCTATGGGGGGCACCTTTCCGACAAGGTCGGCGCGCGCCAGGTCATGTATTGGACCTTCCTGATCGGCATCGCGACGACCTTTCTGCTGTCGTATCCGCCAACAAGTTACGTGATCGATGGCATCGAAGGGCCGATAGCGTTCCGCCTCGAGACCGGTCTCATTGGCTTCACGGTGCTCGTCTTTGTGTTGGGCTTCTTCATGAGCCTCGGCAAGGCCGCGGTGTTCAAACACATTCCTGTCTATTATCCGAAAGACGTTGGCTCTGTCGGCGGTTTGGTCGGCATGATCGGCGGTCTCGGCGGCTTCGTGCTGCCGATTGCGTTTGGTGTGCTCAACGATCTCACGGGCATTTGGACCAGCTGCTTTATGCTGTTGTTCTTGATCGTGTCCGGTTCGCTGTTGTGGATGCACTTTGCAATCCGCCAAATGGAGCGTGAAGCGGTCGGCACCGAGCTGGAGGCGTTGCCGCAACTCCCGGAAATGAAGCCGATCCACGAACCGGCGAAGCACAAGCCTGCGCTCGCTGGCCTCATTGCGGACTGGCGTCCCGAAGATCCGGTCTTCTGGAACGAGGCCGGCAAGAAAGTGGCTGCGCGTAATTTGTGGCTTTCAATTCCGGCACTGTTTCTTTCGTTCGCGGTGTGGATGGTTTGGTCGGTTGTCGTGGCCAAGCTGCCAAGCATCGGGTTCGCCTACACGACCGATCAGTTGTTCTGGCTGGCCGCACTGCCAGGGCTATCGGGCGCGACGCTGCGCATCTTCTATTCCTTCATGGTCCCGGTTTTCGGCGGCCGCCTGTGGACGACTCTGACGACCTGGTCGCTTCTAGCGCCCGCGCTTGGCATCGGCTTCGCGGTCCAGAATCCTGAGACTCCGTACTGGATCATGCTTGGTCTTGCGCTGTTGTGCGGATTAGGCGGCGGCAATTTCGCGTCGTCGATGTCCAACATCGGTTTCTTCTTCCCGCGGGCCGAGAAGGGCAATGCGCTCGCGCTTAATGCGGGGCTTGGCAATCTCGGCGTCAGCGCCATGCAATTCCTGGTGCCGATCGCTATCACCATGGCGGTGTTCGGCGCTTTGGGTGGGCCGGGTCAGAGTACGCAGAGTGGCGACACGCTGTTCATGCAGAACGCAGGCTTCATCTGGGTCCCGTTCATCATCGTCGCCGCCTTCCTGGCGTGGTTTGGGATGAACGATCTATCGACCGCACGCGCGTCCTTCACCGAGCAGTCGGTGATCTTCACGCGAAAGCAGAACTGGATCATGTGTTGGCTCTATACCGGCACGTTCGGTTCGTTCATCGGCTTCTCCGCCGCGTTTCCGCTGCTGACGAGCACGCAGTTTCCAGACGTGAAGGTGCTCCAGATCGCTTTCTTGGGCCCGCTTGTCGGTGCGTTGTCGCGCTCTCTGACGGGCTGGGTCGCGGATCGTTACGGCGGCGCGCGTGTAACGCTCGTCGTGTTCGCTATGATGATGCTCGGCACGATCGGCGTGATCTACTTCCTTGGCGCGAAGGAAGCGCCTGGCGCCTTTGCGGGTTTCTTCGCCTGCTTCATGCTGCTGTTCTTCGCCTCGGGCGTCGGCAATGCATCCACGTTCCAGATGATCCCCGCGATCATGCGCAAGGAAGTCGCCCGGCTGGAGCTGCAA
>CAYUOC010000108.1:0-12555 GCA_964446305.1 uncultured Terricaulis sp. | reverse complement strand
ACGAAGCGCGCCAGGAAGAGCGCGTGTTCGCGGAGCTTTATCCGCGCATGCTGCAACTCGCGGAGGCCGCGAAGAAGTGGAACATCGGCCTCTCGCTCGATGCCGAAGAGGCCGACCGCCTGGTGCTTTCGCTGAAGCTGTTCGAGAAGCTGGCGTTGGAGCCCTCGCTTAAGGGCTGGGAAGGCCTGGGCGTCGTCATTCAGGCTTACCAGAAGCGCACGCGCGCGGTGATCGAACGCTTGGTCTCGCTGTCACGGCGTCGCGGCACGCCGATCCAGGTGCGCTTGGTGAAGGGCGCCTACTGGGACGGTGAAGTAAAGCGCGCGCAAGTGATGGGCCGCCCCGACTTTCCAGTCTGGACCACCAAGGCCGCGACGGACGTGCACTACATGGCCTGCGCGCGCGATCTTTTCCGCGCGGGGGACGCCATCTTCCCGCAATTCGCCACGCACAATGCCCACACTGTCGCTGCCGTACGCCGCATGGCTGCCAGCGCCGGACGCGACAAGTTCGAGTTTCAGCGTCTGCACGGCATGGGTGAGGCGCTTTACCTCGCTGTCGATCCGCCGCCACAGGTGCGCGTCTATGCGCCGATCGGCGGGCACGAGGATCTGTTGCCCTACCTGGTGCGCCGTCTTCTAGAGAACGGCGCCAACACCAGCTTCGTTCATTCGTTCCTGGACGATGATGTTTCGCCTGACGTTGTCGCCGCCGATCCGATCGCGACTTTGGAAGCAAATCCGCACAGTCACCGCCGCTTGCCACCGCCGCCGCAATTGTTCGGCGCCAGTCGCCGCAACTCCGGCGGGCCGGACATTTCGATCACCGCAGACCGCAACGTTCTTGCTAGTGCAAAGACGCCGCAACCGGAGAAGGTGAGCGTCTCCGATCCGGAAGCCGCGATCGCGACCGCGCTTGCGGCGCACGAAGAATGGAACGCGCGTGGCGGCGCAGCGCGGGCGGCCATTATCCGGGCGATGGGCGATATTCTGCAAAAGAACGAGACGGCGCTGATCGCGCTGACGGCGCGCGAAGCTGGCCGCAACTTGCAGGACTCCATCGACGAAGTCCGCGAGGCGGTGGACTTCTGCCGCTATTATGCGGCGGAGGCGGAGCGGCTTTTCTCGGGCGCAAAGCCGCTGCCTTCACCGGCGGGAGAGACCGATCATCTGGAGATGCACGGGCGCGGCGTGTTCGTCTGCATCAGCCCGTGGAACTTCCCGTTGGCGATTTTCACCGGCCAACTCGCGGCGGCGCTGGCGGCGGGCAACACCGTTGTTGCGAAGCCTGCCGAGCAAACGCCGCTGATCGCGGAGGCGGCGGTGAAGCTGTTCTACGAAGCGGGTTTGCCGCGCGAGGTCCTGCAACTGGTGCAGGGCGCGGGCGACGTCGGCGGCAAGCTAGTCGCCGATCCGCGCATTGCAGGTGTGGCGTTCACCGGCTCTACGGAAGTGGCGCGCCTCATCAACCGCACGCTCGCCGCCAAGGACGGCCCGATCGTGCCGCTGATCGCGGAGACGGGCGGGCTGAACGGCATGTTCGTCGATACGACGGCGCTCAAAGAGCAAGTCGTCGACGACGTGCTGATTTCGGCGTTCAACTCCGCTGGTCAGCGTTGCTCAAGCTTGCGTATTCTCTTCTTGCCGCACGAGACGGCTGACGCCGTGCTTGAAACATTGCTCGGCGCCATGGATTGCCTCGTCATCGGCGATCCGTCCGATCCGCGCACCGACATCGGCCCGATCATCGACGCTGAAGCGAAGGCCAATCTCGATAAGCACATCGAGCGCATGAAGTCCGAAGCGAAAGTGCTGAAGCAGCTCGATGTCTCGAAGCTCGGCGGCAACTTCTTTGGCCCGGCGGTGATTGAGCTCAACGGTCTCGATCAGATCAGCCGCGAAGTGTTCGGGCCGATCCTCCACATCGTGCGCTACGACCCGGCCGACATCGCCAAGATCGGCGGCGCGCTCGCCGCGAAGGGATATGGCCTGACGCTCGGCGTACACTCGCGGCTTGAGAGCTTCGCCAAGGAGGTGATCGCGTCTGTCCCGGCTGGCAACGTCTATGTGAACCGCACCATTGTCGGCGCCGTTGTTGGCGTGCAGCCGTTCGGCGGTTCCGGGCTTTCTGGCACAGGGCCGAAGGCGGGCGGGCCGAACTATCTGCCGCGCTTCGCCGAGGAGCGCGCTGTAAGCAACAATATCGCAGCCCAAGGCGGCGATCCGCAATTGCTCAATCTGTAAGCGCGGCTAGACTCTGAGCCATGTCCGACAACGTTACGCCGTTCCGCCGCCCTAAGCCGGTGCGTCCGCAGCAGCAGGGCGGATTGGGGATTAAGACGCATCGCGGCAAGGTTGTGCTTGCGCATGTGCTGACCATTGCGGCGTTCGTAGCGAACTTCATGCTGCGAGGCGTGCCCTGGTCGTTCATTGGCATGATCATCGGCATCGCGGCGGTGGTGATCGTCTATTCGAACCGCGGCGCGGCAATGCCCTGGGCCAATACACATCATGAGCATGCGCTGCGCACGCTGATTATTGGCTACGCGCTGTGGGTGCTCGCAGGGCTGCTCGTGCTGATCAACGGCTCGCTCTACACGATCACGATCTTCATTCAGCTTGGCATCGCCATCTGGGCGGTGCTGCGCGCCGGCATTGCGCTGGTGTTGGGCGTGATGCGCAAGCCGGTGCCGAACCCGCGTGGCTGGTTCATCTAGTTCACGATCCGGCAGCCGTACTCTTCTTCGTAGATCGCTTCAGAACTGATCGCGCCGAACAGCAGGCTGGCGCGCACGCTATTGCCATCCTCGGTGATGGTGACGTTGTTGCGCGCTTCCTCGGGAAACTCGGCCATGCAGGAGTCGAGCGTGCGGCCGGTGATGTGCATGCACGAGCACGTTTGCTTGGCGGCGTAACCGGTTGCGATGCCGGCGTACGCCACTTGCCCGCGTGACGCCCACGCGCCTGCCCCGATTGCGAGCAGACCAGCCGCTAGCACGCCAACCCAAATCCAGCGTTTGCGCGACACTGCCGCCTCCCCCTATGCTCGGCGCCAAGCATAGCGAAGGCGAGGGGAAACGTCATGCTGCGCAGATTGGCCATTGCCGCGGTTTTGGCTTTCGCAGCGTCAGCTCAGGCGCAGACGCTCTATCCATTGCCGCAGCAGCCGGCGAACGTCGCGTGGCCGGGCGCGGATTGGGAGACTGCGCCGCTGCCGGACGACGTCGATCGCGCGGCGTACGACCTTGCCGTCACTGAAGCATTCGCGGGCGTGCATCCGCTGATGGGCGAGACGCGCGCAGTGGTGATCGTGCAGGGCGGACGCGTCGTGTTCGAGCGTTACGCCGATGGCTACACGCGCGAGTCGCGGCTGAATTCATGGTCCGTCGGCAAATCTCTGACCCACGCTTTGGTCGGCGCCGCCGTGCTGGAAGGCCGGCTCGGCATCGATGCGCCGATGGGCAATCCGGCGTGGCGCGCGGGTGATCGGCGCGCGTCGATCACTTGGCGACAATGGCTGCAGATGGTCGATGGGCTGGACTATCAGGAAAGCGCTGCTGACGTTTCGCAAGCCGGCAATGCGCGCATGTTGTTTGGCGATGGCCGGCGCGACGTCATTCGCTGGGCCGCGAACCGGCGCCTGATCCACGATCCGGGCACGCGTTGGAATTACACGTCGGCAGGCACGATGCTGATCTCGGACGCGCTTACTCGCGTCGTCGTACCCGACCCGCGCGATGCGAACGATCGCCGTGCGCGCATGCGCGCGTGGATGAACACGGCGCTGTTTGATCGCATCGGCATGCGTCCGGTTGTTGAGTTCGATCCGCAAGGCACATTCTACGGCAGCTCGCTCTATTGGGCGACGGCGCGAGACTATGCGCGCTTTGGCTATCTCTATCTGCGCGACGGCGTCTGGAACGAGCAACGCGTGCTGCCAGAGGGCTGGGTTGATTTCGCCCGAACGCCGGGACCGGATGTGAACACCGACGTTTACGGGGCGCAATGGTGGCTGACGCCGCCGCACGGCACGGGGCGCCCGGATCGATCGTTGATCGTGGACCCAAATCTGACCGACGCGTTCTCTGCACAAGGCTATGAAGGGCAGATCATTGTCGTCGTGCCGTCAAAGGATCTCGTCATGGTGCGGCTTGGCCGCTTTGACGGCGGCGCCGAAGCGTGGAATGCGATGGGCGATTGGGCAGGGCGCTTGATTGGCGCGTTCGGCGACCGCCCGTGAGAGGTGAGAGGAGACGGCAATGTCAGATGATGGCCGCGATGTGAAACTCGAGTGCGCGAAGAAGCTCAAGGAAGCAGGCTTCAAGTATCTCGCCGCCGAGCTGGAGTTCGGATCGCTTTCAGGCCTCGCCAAGGACGAGCCGTTTTTCCTGCTGTGCGGCCGCGACCGCCTAGCGCCGACGGCAATTAAAGCCTGGATCGAAGCGGCGCGGATGTCCAACGTGCCCGATCATAAGCTCGAGCGCGCGCACGAGACCATCGAAGCCATCGAAGGCTGGCCGGGCGACCGGCACTACCCGGACTAGCTCAGTGCATGGCCGCGTGGACGCGGTCGAGGCTTGCGTAAAGCGATGACCGCACGTCGGCGTTGCGACCGCGTAAAGCTGCCGCGGCGAAAGCGGAGAGTTCATAAGCGGCGTCGTGTTCGCCCTGATGTGCGGCGAGCATTGCAACGGCGTTGGCGCGATCGGCGAGCTTAGCCGCGGCTGGGCCTTGGGCATCGAGGATGCGCATGCGGAGTTGGCGTAGCGCGGTGCTGACGGGCGGCGGGTTGCCGGCATAATTATAGCGGCGGCGCTCGCGGATGCGCATGCCGCCTGGCTTGCGCCGGCGGTCAGGCCCAAAATAGTTCTCGTGATCAACCCACAACATCGTCTTCAACATCGCCGCATTTTGCGGCTCGCGCCTTCTGCGTGTGTGGATGATATCGAAACGTGGTTAGAGAAGCGTGTGTTCGCATCTGCAAAATTCAGAAACGTGATGAACGCGCGTTAGCTATGTGAGCCGCCAAAACTCATCCGCGCCTTCGGTAAAGGCGTGCTGGAAGCCGAGCCGGCGAACGACGGCCTTCGAGGCGTCGTTCTGAATGTCGATCTCAGCTTTGAAGACGAGCGCGCCTTGCGCGCGCAGATGATCCATCATCGCTTTTACCGCTTCGGTGGCGTAGCCGCGGCCCCAAACGCCCGGGTCAAACAAATAGCCGATGGAGACGGCGTGATGATTGCTCACGGTCGCTTCAACGGTGCCGAGCGGGGCGCCGTCTTCGCGCCGCCAGACGGTCCAGTTCAGCCATTGTTCGGGTCGGTCCGGCGCGGTTTCCTGCATGACGCGAGCGAAGCGCGTTTCCACATCGGCGATGCTGGTCGGCGTTTTGTGGGGGACGTAGCGATACATCTCCGCATGACGCAGCGCCTCGAACATCGCCGCTGCGTCCTCGATGCGCGTGCGGCGTAGTTCAAGGCGTGGTGTGAACAGGGGGTCGCGCGAGACGTCGAGCATTAGAGTCCGATCATGGCGCGCACGTCTTCCCGCGTCTTGCCGCTCTCACGCAGCGCCCGCAGGGTTGCTGCCTGATCTCGCTTGGCGAGACGCTTGCCGTCTTCACCGAGAATGAGGCGGTGGTGGCGATATATGGGTTGCGGCAGGCCGAGCAACTTCTGCAGCAGCACATGCAAATGCGCTGCCTCCCGTAGATCCTCGCCGCGAATGACGTGGGTGACGCCTTGCAGTGCGTCGTCGCACACTGAAGCGAGGTGATAGCTCGTGCCAAAATCCTTGCGCGCCAGCACGACATCGCCGTGGCGTTCCGGCTCGGCGCGCACCGGGCCGGTTTCATCCTCGAATACAAGCGCGAAGTAGGCGGGGCCGAGTGCGGCGCGCGCCTTCTTCAACGAGAGCCGCCACGCGAAGGCTTCGCCAGCTTCGAGCTTGGCCGCTTCTTCTTCCGCAGGCAGCGCCTCGCCGCGAAACGCTTCTTCGGCTTCGCCATGCGGCGCCGAGGCGATGGCTTCGGCGACTTCCTTGCGCGTGCGGAAGCAGCGATAGACCAATTGCCGCTCGATCAGACTTTGTAGCGCCGCTTCGTAGTCAGCCATGTGTTCCGACTGGCGCCGCACCGGTTCTTCCCAAGCGATGCCGAGCCAGGCGAGGTCTTCGAAGATCGCGGCTTCGAATTCTGGCCGTGAGCGCCCCTGATCGATGTCCTCGATCCGCAACAGAAAGCGCCCGCCGGCGGCTTGCGCCGCGTCAAACGCCGTCAGCGCCGAGAAGGCGTGGCCGAGATGCAGGTAGCCTGTCGGCGAAGGCGCGAAGCGGGTGACGAAACTCATGTGCGTCAAGGCTACCGCTCACGCGCGCGAGCCGCTACCTAGCGCCTCATGACAGTCTTCCTCGATGGCCCCCGGATGCCGCCGAAGCGTGGTGGAAAACCGGATTCGCTGGTTATTTTTCTGCATGGATACGGCTCGAACGGCGCCGATCTCATTTCGCTGGCGCCGTATTGGGCCGACCTCTTACCCGGCGCGGCGTTCGTGTCGCCGAACGCGATCGAGCCGGTCCCGATGGCGCCTGGCGGCTATCAGTGGTTTCCGATCTCAAATCTCGATCCGCATTTGATGGAGCAGGGCGCACGCACTGCCGCGCAATCAGTGGATCGCTTCATCGACCGCGAGTTGGAGAAATACGGGCTGACGCCGGACCGGCTCGCCCTCGTCGGGTTCAGCCAGGGGACGATGATGGCGCTGCACGTTGGTTTGCGGCGCGAGCAGCAGATTGGCGCGATCCTTGGCTTCTCCGGCGTGCTGGTGGGCGGGCGGAACTTGAAGGAGCAAATGCGCTCCAAACCGCCGGTTCTGCTCGTTCACGGCGACCGCGATCCGACCATTCCGATTCCGGCGATGTTTGATTCGGCGGAAGCGCTTGCCGCCGCCGATCACGGCGCCCAGTGGCACATCTCCTACGGAATACCGCATTCGATTGGGCCGGATGGCCTGGATCTCGGTGGGGCGTTCCTCGCCATGTCCTTGAAAACCAAAGGGCTTGTTGGCGCGGGTTGAGGATTTTCGGCCACTGTGGCGCGAGTGTCATGAACGTGTCGCGCCAAATCAGATATAGCTGGTTCGCATCAGCGCTGCGGGTTGTGCTATACTGCGGTGCAGAAGGAGAGGCGTCTTCAGTCCATCGTGCGTAATCCGCCACCAGCTTCTTGAGCGGCTGCACTGGAGCAGCCGCCGATGACTGTTTCCAGCGCCCCTCTCGCGGGTTTTCCGGCGCTGGTACTGAACGCCGACTTCCGCCCGCTTTCCTATTACCCGCTCTCGTTGTGGCCTTGGCAGGAAGCGGTGAAGGCCGTCTTCCTCGAACGCGTCGATGTCGTCGCGCACTACGATCAGATTGTGCATTCGCCGTCGTTCGAGATGAAGCTGCCGAGCGTCATCTCGCTACGCGATTATGTGCACCAGGATCGCCCGCCAGCGTTCACGCGCTTCAATGTGTTCCTGCGCGATGGCTTCGCCTGCCAGTATTGCGGCGCGCCGGACGATCTCACCTTCGATCACGTTGTGCCGCGCTCAAAGGGCGGGCGCACGACGTGGGAGAACATCGTCACTGCGTGTGCGCCCTGCAATCTGAAGAAGGGCGGCAAGTACGTCCATCATTCGGGCATGCGCCCGTTCCGGCGTCCGCGCCGGCCGACGATGCATGAGCTGCAACACGTCGGCCGCCGTTTCCCGCCGCACCATCTGCACGAAAGCTGGATGGATTACCTCTACTGGGACGTCGAACTCGACGCCTAGCCGTCGAGCGACATGCGGATGGTCATGCGCTCGCTGCCGCGCATCACTTCGAGTGTCAGAGGCGACCCGCGCATTGCGGCGGAGAGGGCGCTTGGCGTCAGTGTGCGAACAGCCGTGCCGTTGACGCTGACGATGCGATCGCCGGCTTGTAGTCCGCTGCGCTCAGCGGCGAAGCCTGGCGCGATTTCCGCCACTTCGATTTCTGTGGCGTTGGGGTCGCCAGTGATCATGCCAATGCCATAACGGCGCGTGGGCGAGGCGGCGCGATCGACACGGATGGCGTCTGGCGCAGGGCTCGCGCGCACCTGTGATAGTGCTTGCGTGGCCGCTGTCTGAGCGACACGCAATTCCCGCAGCGCTTCGTTCAAGGCTTCTTGCGGCGCGGTGGCGCGATCGGGCGCGATGCCAACGCCTTCCCAGCCTTGTCCGGTGCGCTCGATATAAGTGCGGCCGACGGGGATGAAGACTTGGAGCTGATTGCCGCCGAATGGTTCGTCCATGCCGTAATGGCCGGCGCCGCGCGTGACGGCGCCGATGAGCGTGGCGCGCCCGGTTTCCTTGAGCGCGAGCGAGAGGTGTTCGCAGGCGGAGGCGGTTTGGTTCGTCAGCACGAGAACGCGTGCATCGGCCAGTGAACTGACCGGCGACGTCGGCTGCGCCCAGTGTTGCCAGCGGCGGATGTTACGCGGTGCGCTGCGGATTTCGCGCATGGTGGCGGTGTTGGCGTACATGTCCTCCAGGCCGCGATCAGCGCCGGCGCGGGTGTCCATTGTGACGAGCTGCGTCGGGCGCGCGTAGAGGCGTGAGAACAGCACATCCATCACGCCTAGCGTACCGCCCCGGCAGGTGCGCAGATCGAGCACAAGTGCATCGGCGTCACCGTATTGGTCGAGAATCTGCGCCATGCGGGCGCGAGATTCCTCGTCGCCGGGCAGCATGTTGATACGCAGATAGGCGACGCCATCGGCGAGCCATTGGGCTTCACCGAACGCTTCATCTCCTGGCGGC
Organism: uncultured Terricaulis sp.; assembly: GCA_964446305.1. Lineage (GTDB taxonomy): Bacteria > Pseudomonadota > Alphaproteobacteria > Caulobacterales > Aquidulcibacteraceae > Vitreimonas. Next base: position 3,737 of record CAYUOC010000108.1, on the reverse strand, counting down.
GCACGCAAAACTCGGCGTCCCGGCTCGGATCCACCGCTCAACGTTACGCGCAGATGCGCATCGCGATGGATCGAGTTGAGTTCGCCGGTGAGCTGCGCCGCGAGTTGCTGGGGGTCGGAGGCGCCATCATAAGCGCCGGCTTCGGCGCGTTCGCGCAGGTGCTTGGCGTATTGATGCGCCACGTCTGGAAAGACGTAACGCTGCTCCAGCATGGCGGCCAGTTCTTCGACGGCGCCGCGAATGGCGTGCGGCTCCAGGCGGGCGCGGGCTTCGGCGACCACTTGTGAAACGGTCTGCGCCGGCGCCACGCCGCTAGCGGACATCCCCATGACCAGGGCGGCCGCGGCAGCGCCTAAGGATTGCGCGAGGTTCATGATACTCCCCCGATTGGCCTTGGGCTCCAAGGCGGCTCGTGGGGAGGGCTTATGAGCCCGGTTCTTTGCGCCTGTTCGTCGGCGCTGAAACAAAGCTGAAATGTTAGCCTAGGCCAGCGGCCACGTCGTTGAAGGCGCCGTTCAGCGAGTCGCCGACAGCGCCCACGGCGCCAATGATCACCAGGCCGATCAGCGAGGCGATGAGGGCGTATTCGATCGCGGTCGCGCCGCGCTCGTCGCGGAGGAAGTTGAGAAGGGTCATGCGGCGTTCCGTTCGATCAGGCGATTGACGAGAACCACATCGGCCGGCGGCATCTCATGCGCGCGCAGCTCCTGCGGCTGAACCCATTTGGCGGCTTGCGCGGAATTCGGGTCGAGCTTCATCACGCCGCCAAACTTTGTGGCGACGTAGAGCGGCATCAGAAGATGGAAATCCGGATACGCGTGCGAAGCAAACGCGAACGGATCGAGAGCGTCGGGCTCTACGGTCAAATCCAGCTCCTCTTTCAGCTCCCGAACCAGTGCCTGTTCGGGCGCTTCCCCCAATTCGACCTTTCCACCGGGAAATTCCCAGAGGCCGCCGAGTTGCTTATGCGCGGGCCGCTGCGTGATCAGCACACGGCCCGAAGAATCCAGCAACGCGGCGGCTGCAACCAGAAGCAGGCGCCGCGATGAAGGTGCACTATCGCTGGTTTGCATGAATATCCGGTGAGAAGAGGTGGTTGAGGCGCGTTAAGCACAACAACCATTTACTTCGTTGGCAAGCCTTCTTCTTGCAGCGTTTTCTGCACAGCCGGCCGCGCGCGGATGCGCTCGAAATAGGCGGTGACCTTCGCGGGTACAGAAATGTCGAATCTTCTGGCCCAATTGATCACCACGAAGGCGTAGGCGTCAGCGACGGTGAAGTGGCCCAAGAGGTAGTCTTTATCGCCCAGCTTCTGTTCGAGAAGTTGATAACGGTTCACCAAGTTCGCCTTGGTGGCGGCGGCGAGCTCTTCGTTCGGCTTCTTGAAGAGGGGTGAGGTGCCCTTGTGCAGCTCCGTGGCGATGAAGTTCAACGCCTCCAGGAAACGCCAGCGATCGAAGCCCTCTGTGATCGCGAGATTCGCTTCTGGCTTTAGGGCAGCGAGATATTGGAGCAGCACCTGCGCTTCAGTGAGAACTTCGCCGTCGTCGAGTTCAAGCGCCGGGACGGCGCCTTGCGGGTTGATGTCGTAGAAATTGCGGCCATCGGCCGTCGTGCGCTCGGCGCCAAAAGTGACCTTGTTCAGCTCAACATCGAGGCCGGCTTCGTTGACGATGATGTGCGGGCCGAGAGAGCAGGCGCCCGGGGCGTAGTAGAGTTTCATGAGGCAATCTCCGCGAATCAATGGCCTGAATTAGGGCGCGGAGCGGGGGGCTCAAGTATCAAGCGTGTGCCTCATCCTGCGGCGTCGTAGGCGCGCTTGATGTGGGCGATCAGCTTGTCGTCGATCTCGTCGGCGCTGGTGAGCGGGACGATGTATTGGCACATGCCGCCTGGCGGGACGGGCTTTACGCGCGTGTCCTTGATGTCGTCCTTGAGGTTGAGGCCGAGTTCGAAGCGCTCATTGGTCTTGGGCCCGAGCATCGCGAACTGCTTTTTGCGGCGGAGCGAAACGTAGCCCTTCTTCGGCGCGATCTCGTGTTCGCCGAACTTGGCGATCGCTTTCATCAGCTTTTCGTGGATGGGACGGAGGTGTTCCTTCTTGCCGCTGTAGATCTCGGCGAGCACGTCGTCCGTGCTTGCGCCGGAGGCTTTTGCGGCGCTGGCGCCATCGGATTTGAGCGCGGTGTGGGTGAGGGTGTTCGCATCGCCGTGGCCGAGGCCGTAGGTCTCAACCAGCCACGAGCGGATTTCGCCGTGCTTGGTGAGCCCGGATTTCTTGATCGCGGCGGTCAGCTGGGCGAGCGATTTGCCGGTCTTCTTCTCGATGTTCGCAAGCTGCGTGGCGATTGCCTTTTCGACGTCGGCCATGATCACCTCCCTTGACGCGACTATGCCTTGTTTGAACGATCAATCAAGCGCGGTGCGACGAGGCGCACGTCATCCTTGTGGCGCTTGCGCGCGAGAAGGAGATCCGCCTTCGCCAAGGCTTCGGCGGACAAAAGGGCGGGACGCGATGGCTCTCGCCTAACAAAGTTTGCGCCGTTGCCGGCGCGATGCGACGCGAACCATCGCGTCCCGTGATTGGCTTACAGCGGCTCGGCACGTGGAGGTTTTTCACTCCCTTGGCGCGATCGCCGACGGCGTGCGGGCTGTGCGCTGATTTGCACGGTCCCGGTGTTTCCTCCCGCGCTTTTGGTTTCCCGCGGGCTTCTGCTCTTCGGCGCGTGCGCCTCCGAGCTTCACGCTCAATCACCTCACCCTCGCATCGGTAGATCAGCGGCCGACTGCCCTCAGAGCGGAGTGGTGCAGTGAGTGTAAGGCCGTTGCAGAGGTGTGGGATAGATTTTCGCGCGGGCGCGGATTTGTAAGGCGCGGAGGGCGGTGGAGACGGGGATAGAGTCCGCTTTTCGCCGGTAGCAGACATTCGTCAGTCGCGCATACAGCCTGTGAACGTTCCGCCGCCGGGTGCCGGTCTTGTTACGCCGAGCCAGCAATCCTGGGGCCGCGCCTGAGAGCGTGCCCGCACGAGCTTTTCCCATTCGCGACACCAATAATCATTCACCTCTCGCCCTCGGCGAATGGCAATTCCTGGAGTTGCGACTTGCTCACCTGCGTCTAGCCCTAAGACACATAGCATTGGCTCGATGCGACGCATGTCCCATTCCTCACCCGGCGAGACACAGTCTATCGAGTGCGCACCGCGCACAGTGCGAGGTGTAGGATTGGTCGTGTACAGACAAATGTCGGCGGCCCGTGAAAAGAGCAGATCGCGAACCCGCGCGTTTTGGAGCAGCGATTGCCTCATTTCAATCGCATAACAATGTCCGTTCATTGCCCGATAGGGTGTGCATTGGCGCCAGCGCCCAGTAAGAGCGGGTCTCACCAGAACGCATCCGTCATCGAACTGTTGCTGCCATAGCGGCACTCGCAGGCAATATTCGGATTGATCCAGACCCTCGGTGCGAACTATCCGCTCCACTTCCTCGTCCAGGTATGCGGCCATAAAAGCGTGGCCTTCGCCCGGCATGGCGGCGTAATGCAAGTCCTCGCCTCGAAAGAACCAGTGTAAGGCCGCCGCCGAAAGCACGGCGACCGCCAACAACATCCCTAGCCAGAAAATTTTCATGCCACTTTGCTACCGCGTGGCGAAAGGAATAGCACCACCGCCAACGTCTGCATCGGGCCTGAAGCAGACCTAGCTCCGATAGTCGCCGTTGATTTCGACGTAGCGCTTG
>CAYUOC010000107.1:0-12796 GCA_964446305.1 uncultured Terricaulis sp. | reverse complement strand
GACGATGATTTTCGACAACGCATCGCGCGTCGAAAACGATCCGCGCCGCGCCGAGCGCGAGCTGTTCGCCAAAGTGCCCTACGTCCAGCCCGGCACTTAAGCGCTCAGCTGGCGCAGGCCTTCCTCAACACCGATCACCGGCGCATAGCCCATCTCGCGCCGCGCCTTCGCATCGATCAGCACGCTGTCGCGGGACATAATCATGGCGCCGAAGCGCGTCACGGGTGGCTCACCTTTGAGGTTGAACGTGCGCCACGCGCCCTCAGCAACGCTCGCAAGCGCGTCGGCCGCCCATGACGGCACACTTTTGTGCGGCAATGTGATCCCGCGTGTCGCTGCAATGGCCGAGATGATCTCCTTCATCGTGCGAACCCCATCATCGAGAATGAAGTAGGCCTGCCCGCCACTACCTTTGGTCAGCGCCAGTTCGATCGCGTGGACGAGATTGCCGATGTGCGTGGTCGATGTCTTGGCTTGCCCGTTGTCGATCCACTGCCACTGGCCGCTCTTGGCCATGTGCTCGATCACCGGCAGCAGCGTCGTATCGCCGGGCCCCCAAATAAAGCGCGGGCGCAGGATGATGGTTTGAAACTCGGTCGCGTTGGCCGCCTCAACCAGTTCTTCCGCCCGCGCCTTCGTCCATGAATAGGGATAGGGCGAGTCAGGCGCGCGCGGATAGGTTTCGTCGACGCCGCGCAGGTGTTGCCCGCGCCAGAGCACGCTCTCGGTGCTAATGTGAACGAAGCGTTTGGCGCCCGCTTCGCGCGCCGCCGCAAGCATGCGCGCCGTGCCATCGATGTTGAAGCGCTTCCAGGCCTCCACCGGCCCCCATTGCTCGACGAACGCGGCGCAATGGACGATCGCTTCAGCAGGGCCAATGTGCGTGGCCGTGACATCCTCCAGATCGCAGCGCACCGGCTTGCCGCCAAGAGCCGCAATCTTTGCGTCCGACGCCTCTGAGCGCGACATCGCGTAGACGTCATGGCCCTGCGCAACCAAATGCTTCGTCGCCGCGCCGCCGACAAAACCCGAAGCGCCGGTGACGAAAATACGCATCAGCCGCCGATCTGCTTCAGAGCGTGCGAGAGCTTGGCCGCGGAGGATGCAGCATCCTCGCGCCGCTCGCGCAAGTCATCGACAACCTCTTCCGGCGCCTTCTCGATGAACGAGGCATTGCCGAGTTTGGCATCCATCTTACCGATTTCGCTTTCGAGCTTGCCGATCTCCTTAGTCAGACGGGCAGCTTCCGCAGGCAGATCGACGACGCCTTCCAGCGGCAGCGCGACTGTCGCGCCATCGATAACGAAGGTCACCGAGCCTTTGGGCGCGGCGTCGGCGCTCGTCGAATATTCGAGGCGCGCCATGCGATCGATCAAATCCTGGTAGCGCTCGAGCCGCGCCTGCGTCGCCGCGTCCGCGCCGATGAGCAGCAGCGGAATTTTCGCGCCGGCCGGCACGTTGAGCTCGGAGCGGGTAGAGCGTGTCTCTTCGATGAGGCGCACCATCCAATCGATCTCGGCTTCGGCGTTCGCGTCGATCAGATCGTCGCTGAGCTCCGGCCACGCTTCGACGATCAGCATGCCCTTGCGCTTCGTGCCGTATTCCGCCGTCCGCGCCCAAAGCTCTTCAGTAATGAACGGCATGAATGGGTGCAGCATGACCAGGATCTGATCCAGCACCCACGCCGCCGTGCGCCGTGTCTCCTGCTTGGCCGCCTCATCCTCGCCATTCAGCAACGGCTTGATGAACTCCAAGTACCAGTCGCAATAGACGTTCCATACGAACTTATAGAGCGCGCCCGCCGCCTCATTGAAGCGCCGCGCCTCCAGCTCGCGCGTCACCGCCACCGCCGCCTTCGCGGTTTCGCCGACGATCCATTTGTTGACCGTCTGCTCCGGTGAACGCGGATCGTATTCGTCCCACACCGCGCATTCGTTCATCTGTGCGAAGCGGGCGGCGTTCCAGAGCTTGGTGCCGAAATTGCGATAGCCTTCGATGCGCTGTTCGCTGAGCTTCACATCACGGCCCTGCGCCGCCAGCGCAGCCATCGTGAAACGCAGCGCATCGGCGCCGTATTTGTCGATCAGCTCCAAGGGGTCCATCGTGTTGCCCTTGGACTTCGACATCTTCTGGCCCTTCGTATCGCGGACCAGAGCGTGGATGTAAACTTCGTGGAACGGCACTTCCTTCATGAAGTGGATGCCAAGCATCATCATCCGCGCCACCCAGAAGAAGATGATGTCGTGTGCGGTGACGAGCGTGGAGGTCGGATAGAATTTCTTCAGCTCGGGCGTCTTCTCCGGCCAGCCGAGCGTTGAGAACGGCCAGAGGCCCGAGCTGAACCAGGTGTCCAGCACGTCTTCGTCTTGGCTCAGCGCAACTGCCTTGCCGTAGTGCTTGCGCGCCGCGCTCTCGGCCGCGGCTTGGCTCTCTTCGACGAACGTGTGCCCGTCCGGCCCGTACCAAGCTGGAATGCGGTGGCCCCACCAGAGCTGACGCGAGACGCACCATGGCTCGATGTTGCGCATCCACTGGTAGTAGGTTTTCGTCCAAGCTTCTGGCACGAACTTGGTCTTGCCGGTCTCAACCGCCGCGATCGCGCTCTTCGCCAATTCGCCGGCATTCACATACCATTGGTCGGTCAGCATCGGCTCGATGACGACATTCGAGCGATCGCCGAACGGCTGCATGATCTTCTTGTTCTCGATGCGATCGAGCAGGCCGATGGCCTCGATATCCTCGACCACGCGCTTGCGCGCTTCGAAGCGATCGAGGCCGCGATACTTCACCGGCACATGCTCGGCATCGGCCATGCGGCCTTTCGTATCCATCAGCACATAGAGCGGAATGTTATTGCGGCGCGCGACCTGATAGTCGTTGAAATCGTGCGCGCCGGTGATCTTCACCGCGCCCGAGCCGAAATCCGGGTCAGGGTACTCGTCGGTGATGATCGGGATGTAGCGATCGGCCAGCGGCAACAGCACCTTCTTGCCGACGATCGGCGCATAGCGCGTGTCGCTCGGGTGCACGGCCACCGCGCCGTCGCCCAGCATCGTTTCCGGACGCGTCGTCGCGATGGCGATGTAGTTGCGCGTCTCCCATTCGCTCGGCTTGCCGTCTTCGTCGTAGGCAATCGGGAATTCGTAAGTCTCGCCGTTTTCGAGCGGATATTTGAAGTGCCAGAAATGACCCTGCACTTCGCGGTTCTCGACTTCGAGATCCGAGATCGCGGTCTCGAAGTGCGGATCCCAGTTCACCAGCCGTTTATCTTTGTAGATCAGCCCTTCCTTGTAGAGCTGAACGAACACCTTCAGCACGGCCTGCGAAAGACCTTCATCCATCGTGAAGCGCTCGCGCGACCAATCGCACGAGGCGCCCAGCCGGCGCAGCTGATTGAAAATCATGCCGCCGGATTCGTCCTTCCACGCCCACACACGCTTCAGGAATTCTTCACGGCCAAGCGAGCGGCGATCCTCGTTGCCGTTCGCGGCGAGTTGGCGTTCCACCACCATCTGCGTGGCGATGCCGGCGTGATCCATGCCCGGCTGCCAGAGCACGCTCTTGCCGCGCAACCGCTCGAAGCGGACCAGAATGTCCTGCAGCGTGTTGTTGAGCGCGTGGCCGATATGGAGCGAGCCGGTTACGTTCGGCGGCGGGATCACGATGCAGAACGGGTCCGCCTTCGGATCGGCCTTTGGCTTGAACGCGCCAGACTCCTCCCAGGCCTTCGACCAGAGGGGCTCCACTTGCTTCGGATTGAACGTCGTCTCGATCATTTCGAAGGATATAGCAGGCGGTTGGCGGCGAGGGCGAGATGCGTTCTCGCAAGCGCACAATGCATACGCCACCGCACCACGCTTCCCGGCCGGAGCGAAGCGGAGAGCCGGGACCCAGGGGCAACCTGCCGAGCGCTCGGCTCCTAGGTCCCGGGTCGCCCGCGGCGTCCGGGAAGCGTGAATCAAAACGCCCCGGCTTTCACCGGGGCGCTTCGTGGTCTCTGTCGCCGCCGCTTAGCGCGACATGCGGGCGATGCGTTCGAGTTCCGCTTCGACGCGAGCCTCGACGATGGCGGCCAGATTGCGGTCCAGCCATTCCTTCAGCATCGGCTTCAGCAACTCGCGAACGACGCCTTCAACCGTTTGGCCCTGTTCCTCGGAGATACGCAGCGTGCCGGCGAGGCGGGCAAGCGAACCGGCCGCCTGGCTCGCCACCGGCGTCGAGAGGATCACATCAGCCGTCGGCTCAGCGGCGGTCGTGCGCGGCTGCGGCGCGGTGGCTACGGGTTGGGGCAAAGGCGCTACCTCTTGGGTTACGGCCTCTTCGACCGCTTCGAAAACGATGTCGTCATCCACCGGCGGCGGCGCGACGTGTTGTTGGACGGGCGCTGGCGGCGGCTCATCGGTCTGCGTGAGATCGAGCACAGGGGCCGCATTCGGCGTCTGCTCTTCTTCGGAGATAATCCGGCGGATCGACGCCAGGATTTCTTCCATTGAAGGTTCGGCCTGTTGGTCTTGAAGCGCCATTTCCAGCCCCGCGGAATTTCGCAAACGAGTCGCTTGCGACTCAAAGGTTATTGATCGCGGCGATTCGGGTCCACCTGAGCGCGCTTTCTCATGCACACGCACAGACGACGCGAGTCGCCCTCTTCCGCGCATCGTGTGTGCGATGAAATAAGGGAACGTTAATGTTGCGCGTGAGCGCCGCGTTGTTCCGTTGTCAGAACGCGAAAGCTGGCGGCTTCGCCAATCCCGGCGCAATCGGCGGCGCTGCATCGAAAGCGTTGCGATACGCACTGGCGTCGGCGCTCTTCGTGTAAATGCGCGCGGAACCTGCGGCGCCCTGGCGCACGATCACGCCGAGACGGCCGCCTGGCGCGAGTTGCGCGAGCCATGCGTCCGGAACGATTTCCGCTGAACCGTTGAGCAGGATGACGTCATAAGGCGCTTCATCCTTCCAGCCATCGACCGCTGCCGTCGATACCGCTTTCGCATTGGTGACGCCCGCCGATTCCAGGGCGGCCTGCGCCGCGAACGAGAGATCGGGATTGGGATCGAGCGTGATCACTTCCTTGCAGCACGCCGCAAGCACCGCCGCGCCGTAGCCGGTGGCGCCCGCAATCTCGAGCGCGCGCTCGTTCGCTTGCGGCGCAAGGTTCATGATGAGCTTCGCAAGATCGCGCGGGCGCAGCAGCGTGCGGCCTTCGGCGACTTCCACTTCGAGATCGCCGTAGGCGAGCGTCCGCTTAGCAGCCGGCACGAAGCGCTCACGCGGCAGCGTCCGCATGGCGTGGATGATGCGCGGGTCGGTGACGTCCGACGGGCGAACCTGACTTTCGACCATGAAATCGCGGGCGCGGGCGAAATCCATCAACAACTCCAGTTTGGCCCCGGTTAAGCCGCCCCGGGCCGGGGGGCAAGCGCCCTAGCGGCACATGTCGTCGCGGCCGAGGTCGAAATGCAGGTGGTCGCGGTGGGCGCGGTTGTAATCCGGCGAGAGGACGGCCTGGAAATAGTCGCAGGCGCCATCGCGGACGTCGCGGAGGAACAGGCGGTCACGCTCCAAGCCGCGCCAGCCGGCTTCGACGGTGACCGTGCGGCCGTTCTCGAGCGTGAAGCCCCTAATGTCGACGGCGTTGGCGTGGGCGTGCTCGCTCAAGCGGCGGTCGCGGCGCCCGGCGATGCGGCGACACTGATAAGCGGGCGCCGCCAGTTCGATCCGCGCGATCTCTTGCCCATAACGCCGCTGCGCCGCGGGGCGCACGACGTCACGCTCCCACATCACCAAAGCCGCAGCCGCGGCGCAGGTGCTGGTAAGCGCGCCGGAATAGGCGTGAACGGACTGGGTGAGCTCAACCGCGTCGCTATAGCCGCAGCCATTGTCGACGCTCATATCCGGCACGCGTTCGGTCTCGAACCCCGCGCCGCTCAGCGCCGAACGGCATGCGGCAACGTCGGTGGCGAAATCGTCGATGCGTGAGGCGCGCAGCGCTTCTGGCATCAGATCGGCCTCTTCCGGCGGTGGCGAACCGATCAGCAGCATGAGCATCAGCAGCGCCAAGGCGGCCAGCGCCGAAACGGCCCAGATACGGGCGCGCTCATGCTCAGCCTTCGAGGGCGGTTTGAGGATGCCTAAAATGCGCATGGGTGAGCGGAGCGCCTTGACCGATTCCGTAGGACGCGCCTAGGAGTGCCGCCCCGCCGCGACCATATAGCGGCGGTTCGAGGCCTCGTGGCGGAGTGGCTACGCAGAGGACTGCAAATCCTTGCACCCCGGTTCGATTCCGGGCGAGGCCTCCATCCTTCTAACACCGATCTAGACAGCCAGCGCGGAACCGAACCGCCTGACTGACTTGACGCTCCGATGATTCGATATTACTTGAAATATCGAAATGGACTCAAATGGCGCGGTTGGGCTGCTCGGCGGCCTCGCGAACGAACATCGCCTGGCGGCGTTTCGCCTGCTCGTGCAGGCGGGGCCGGAGGGCCTTCCGGCAGGCGACATCGCCGACGCCCTGGGCATCGCGGCCTCATCGATGTCATTTCATCTCAGTCACCTGTCCCGCGCCGGATTGATCCTGCAGCGGCGCGACGGGCGGTCGTTGATCTATTCCGCCGACTTCGAGCGCATCAACGCGCTGATTGGCTACCTCACCGAAAATTGCTGCGGCGGGCGCTTGTGTGCGCCGGCGGCTAAGCCCCAACCACGGAGGAAACGGGCATGAAGCGGCTTCACGTTCACGTCGGCGTCACGGACTTGGACAAGTCCATCGCCTTCTATTCGACGCTGTTCGCGGCGGAACCAACGGTTCGCAAGAATGACTACGCGAAGTGGATGCTTGACGATCCGCGCGTGAACTTTGCGATTTCCTTCCGCCCGGGCAATGGCGGCGTGCGCCATCTCGGAATCCAAGTCGAGAACAGCGACGAACTCGCCGAGGTCTATTCGCGGCTGAGCGCGGCGGATGGGCCTGTGCTCGAAGAAGGCAACACGACCTGTTGCTACGCACGCTCTGAAAAATCCTGGATCAACGATCCGCAAGGCGTCGCGTGGGAGACGTTCCTCACATTCGGCGAGGCCACGACATACGGCGGCGGCGCGGAAGCCGCGGCGCCGGAATCTCAAACTGCCACCAAGCCCCCGCCATGCTGCACGCCGCGCGATTTGGAGACGGCCTGATGTCCGATCATCCCGCCTTCAACGTGCTGTTCCTGTGCACGGGCAACTCGGCGCGCTCCATCATGGCCGAAGCCATTCTCGGCCGGTTTGGCGGCGGCAAGTTCAAAGCATTCAGCGCCGGCTCGATGCCTAAAGGCGAGGTTCACCCGCGCGTCGTCCAGATGCTGCGAAACATGAACTACAAGCCCGAACTGTTCCGCTCGAAAAGCTGGGAAGAATTTGGCGGGCCCGACGCACCGAACCTCGATTTCGTCTTCACCGTTTGCGACAACGCGGCGAACGAAGTGTGCCCGGTCTGGCCGGGGCAACCCATGACGGCGCACTGGGGCGTGCCCGATCCCGCCGCGCATGAAGGTTCGGACGCAGAGATCGCGTTCGCTTTCGACGATGCTTGGCGCATGCTGCAGAACCGCATCACGCTCTTCACAAGCCTGCCGTTGGCGAGCTTGGACCGGCTTTCGCTCCAAAAGAAGCTCGACGATATCGGACGTTCGGCCCCGTCCAAATGATGCGGCGGCTGCTGGCGGAATTCATCGGCTCGCTCTTGCTGGCCGGGACCGTGATCGGTTCGGGCATCATGGCGAGCCGGCTTGCCGGCGGAAATGATGGCGTTGCGCTGCTCGCCAACACGGCGGCGACCGCCGGGATTTTGTTTGCGCTCATTGCGACTTTGGCGCCGGTGTCCGGCGCTCACTTCAATCCGGCCGTGACCTTGGCGCTGGCAATCCGCCGCGAGATCGGCCCCGCCGTGGCCGCGCTCTATGTGCCGGCGCAAGTTCTAGGCTGCGTGGCGGGCGCGGTTCTAGCGCACGCCATGTTTGAGCTTCCGCTGCTGCAAACCGCTTCCGTGGCCCGCGCTGGCGGCGCCCAAATGCTGTCGGAGGGCGTCGCCACGTTCGCACTGGTTTTGGTGATCCTCGGCGCCGCGCGCCACGGAACGCAGACCGTAGCCGCGGCCGTCGCCCTCACCATCGCGGCCGGCTATTGGTGGACGGCCTCAACCTCGTTCGCTAACCCGGCCATCACCATTGCCCGCGCCATGAGCGACACGTTCGCGGGCGTGCGGCCGGCTGACGCGCCCGGCTTCGTGGCGGGCCAAATCGCGGGCGCGCTAGCGGCAGTGGCGGTGGCGTCGATGCTTTGGCCGGCTCTCAGACGCCCGGCGACGACTGAGGGATAAATCCCCTACACATCAACGCTTTCGCAGGCTTCGTTACGCTTGCGTTTGCCATTAACGGCTTCTTTACCTGTTAGCATCATATTCACCGTGTCTTCCCTTGGAGACACCCCACCATACCCAACGCCTTCGAGGGCCCCGAAAGGGGCCCTCGTTTTCCTTTGGGCAGGATTTGCGTGTCACTATTTGAACAGCGATCAGGGTCTTTTCCCCTGGCGCCGAACTTGATAGAGACCCGCTCTCTCGGCTTCGGCCGACAGAGAATGTTCCTCGGTAGCTCAGCGGTAGAGCATCCGACTGTTAATCGGATGGTCGTTGGTTCGATCCCAACCCGGGGAGCCATTCTCTTTTCTTCATTGGTTGGATTACTCAGCCCGCAGGCCAAGGCCCGCGGGCTTTTGTTTTGCTCAAGCGCCCGCTTTGTACGCCGGCAACAGATGGCCCAGCCGCGCGCCCATTTCGGCGCCGAGGGCCTGGAGGCCGTTGAAGGGACGGATCATCACTTCGAAATCGGTGATGCGGCCTTCGGCGTCGAACTGAATGAGGTCGATGCCTTTCAGATTCTTCTCGCCAACGCGGGCGCTGAATTCGAGGACGATGCTGAGGCCGTCTTCGCTCGCGAGTTGGCGATGATAGGTGAAGTCTTCGAACACCTGGATCACCGTGCTGAGCAACAGCGTGACGGCTCGCGCTGATTGATACGGCTTGAACGCCATCGGCGAGCGGAAATTCGCGTCGGGATGGATGATGGCGGCGAGGTGCGCGAGATCCTTGCTGGCGACCATGGCGTGCCACTTCTCGAGCGAGGCGGCGACGTTGGGATTGAGGTTCGTGAGGGTCATGGCGGGAGCTTATTCGCCGCTTCCGGGCGCGTCGAGGATGGCCTCAAGGCTTCCGCTTTGCCTGCCGCCGGGGCATGAGAGCCCTGGGAGGCGCAATGCACGACGTAATCATCATTGGCGGGGGCCATAACGGGCTGACGTGCGCGGCGTATCTGGCTGAGGCTGGGTTGAAGGTGCTGGTGCTGGAGCGGCGCGATGTCGTCGGCGGCGCGGCGGTGACCGAGGAGTTTCACCCGGGCTTTCGCAATTCGGTGGCGAGCTACACGGTCTCGCTGCTGAACCCGAAGGTGATCGCTGATCTGGATTTGCATCGGCACGGACTGCGCGTGGTCGAGCGCAAGGTTTCGAACTTTCTGCCGCTTTCAAACGATTCCTATTTCATGTCGGCGCCGGGGATCACGCAGGCGGAGGTGGCGAAGTTTTCTAATCGCGATGCGTCGCAGCTTGCGGAGTATGAGCGCCGGCTTGAGGTGATCGCGGACGTGGTGCGGGCGCTTCTGTTGGAGCAGCCGCCGAATTTGGTCGAGCATGGCTTTGTGCGCGGCATTGAGGAAGCCATGCGCGCGGCGGCTTTGGGCGGGCGGCTGAATAAGCTCGACATCACCGGCAAACGCGACCTGCTCGATCTGTTCACGAAGTCCGCGGGCGAGTGGCTGGACGAGTGGTTCGAGAGCGCGCCGATCAAGGCGCTGTTCGGTTTTGACTCGATCGTCGGCAATTTCGCGAGCCCCTACACGCCAGGCTCGGCCTATGTGCTGCTGCATCACGTCTTCGGCGAGGTGAACGGCAAGAAGGGACTCTGGGGCCACGCCATTGGCGGCATGGGCGCGATCACGCAGGCGATGGCGGCGTGCTGCCATGAGCGCGGCGTTGAAATTCGCACCGGCGTTGCGGTGAAGGAATTGCTGCTCGCGCCGTTCACGCCGGGCGTGACCGAGCCGAGCGCTGAAGGCGTCGTCACCGCCGATGGCGAGACGCTGCGGGCGAAGGCGGTGATTTCCAATCTCAATCCGAAGCTGCTCTATCAGCGCATTGTACCACCGGACGCCCTGCCCGCGGATTTCCGCGAACGGATCACCCGCTACAAGGTCGGCTCCGGAACCTTCCGGATGAATGTAGCGCTAAACGAGCTGCCCCGCTTCACCTGCAAGCCTGAGGCTGGCGATCATCTCACGGCCGGCATCATTATCGCGCCTTCGATGCAATACATGGAGCGCGCTTACGACGATGCGCGCGCCTATGGCTGGTCGCGTGAGCCGATCGTCGAGATGCTTATTCCGTCGACGCTGGATGACTCATTGGCGCCGGCAGGCAAGCATGTGGCGTCGTTGTTCTGTCAGCATGTGCAGCCCGAGCTTTCGGGCGGGCGCTCGTGGGACGATCACCGCGAGGAGGTCGCGGATTTGATGATCGCGACGGTTGATAAGTACGCGCCGGGGTTCAAGGCGAGCGTGATCGCGCGCCAGATCATGTCGCCGCTTGATTTGGAGCGGACGTTCGGGTTGGTCGCGGGCGACATCATGCATGGGGCGCTATCGCTCGATCAGTTGTTCAGCGCACGGCCGGTGTTGGGGCACGGCGATTATCGCGCGCCGATCAAGGGGCTTTATATGTGCGGCTCAGGCACGCATCCGGGCGGCGGCGTCACCGGCGCGCCGGGCCACAATGCAGCGCAAGTGGTGAAGCGTGATTTTCGGACTGGAGCGGTGCGCTAGGCGCTGCGCTTGTGAGCCGCTTCGCTCTTGATGCGCTTGAATACCGGCACGCTGCGGCCGCTCCAGATTTCGAGGCGCGCGCCGCAATCGACGCACTCGAACACGCCGATATCCTTGATCGGCAACGTGCGCACTTCGCGCTCGTAATGCGCGCCACAGGCGCAGGCGGTGATGGTCGATTCCGGTTTCATCGCGCGCGAAGGATTGGCGCTGAAAGGTAAACGAAAGTTACCCGCGCGCGCTCGATTTCCGTATTTGTTGTTACGGACGCGACAGTACACGCACGCGCTTGCACGCTGCGGTAGAAACGGGAGAGCAGGACGCGCTTCGGGTGAAGCTTCTCAAGTGTTTCGTGTTGGGTTTGCCGAAGCGCGCCCTGCGCGGTTTGTTTGAACAGCCGGCGAAAGCGTGAGGCGTTCGGGGCGCTCCGGGTGGCCATGCGTTCTCTGACAGGCGGGTTTTGGTAGTTCGATCAGTGCGGGACTTCTCCCCGCGCATTTCTGCCGCTCTCAACGGACTGATCACCCACGACGCTGGGTATCCGGCAGCTCTTGGCGCCTTGCTTTGCGTTCCCGGCTGACGTGCGGGGCGAAGCCAAATCTTCGCGGACCGGACCTCGGCTTCCTTTTCTCACCGAGCAGCGACTTTCATCCTCGCGGACTTCCATCGCATCACGTTCAAACCGCATCTCCTACGCTGATCGGCTTTGGTACCGGAGCCTCCCGTGTTGGAGATGCGAGCAGTGTCTCACGGTTTTGGCGCTGTAGGATTGATTGGGATGTATCCCCGGCTCTTTCAGCCCTCACACGTTTCCCGGGCGAGCGTGAGCGAGACCCGGGATCCATGGGCCAACGCGCTGAGTTTGTACGGCCCCTAGGTCCCGGCTCTGCGTTCATCCGCATCCTCGATGCGGATGAACTTGGCCAGGAAACGTGCGTGTATGCGCCGGATAGATTGTGCTGCCGCCAACACGATCGCTCGGCACGCAGCGGACGAAAATGTTGATCTCGATCAAGGTGTCGGGGGGCTCGACCGGGCCTCGTAGTCCCATGCGCTATACGATTTCAGCCCGCTCCAAACCCAACGAGGTCCCGATCCTCGCGTTTTTGGCAAAGAACTTTCCCACAATACCAGTGGCGGAAATCGACAGCGTCTTTGGCTTTGTCGAGCGCACCACGCTCTATGGCGGCCGCGCCTTCGTGAAGCCCGAGCTTACCCCCCATGACGTCCGCGAACTTTACTTCGCCGGCATCGGCGTTCGCTTGCCGCTGACCAACCATTATGTGGATGAAGCCGAGTACGAAGACGCAAAGCCGATGCTTGAGCGCTTCCATCGCGACGGCAACGCCGCCATCGTGACGAACGACGATCTCGCAAAATGGCTTCGCCGGGATTTTCCAAAATATCGGATCGAGGCGAGCGTTATCAAGAACATCAACTCTTATCGCCGTGCTGCAAGCGCCTTCGATCTTTACGACACCATCGTCATTCCGATGGAGCTCAACGAAGATGAGGCGTTTCTTTCGGGATTGCCGGAGAAGCAGCGCGTTACACTGTTCGCGAACGCTGGTTGCGCGCTCACCTGCCCGTCGAAGATCTGCTACGTCTCGATCTCCAAATACAACAAGACCGGCTCGGGCGAGTTCAAATGCTCTCAGTCGCTGAAAGAGCGCGAGATGATGGGGATGATCGACTTCGATCTGGAGCGCTTGCAAGAATTGGGCTTCAGCCGATTCAAGCTGCTGCGCTCCCGGCCAGGCGGCATGACCGGCTACTGATCATTCCGCGGCGACTGTTTCAGG
Organism: uncultured Terricaulis sp.; assembly: GCA_964446305.1. GTDB lineage: Bacteria > Pseudomonadota > Alphaproteobacteria > Caulobacterales > Aquidulcibacteraceae > Vitreimonas. The sequence continues at coordinate 84 of CAYUOC010000107.1, read as the reverse complement.
CTCTTCCGCTTGGTGCTTCCACAAACTCGCATAGAGCCCGTCTTTGGCGATGAGGGCGGCGTGTGTGCCGCGTTCGACGATGCG
>CAYUOC010000106.1:0-12900 GCA_964446305.1 uncultured Terricaulis sp. | reverse complement strand
TCTGCTGCGCATTTTCGCGGCGGAGCGCCTCGATGCAATCATGCGCGGCCTGGGCATCCAGGAAGGCGAGGCCATCATCCACCCGTGGATGAACAAGGCGCTGGAAACCTCGCAGCGCCGCGTCGAACAGCGCAACTTCGAAATCCGCAAGAACCTGCTGAAGTACGACGACGTCATCAACGATCAACGCAAGGCGATCTTCGAGCAGCGCATCGAGTTCATGCGCACCGCCGACGTTGCGCCGATCGTGAAGGACATGCGTCACGACGTGGTCGAGAAGCTCGTCTGGCGGCACATGCCGGAGAAGGCGTATCCCGAACAGTGGAACACGCCGGAGCTGATGGTCGAAGCGGAAGAAATCTTCGGCTTCAAGTCGCCGGTCGATCGCTGGGCCTCCGAGGAAGGCATCGCGCAGCAGGAAATCATCGAGCGGCTTACACGCGAGGTTGATCAAGCCTATGCGCAGAAGGCGGCGCAGCTGGGGCCGGAGCGTCTGCGCGCGGTCGAGAAGCAAGTTCTGCTCAGCGTCGTCGATATGCGCTGGCGCGAGCACTTGTCGTTCCTTGATCACCTGCGCTCCGTGATCCACTTGCGCGGTTACGCGCAGCGCGATCCGCTGAACGAGTTCAAGACCGAAGCGTTCACGCTGTTCGAGCGCATGTTGCTTGATCTGCGCACGACGATCACGCGCATGTTGCTGCGCCTGCAGATCGGCCAAGCCGACGAAGCCGCGCTTGCGCCGAAGGCGCCGACGCAGACCTACGAGATCCACCAGAACCCGGACACGGGCGAAAACGAAATGGCGCGCCGCGAAGACGTTCCGTCGCTCGCGCCGGACGGGTTCGATCGTCACAATCCGACGACGTGGGGCAAGGTTTCGCGCAACGCGCCGTGCCCCTGCGGCTCAGGCAAGAAGTTCAAGTATTGCCACGGCCAGGAAGCCGCGACGGCTTAGCGGCGTGACGGCTGGAACGTGAGCGGCTGATCAGTTGGGATCGCGCTCACGATCCGGTAGGTGAGCGTGCCGTTTTCCAAGGATTGCAATTCCACTTGCGCGCCGTTGAAGGTGAGCGTGCGCGGCATGTTGGCTGCCTGCACGGCGTCGCGCTGATCGCTGATCGGAACGGTGGCGTCGCCCTCGCGCGAGCGCAGATCGACGATGGCGGTCTCACCCACGACGCGCGCCGTGAGTTCGAGTTGCACAGGCGCGATACGGTGGGTTTGCAGCGGCGTGTACGGCACGGGTGAGGCGATTGGGGCCGTGGCGATTGTCACCGCGCCGCCGCTGACGTGTGGCGTCACCGGCGTCTCCCAAGAACCGCTCACGGCGCGCGTCGGCGTGACGTTGAGTTGGATGTAGGCGAGGTGATCGAAGATGCGATCGCTGTTGGTATCGGCCAGGCAGGTGCGCGTGATCAGTGGCGGGCGGATCGGGCTGTAGGTCGTCGTCTGCACTTGCGTCGTGCAGAAGAGGCGCACTTCGCGGCGTTGCTGAAGCAACACGAGAAACAGCTCTGTGCCGGGTGTCAGCGAAAGCGAGATCGAGGCGTTGCCAACTGGGATCGATCCGGCCACGGGCGCATCAACGCGCACGACACCAAGTGCGTTGGCGTGCTGGGTGAGTAATGCCGTTGTCGCGGTGGCGGTTTGCGGCTCCGCGCTCATCTCAACGGCTTGCGGTTCGAGAACAGGCGAACCAGCGTCGGTGACGGTCGCGGACGGTGGTGTTTGCGCCATGATCAAAGGCGCAAGAGCGAACGCGGCGAGTCTCAGTTTGAATTTCATTGTGCGCCTGCGAGTTCCGTCAGCAGCACGCGCCAGTGCGTGAGGCCGTTATAGAAGCTGTCTACCGGCACGCGCTCGTTGAGCCCATGCGCGAAGTCGTCGTTGTCGCCGATGAAGATGGCGCCGACGCCGTAGGTCGGGATGCCGGCGGCGCGGAAGAAGAGGCCGTCCGTCGCACCGGCGGACATGTAGGGCGACATCACGGCGTTCGGGTAGTTCACATGCACCGCGCGCGCGGTGGCCTGCATCACGTCGGGGCGCAACGGCGACGCATCGCTTGAGTTAGATGGGCCGAGCTGCGCGACTTCAATGTTCGAACCGGCGATGCCGCGAAGTTCGCTGAGTACGTCATCAACGGCGACGCCGGGAAAAATGCGGCAGTTCACCGTGGCGCTGGCGGTTTGCGGCAGTGCGTTCTCGGCATGACCGCCGCTCAACATGGTGGCGACGCAGGTCGTGCGCATCATGGAGGAGAGCGAAACATTGTTCGCGAGCGTTCGCGCGGCGACGCGATCGCCGGGGCGTTCGGCGAAACGGCGTAGCGCTGCGCTCTCGGGGCCCGGAAAGATGTTCGCGGCATTGCGGAAGCTTTCGATCGTGGTGTCGTTCCACATCACCGGAAACTGGAAGGTGCGCAGGCGCGTCAGCGCGTCGCCCAGCTCATAGATGGCGTTGTCCGCGCGTGGTTGCGAAGAGTGGCCGCCGGGATTGCGGGCGGTGAAGGTGAAGCTGGCGTAGGTTTTCTCGGCTGTTTGCACGACATAAGCGACGCCGCGATTTTGAGAGTCGAGTTGGCCGCCGCCGGCATCGGAGTTCAGCGCGAATTCGGCGTCGCCCAGCAGGGCGCGATGATCGGCCAGCAGGGCTTGCGTCGTGGCGCCGGAGGTTTCCTCGTCGCCGGAGAACCAGATGATCAGATCGCGCGTCGGGGTGAAGCCTTCGGCGCGGAGCGTGAGGAAGGTTGAGGTGAGGTGAGCGATGCCGGCTTTGTTGTCGATCGTTCCGCGCCCGAAGAAGAAGCCGTTTTCCTCCACGAGCGTGAAGGGATCTCGTTCCCAATCGCTGCGCAGCGCCGGCACCACGTCCATGTGTGCGAGCAAGAGAATGGGGCGCCCGCCCGAGCCGTTGCCGCGATAGCGGACGAGCAGCCCGGCGGTGTTGTTCAGCGGCAGAACGCGGATGTCGTCTTCAGCGAAGCCCGCCGCGCGGAAGAGGCCGGCGAGATAGTTCGCCATGGCTGGGTTTTGGCCGCCATCGACTGAGGTGTCGAAGGCGATGATGCGCTGGTAGATGTCCCGCGCTTGCGTGCGTTGTGCTTGGCTCGGCGCTTGCGCTACGGCCGCGCCCGCAAATCCACACACGAGGAGGGCGCTCACAAGCGCCGTCCGCAACCATCTGCCCATGAAAATCCCCAATCCTTTCAGCCATGCTGGCCGTGGGTTAGCGCTTTGGCAAGGGATTGGGCGCAGGGCTACTGCGATGTCCCTCGCGCACGCGCCCGCCAGTACTGCAGCGCCGACTTTCGCGCGCTGGGAGCCCGTGGCCGCTGCGCTGTGCCTGGCGCAATTTTCCGAACCTCTGTTCGCTGCAATTGCACAAAGCCAGGGACTGACTGACCCGCCCGGCTATGCGCGCGCGTTCTTTCTGCCGGTGTACGCATTTCTGGCATGGGTGCTTTGGCGCGATCGCGCGCAGGCATTTGCCGCCGCGCGGGCCGTGCCGCTGTTGCTGGGGCTGCTCGCTGTCGCTGCGGTCTCCACGCTGTGGTCGATCGATAGCGGCGCGACGTTGCGGCGTTCGGTGTGGCTGGCGCTGACGATGGCGTTCGGACTTTACCTCGCTTGGCGCCACGATTGGAAATCTCTGCTCAACGTGCTGGCTGGTGCGTTCATCGTGCTCATCGCGGGATCGTTCGCGCTCGGCCTGCTGACGCCGAACATCGGGCGCATGAGCTTTGAACACCCTGGCGCCTGGTCGGGCTTGTGGACGCACAAGAATACGCTCGGCGGCATCATGGCGCTTGGCGTCGCGATTTGCGCGGCGGCGGCGATTGTGACGCCCGACCGCCGCAAGCTCTGGATTGGCTGCGCGATCGCGGCGTTCGCGCTGGTGCTGCTCTCGACGTCCAAAACCGCGCTGATCGCGTCGCTGCTTGGGCTCGGCATGATCGGATTCTGCATGTTCGTGCGGCGCGGGCCGGTGCAGATGATCACTGCGTTCGCCGCCGCCGGCGTTGTTCTCGTTGCGGGCGCTGGGATCGTGCTGCTGGCGCCGGATATTATCGTTGCCGCGCTTGGGCGCGACCTCACGCTGACGGGGCGCACAGATATTTGGGAGGCGTCCGCGCGCTTCGTCGAAGCGAAGCCGTGGCTGGGGTATGGCTATTACGCATTCTGGCTGCCTGACAATGGCCCAGCGTATTGGGTGCGCGAGGCGGTGGCATGGCAAGTCGCTTCGGCGCACTCCAGCTGGCTTGAGCTTGCGCTCGGATTGGGCCGCGTCGGTGTCGTTCTGTTTGCGCTTCAACTTTTGGCGACACTTGGGCGTGGCGCTGGCGCAGCGATGCAGCCGCAAGCCGGGCTCTGGGCGCCGGCTTTTCTGGCGACATTCGCGCTCTACACGCTGAGCGAAAGCCACGCACTGCAAGCCAACAACATCTTCTGGATCATCTATATAGCGGTCGCGGCGCGACTCGCGCTTGATGCGAGGCAATCGTCATGACCGCCATCCTCATTCTCGGGGTCGATCCTGGCCTCAATCGTTGCGGTTGGGGATTGGTGCTGAGCGAGGGGTCGCGTCTCAGCCATGTGGCGCATGGCGTCATCAAGCCGCCGCAGCAGCAACAGCTCGCATCGCGCCTGCATGACGTGTTCGAGGGGCTCAACGCTGTCATCGAACAATACCAGCCGCATGAAGCGGCGGTGGAAGAGACGTTCGTCAACTCGAACGCGCGCGCGGCGCTTGCGCTTGGCCAGGCGCGCGGTGTTGCGCTGGCGGCGGCGGCGCGGCGGGGCCTTGCAGTTGCTGAATACGCACCGGCGACGATCAAGAAGGCGGTCGTCGGCTCCGGCGCGGCGGATAAGACCCAGGTCTCCTTCATGGTCCGCCGCCTGCTGCCGACCGCGGGCGATGTGACCGCCGACGCCGCCGACGCGCTTGGCATCGCGCTCTGCCACGCGGCTCATGGCGGCTTCAAAAGGCGGGCTGGCGCCTAGGGAACCTCGGCCGAGGGTAAAGCGTTACTGCCTCAGGACCGGCTGCACCCTCGGTCCAGACGAGGCGGGCGGCCTTTATGGACGATCGAACAGGCGAAACACCTGACCTGGAAGACGTGCTCACCTCGTTGCGCGTGAGCGAGGCGCGCCTGCATGGCGTGCTCAACAGCATTTCCGATGGGTTCTACGCCATTGATCGCAACTGGCGGGTCACGGAATTCAACGCCGCCGCCGAGATCTACTTCCGCTTGAAGCGCGCTGACGTCATTGGACGCGACTATTGGGCGTTGGTCAGCGCGGCCAGTGATGATTTCAAGGCGACGGTGCGTGCGGCCATGGATGGCGCGCCGATGGCGGTGATGGAAGCGCCGTCGCTCTATCGGCCGGGGCGCCAAGTCGAATTGCGTATCGCGCCGACGGATGAGGGCGTGTGTGTTGCGCTTACCGACATCACCGATCGGTTGCAGACGCGCTCGCGTCTCGAGACGGCTGTGGCTGAACGCACCGCGGCGCTGCAGGCTAGTGAAGCGCGGTTGCGCAGCATCATCGAGACGAGCCATTTGCTACAGGGGTTGCTCGCGCCCGATGGCATGCTGCTCGATTGCAACGCCGCATCGTTGGCTGCGATCAAGGCGCGCAAGGATGACGTTTGTGGGCTGAAGTTCTGGGATACGCCTTGGTTCAGCGGCACCGAGGATATGGCTGATTTCGTGCGGGACGCCGTGGCGCGCGTCGCAGCAGGCGAGATCGTCAGCCATGACAATATGAAGCTCAATCTCCCGACCGGAGTGCGTTCGTTCGAGTTCACCATGCGCCCGATCAAGGATAGCGCCGGCGCGGTTATTTCCATTGTTCACGAGGCCAACGAGATCACCGCGCGACTCAATGCCGAGGAGAATTTGCGCCAGGCGCAGAAGCTCGAGGCGGTCGGCCAACTCACCGGCGGCATCGCGCATGATTTCAACAATCTGCTGATGGTGATTGCGGGTGGGCTCAACATGCTTGGCCGCTCCCCTGATGAAGAAAAGCGCGTGATGCTGATGGCGCGCATGCGCGAGGCCGTGGATCGTGGCGCCAATCTCACCAAGCAATTGCTGGCGTTCTCACGGCGGCATCATCTCAGTCCGGAGTCGATTGCGCTGCCGGCCTATTTCGCGGAGCTCGATGATTTGCTGAGCCGCAGTCTTGGTGTCAATGTGCGCGTGGCGATCGATGTGCCGGAAGATGTCGCGCCCGTATTCGCCGATCCGAACGCGCTGCAACTGGCGTTGCTTAATCTCGCCGTGAACGCGCGGGACGCGATGGGCGATTCCGGTGTTGTCACTATCAGCGCGCGCAACGGCTCGCCTACGGACGCAAACGAGGAGTGCGTGTGCATCGCGGTGGCTGATACGGGCGCGGGCATGAGCGATGAAGTGCGCGCGCGCATTTTCGAGCCGTTCTTTACAACGAAAGAGACAGGGAAAGGCTCAGGGCTGGGGCTTGCTCAGGTTCACGGCTTTGCCGAACAATCCGGCGGTCGTGTCGAGGTGCAAAGCCAGGTTGGCGTTGGCACGACGTTCACGCTGGTCCTGCCGCGTGGCGAGCCGGTGGAGGCGCCTGCGCCCGCGCCTGCGGTTGCAGAGGAGCCCGAACCGAGCGGCGCGACGGGAGATGTGTTGCTGGTGGAGGATGACGACAACGTCGCGGCGTTGACGAGCGAGATGTTGGGGCACTTGGGTTGGCGCGTGACGCGCGTCGCTAGCGCCGAAGCGGCGCTCGGCGCGATCACGAATGGACTCCATGTCGGCTTGGTGTTCTCGGATGTGATGATGCCAGGCGGCAAGAATGGCATCGAACTGGCGCACGAGTTGCGCGGGCGCCGCCTCGACGTGCCGATCGTGCTGGCGAGCGGCTACACCGAAGCCGTGCAGCGTGACGCCGAACAAGCGGGATTGCTGTTGCTCTCCAAGCCATTCGACATGGAGACGCTGGCGGCAGCCATCGAGACCGCGCGCCAGCGTTAGCCGTTACCAGATTGTGACGCGTTCTTCCGGCGGTAGATAAAGCGCATCGCCCGGCTGGACGTTGAACGCTTCGTACCAGGCATCCATGTTGCGGGCCGGCCCGTTGATGCGATAGCGCGCGGGTGAGTGCGGGCCGGTCATCACTTGGTTGCGGAGCGCCTGTTCGCGTTGCAGCTGCTTGCGATGTTGAGCGCGGCCCATGAAGAAGCGCTGCAGGCCTGTCGTTCCTTCGAGCACGGGCGGCTCTTCGCCGTTAAGCGAAATGCGGTAGGCGTGCAACGCCACTTGCAAGCCGCCGCAATCGCCGATGTTTTCGCCAAGCGAGAGACGGCCATTGAGGTGCAAGCCCGGCAGCGGCTCGAACTGCGAGTACTGATCGGCCAGACGATCAGTGACTTCGCGGAAGCGGCGCACGTCGTCTTCGTTCCACCAATCGCGCAGCACGCCGTGCGCATCCGACTTCGCGCCCTGGTCGTCGAAGCCGTGACCCATTTCGTGACCGATGACGCCGCCGATGGCGCCGTAATTCACGGCCGGATCGGCGTTGGGATCGAACAGCGGCGGTTGCAGATAGCCGGCTGGGAAGACGATCTCGTTGAAGGGTGGATTGTAATACGCGTTCACCGAGTGTGGGTTCATGAACCATTCTTCGCGGTCGCTGGGGCGGCCGAGGCGGTTCAGATCGTTCTGCCAATCCCAGATCGCGAGGCGCTGCTGGTTGCCGTAGGCATCACCGGCGCGAACCTCGAAGCCTGAATAATCTTTCCAGCGATCCGGGTAACCGATCTTCGGACGGAAGGTCGCGAGCTTTTCGCGCGCCCGCACCTTGGTTTCGGCGCTCATCCACGGTGATTGATCGATGCGTTCGCCATAGGCGCGGCGCATGTTCTCCACCAGCTCCAGTGCTTGCGCCTTGGTTTCCGGCGGGAAGTAGCGTTGGACGTAGATCTCGCCGACGGCTTCGCCCAGCGAGCCGTTGACGGCCTGGATCGCGCGTTGCCAGCGCTCGCGTTGGCGTTGCTGGCCGCTGAGCTGCTTGCCGTAGAAATCGAAGTTCGCATCGTCGATGGCGCGCGGCAATACGGGTGAACGCGCGCGGACGAAATGCCAGGAGAGATAATCCCGCCACGTCGCCACTGGCGTCGCGACCACGAGGTTCGCAAGCGGGCCCATGGCGCTGAGTTCACCGACGACGATTTCGTTCTGGTTCGCGAGGCCGCGTGCTTCGAAGTACGCATCCCACGGAAAGTTGGGCGCCAGTGCGCGAACCTGCGCGCGGGTCAAGAGATTGTAGGTGCGCTCGCGTTCGCGGCGATCGGCGACAGGCCAGTGCAGCTCGGCGATGCGGCGTTCGAGCGCGATGATGCCGGCGGCCTTCGCCGCGCCATCGCTTTGGCCGACGAGGCCAAGCATGTTGGCGCAGGCGGCTTCGTAGCCCGCGCGCAGTTCCGGGAATTGGCGGCCGTCGCTGCGATAGTATTCGCGCTCGGGCAGGCCCAGGCCGCCGTGCGTCATCTGCGGCAGGTAGCGGTTCGGATCGCGCTCATCGAGGCCGATGTATATGGCGATCGGGAACGAGACGCCGTTGCCCGGCGTGCCGACGAAACGCACGACATCTTCGTGCGTGCGCAGCGCCGCGATTTGCGCGAGCGCCGGCTGAATAGGTTCGAGCCCGCGCGCATCGATCGCATCGTGATCGAGGTAGGCGTTGTAATAGTCGGCGATCTTCTGCCGGTTTGAGCCGGGGGCGCCGCCGCTCGCGGCTGCTTCTTCGATGATCGCGCGCACGTCATGCTCGGCTTTGACGATGAGCATGTCGTTGGTGCCCCACGAGACGCGATCGTCGGGGATGGTGTTGGAATCGAGCCAGGCGCCGTTGACGTATTGGAAGAAGTCGTCGCCCGGTTTCACGTTCGGATTGACCGAGGTCATGTCGATGCCGAACGCGCCGATGGCGGGGCGGCCGCGCGGCGCCATTGTGCCGCCGCCGTTGCCGGTAGCGCAGCCGGCGAGGAGGGCGAGCGAAGAAGCGGTGACAGCGCGGCGAGTGAACATGGTCATGTGATCCCCAGACAATTCGGCCCTTTGTGCCGTAGTCCGATGGGGTGCGCCAAGAGCTCAACCGCTTTGAGACGAGCCGCCGCACACGCACGGCGGAGCGCCTCAGACGCGGGAGATCAGGCCGTAAGCCAGTAGCGTCGAAATGATGCCCTCGGGCTTTTCGGCCTTCAAATCGGCCGCGCCGAATGGCGAGCCACCTAGCGCCAGTTCAAGCGCCGGACGCTGTTCGGGCGCGAACTTAAGCTCACCACCGGCGCAGATGAGGACGATGTCGTCGCCGTCCTCAGCGAGGCGCGACGGCGTGCGCGGTTGTGCCTGGAAGCGATCGCCAGCGTTTATCGCGCCGATATCACTTACGGCGAAGCGATTGTGCGCGGGACGTGAGCGGATGAAGGTATCGACCATGAGGTCAAGCGCTGGATCGAGCTTCACCTCCTCCGCGAGCGCCTTGGCCAGCGTTGCGAAGTGTTCACGCGCCTTGGCGCGATCGAAGTCAGCGCGCGCGAAGCCGGGCGGCAGACTGCGGCGCAGTTCCGGCGAGCGCAGCGCGGCCTCCGACACGGCTTCAAGCATCACGTCCGCCCAAGTGCGGGTAATGAGTCCGACGGTGATGTGCAGCGAAGGCGCGTCGCCAGAGGTTTGGGCGTCATGCATCAGTCCGCGCGGCACATAGGCGCAATCACCTGGCTTCAGCACGAATTCCTGACGCAGCTCACCCGGTTCGTACTTGCCGGCCTCAAAGCCTTCGCCGCGGAACGGCGCCGTGATCGGCATGTCGTAGAGCCGCCATGCCTTCTCGCCCTCGACTTGGATCACCAGAACGTCGTGATTGTCGTAATGGGTGCGAAAACCCTGCGCATTCGGTGGCGTGACGTAGATGTTCGTCTGCACATGCGACGAGAACACATATTCCAGGCCGCGGCAGAGCCGGGAAAGCGCCGGATCGAATTGGTGCGCCTGGTTTAGAATAATCGTCGAGCCGCGCCGGTAGTGATCGGCGACGGCGCCGCGATCGATGAAGCTCGCGCCGTCGACATACGCGTCTGAGTCGACGTGAGCCGAAGCGTTCGCGAGCGCCAGCTGACCTTCACGCAGGTCAAGTGTCGTGACGATCCGATCGATGTCGTCGAGCGAGATCAGCCCAGCGAAGCGCTCGGGCGCGTTGTGATGCACGATGAGCGCTTCCCGCTCGTAGATGCGCGCAAAGAAATCGTTCTCGCGCCCGGCGCCAATGAGATAGCCGAGCGGATCTACGAGCCATGGCTCGTGCGACATTGAACTAGCTTACCAGTTGCGACGCGGGCCGCGTCCGTAGCTCGCGCGGTCGGCGGCGCTGCCGCCGTCGCCGTCGGTCAGGCCGGTCGGGCTGTTGCGGGTCGCGCCACGGCCGTTGCCGGCATTGTCGGCGTTGCCGCCGGAATCGCTATCGGTCCAGCCGCTGCGGTTGTTGCCGCCGCCACCGCCACCACCGCCGCGACCGTAACCGGCGCGATCCGAACCGCCGCCAGTGTCGCTATCAGTGAGGCCAGTGCGTCCGTAGCCTGCGCGGTCAGCGTTGCCGCCACTGTCGTTGTCGGTGCGGCCAGTGTAATTCTGCGCTTCGGCTTTGCCGGTGATCATCACCGTCGCGCCGCCCGCGATCAGCGCACCGCCAGCGATGCGCGACATGAACGAGCGGCGATTGAGTTTTTTCTTTTCGGACATGAACCCCCCGGCGCGATTTGCTGCGAATTACTCGCAAAAACCATTGTCCTCGCAGGGAATCACTAACACGGGTCGCGGCGCCTCGTCAGCGTGAGAGTAATTCGCAAGAGGATCGTTTCCGCGAACCCGCGAATCCGCGCACGAGGGTGGCGGAAGAGGTCAGAATGATCGGGTCGTTGAGCGGTGTGGTCGCGGCGGTAGGGGAAGACACCGCGCTGATTGAGGTTGGCGGCGTTGGTTACGTCGTGCAGTCGGGCGGACGCACTTTGGCGCGGCTGCAGGTTGGCGGTCCGGCGCGGCTCTTCATCGAGACGCATGTGCGCGAAGACGCGATCAAGCTGTTTGGATTTGCGTCGGAAGAAGAGCGGGCGTGGTTCGCGCATTTGCAAACCATTCCGGGCGTCGGCGCGAAGGTGGCGCTGGGCATTCTCGACGCGATGCCGCCGGAAACGCTGGCTGACGCGATCGCGATTCAGGACAAAGCCGCGTTCGCACGCGCGAATGGCGTAGGCCCAAAGCTCGCCGCGCGTCTGGCGACCGAGCTGACCGGCAAGGGCGGGCCGAAGGGCTTTATCGGTTTGGGCGCGCCAGCGCCGCGCGCCGCGAACGGCCCGGCTGCGGCTTCCGCCAGCGGCGCTCGTGCCGAAGCGGTTTCGGCGCTGGTTAATCTCGGCATTGATCAATCGAGCGCGGCGCGCGCCGTGGCTTCGGCGGCAAAGCAATTCGAAGCCGACGCGCCGGCCCCGGAACTCATTCGCGCCGCGCTCAAAGAAGTCAGCCGCTAGTGTAAGGAACGCGCTCCGGCCGCCGTCTAAGGCTGCGAAAGGGCGCGTGCGTGGGCGAGGAGCGGTTTCAGGCTTGGGTGGGGGAGCATATCGGTGTGCTCCATCGCGTCGCGCGTGGCTTTGCGACGGGCGCTGACCAGCACGATCTGTTGCAGGAAATGCTGATCGCGGTGTGGCGCGCGGCGCCGGCGTTTCGCGGCGATAGTGCGCCGAGCACGTTCATCTTCCGCGTCGCACACAATCGCGCGCTGACCTGGCGGCGCGGCGAAGTACGCCGGCGGCGGCGCGATGAGACTTATCAGCGGCTGCATGTCGAAGATGTGAGTGGCGAAGATCCGCTGCTGGAGCGGCTTTACGAAGCGATCCGGCAGCTCGAGCCGCTGGATCGTTCGCTCGTGCTCCTCTCGCTTGAAGGCCAGAGCTACGCGGAGATCGCGGCGCTGCATGGGCTTTCGGAAACAAATATCGGCGCGCGGCTCTCGCGGGCGCGCCAGAAACTCACGCAACTTACGGAGCAAGCGCCATGAACTATGAAGCATTGCAAGCGGCTTGGGCGTCGAGCGGCAACAACCCGAGCGCGGCGGCGAGCGCTTATGTGATGGCCGAAGCGCAGGCGACGCTTACGCAGCGCGCCTCGCACTTGCGGCGGATGCTGGTGTTCGCTGGCGTGATGCTGACGATTCCGTTGGGGCTGATGCTCGTCGATATGCTGACGGGGCAGGTCGATGCGATCGATCTCCGCCGCGAGTGGGGGCTTATTCCGTTCGCGTTGATCCCGTTCGTGGCGCTGTTTGTGATCGCGCGGCGCGCTGCGCCGAAAGCGCCGCCGAGTGGGACGTTGCTGCAGACCTTCAGAGCGCTTAAGGCCGACAATGCGGCGGCGCGGCTGCGCATCTTCATCATCGCCGGCAGCATGATCGTGTTCGCACCGCTGCTGTTCGTGCTGCTCAATCAGATCGTCGCGACCGGCAAGATGGCGCCGCACGAGATGCAGAGCGCAGCGATCGTGCTGGGCGGTGCGTTGGCGCTGAGCGCGGGCTGGATGATCGTGAAATACATCACCCAGCTCGCGCCCGAGCGCCGTCACCTCGATGCGCTCATTGCGCAATACGAGGCGGGTTAGCCTGCCTGAAAGCCGAACATCGGCCGCATCTCGCAGACGCCGTCCCATTCGGGCCAGTGTGTGCGGTGCAGCTCCATGAAGCTTTCGAGCGAGGCGAGTGCTTCTTCGCGGGTTGCGAACTCGAAGATAGCGAAGCCGCCGAGCACCTCTTTGGTTTCGGTGAACGGGCCGTCCGTGAGCTTCAGTTTGCCCCGGCGCGATTCCATGCGGGCGCTGCCCAT
>CAYUOC010000105.1:8073-12945 GCA_964446305.1 uncultured Terricaulis sp. | reverse complement strand
CAATTTACTCCTCGCCGCACATGCGCTGGGCTACGCCGGCAGCTGGCTCACCGAGTGGCCGACATTCGATGAGCGCGCACGCGCCGCGCTCGGGCTCACTACAGAGGAACGTATCGCGGGCTTCGTGTATCTGGGCACGCCGTCGATCGGCGCCGCCGAGCGCGTGCGCGCCGACGTCAGCTTCCGGATTTCACGGTTCTGATCAACCGACCCAGGTCTGGCTGCTTTGGTCCCAGTGCCGGGCATGACCAATCGAGAGCACATATTGACCCGGCCGCTTGCCGATCGCACGCTCGAAGAAATTAAGAATTTCGTCTGTAACTCTCGCGTCCGCAGGCTCGTCGCCGCGGGCCGGCGGCGCGATCGGATCAGCCCAGTCGATGGCTAGACCACCGTGTTCATCTAGGTACGGCACGCATGCAAGAATTGGCCGCTGACTGAGCCGCGCCAGGCGCGCAGTGCCAACGGCGAAGCTCAGTTGCCGATGGCCCGCAAACGCACGATCATGCCCTCGCTCGCGGCCGCCATCAACGACCGCATCGGTGGAGATCGTGACCGCAGTGTCAGGTCGCCGCAAATGCTTCACCAGGCGCATGAGCGCGCCCGGTCCGTCGAATGGAATGATCTCGACATCGCCGTTGCGAACTACGTTGATGCCCTTCATGATGGAGGTGACCTGCAATTGTATGCGCAGCCCGCGGGGCCTCCACCTATGGGGCTCAATGGGCGCAATCGTCGCGGCGATGTGCTTGGGAACGACACCTGGTTTGTAGATCCCGATATTCGCCTCACGCGAAAAGTGTCCCAAAGCGATGATCAGCGATTGCCCTGGCTCACGCAGCAGGGCCGGTTCGTTGTGCGACCGCACCGGCATCTTCGCTGCGTCGTCTCGGCCCATGATCAACCGCCGCATAGCGACATAGTCGCGCCCGGTACGGGTGATCCATTCATGAGCTGCACGCTTGGCGTCGAGTTCAGGAAACGCCGCGGCCATGGCCGCGCGCGTGCGGGCGCCCACCGGCGAGAGAAGATAAAGGGCGCCGATGGCGTCGGCCGCGCCGAAGGCCCACCGGCGAGGCAGATAGGCTGCCAAACCAAGCGCCATCAGCGCCTCGACACGGAGAAGATCGCTCACATGCGCCGGCAGGCGCCTCGGCAGGCGTTGGAGCAAGGCGGCGAATTTTTCCGGGCCAGCTTGTCCCCGCCCTGGCTCCTGGCGATACGCCTTCAGCATCTGACGCGCTGCCTTCTGTGATCTCGCCATCCATCAGCAAAAATCGCGCCATCAGCTTCACAATGGCAAACAGACGCCCAATCCCCGCTCGGCAAACCCCTTGCATGTGCTAGGGGTGCCAGGGCGCGCGGCGCGTCAGGCGGGAGTTGTGCTAAGTGGCGCTAAGACGAATAGCATTCGGCGTAGCGACTCTCTCCGCCGCGCGCATTTTCCAGCTCGCTTCGAGCTTCGTCGCCATTCCGTTCTTGGCGCGCATGCTGACGCCCGCCGATTTTGGCCTGGCGGCGCTCGCGCTGTCGATGGTGATGTTCTTCACCATGATCGGCGATGCGGGCCTCGGCCGCTCGCTCGTTCGGGTTGACGCCAGCGACACTGAAGCCTGGTCGAGCGCTTTTTGGGGCAGCGTGTTGTTGATGCTCGGGCTCTCGGGCATCTTCTTTCTGCTGTCGTGGCCGGCCGCCGCCTTCTTCAACGAACCGCGCCTGGTCCCAATCATGATGGTGCTGTCGCTTGCGCCATTCTTGTTGGGCATCGCGGAAATCCCCGCAGCCTCGCTGCTGCAGAAGGAGAAATTCCAGTGGCTCGCGGGCGCTGAGTTCGCCGCAGCCCTTGCCGGCATCGTCGTGGCGCTGGTGGTTGCCTTTCACGGCGGCGGCGCCTGGGCGCTGGTCTGGCAGCACCTGACCCAGCGCATCGTCAAAGGCGTTGTGGTCCAGTTCGCAAGTCAGCTCTACCCGCGCCTGGTGCTCAACTTCGATAAGCTTAAGCAGCACATCCGCTTCATGCTCGATACCGCCGCGTGGTCGATGACGATGTTCGTCAGCCGCCAGGCCGATACGCTCATTGTGGGCAAGGTCCTTGGGGCGGCGACACTGGGTCTCTACAACATCGCCGTGCGCATCATGCAGTTGCCGGTGAGCATCCTAGGCGGCTCACTGCACAGCGCCGTCTATCCGCGCTTCGTCAAATTGCGCGACGACAACAAGGCTTTGCGTGAGCTGGTACTGTTCACGACCATGGCGCAAGCCGTGTTGGCATTCCCAGCTATCGCCGCCGTCGCCGCCGCAAGTCACGCGTTCTTTACGCTGCTGCTCTCTGAGCGCTGGCAGCAATCGGGCGAGATCTTCACGCTCCTCGCAGGCGCGGCCGCCATTCAAACTATTGTCGCGATCAACGGCTCGCTGCTGCAGGCGGTCGGGCGCACAGGCGCACGACTGCGGCTCACGCTTGAGTACGCCATTCTGCTGACCATCTCGGCGCTGGCGACCGCTTCGTTCGGCATTCATGCCGTCGCGATCGGCTGCACGGTCGTGAGCTTCCTCTACCTGCCACGCTTGCTGCAGCTCTATCTCGGCCCCATCGAGTGTTCGATCGCTGACTTCCTTCGCGTGTTGGCGGCGCCCACCCTGGCGTCGCTTGGGCTGTTCATCGGTCACCGCCTGCTGATGCGCGTGATCGATGTGAGCCTGTGGGCGGAGATGGGCATCATTATGCTGGAGACCGCGATCGTTTACGGAGCGCTGCTGCTCTTCCAGCGCCGCGAGATCATGGGGCAGTTGCGCAGCGTGCGTGCGCTGCTCTCGCCGGGCGCAGCTGCTTAGCCGCGCGAGCGATAAGTCGCGACCCCCTGATCGGGCAGCCACAAACCTTCCGGCGGCGCCCCAGTTTGCCAGAAAACGTCGATGGGCATGCCGCCGCGCGGATTCCAGTAACCGCCAATACGCAACCAAATCGGATCGATCGCCTCGGCCACCCGCTTGGCGACACCCACGGTGCAGTCCTCGTGGAAAGCGCCATGATTGCGGAAGCTCTGCAGGAAGAGCTTCAGGCTCTTTGATTCAACGATCCAATCCTTTGGGGCGTAGTCCAGCACGAGGACGCCAAAATCCGGCTGGCCAGTCACCGGACAAATGGAGGTGAACTCCGGCGCGGTAAAGCGCGCCAAATAAAGCGTGCCCGAATGCGGGTTTGGCGCGCGCTCAAGCTTGGCTTGTTCGGGACTCGCTGGGATTGGCGTTTGTCCGCCGAGTTGCGTCAGGCCTTTTGTCTCGCTGGTCATGGCCGCACACTTGAAGACGCGCGGCGTACCTTGCAAGGCGTTAATCGGCCCGCGCTATCACAGGCGCCAGCGTAACCTGCGCAAACTTGCGGCGGCTCCCGGGTCCGTACGCCCAATAAACGAGCGCACTGCAATCGCGTGGCCTCGCTGCAACGATAGTGCTTTTTCGCAACAGCGATTCCACGGACTGTCATAGGGCTTAACCAATCGTTCACGTTAACGCGTGAGCCTCGCCGTTGCGCGGCGAGAACCGCGGGGAAATAAGGATGCGCATTATGAAGAAGATCATTGGCCTCGCCGTTCTGGCGACCGCCGCCACGGCTGGCGTCGCTAGCGCAGAGGGCACGGTGACCGCGAACGTCGGCATCACCAGCGACTACGTTTTCCGCGGCATCTCGCTTTCGGACAACGGCCCAGCGCTGCAAGGCGGCATCGATTGGGCCTCTGACGCTTGGTACGTCGGCGCTTGGGGCTCAAACGTTTCCGAAGGCCTTGAGCTCGACGTGTACGCTGGCTTCACGCCGTCGACCGGCCCGATCGATTGGGATTTCGGCGTCATCGGCTACTTCTATCCGGGCGCCGACGACGACGGCGCCGAGTTCGACTACTTCGAAGGTAAGATCGCGGCCAGCCACGACTTCACCGAGCAGTTCAACGCCGGCGCGGCTGTCTATTATTCGCCGGAAAACTTCGGTGACACCGGCGACGCGACCTATTGGGAAGTGAACGCCGCCTACCAGATCACCGATGCGTTCGCGATCAACGGCGCCTATGGCAACCAAACCATTGAAGAACCAAACGGCCCTGGTTCTGAAGACGATTACAACACCTGGAACATCGGCGCGACGCACGCGTTCCACGGTTTTGAAATCGATCTGCGCTATCACGACACCGATATCGACGCGGGCTCGGACATCGAGAACTACACTTACGGCGAGTCGAGCTACGACAGCGCGTTCGTGATCACGATCGGCCGCGAACTCTAATTTACATCATCACGCTGTGAGGCAACGGCCGCTCTACGGAGCGGCCGTTCGCTTTTGGAGGCCGAGATAGAGCCCACACGCGACGATCCAGCCGATAACACTCGCCTCGATCACACGCTGCGACAGCCCGATAAATGGCGACGCCGGATCGAACGTCATCAGGCCGCCAAACGCACCAATCGCACCAATGATCCCAACCACCGAGAGCCAGCCAGCCTTCGGCCATTTCCGCACCGCGAGCCCGAGCAGCAGCAACATGACCGGCGCAAACAAATAGCTCACCAACCCGAACAGCAAATGCATCTGATGCGTCGCGGTCGGATTCTCGGGGCGGCAGCCATAGTCGCACGGATAGACAGCAGTCCCGACGTAGCCAACCGCGTACACAAAAATGCCGATCAAACCCAAGGTGAACAGCGTCGAACGTGGCGCCGCGCGCCAGGCGAAGATCGCGAACGCCGCAATCAAAATACCGATCGGGGCAAAGCCGTACCAGCTCACTTCGAAGCTATAAGGCGCGCCCGTTGCGCCCATTTCAGAGATGAATTGGCTCATGTGATCGTAGCCAGGGAATGTCGCCCCGCCGATCACCA
>CAYUOC010000105.1:0-7973 GCA_964446305.1 uncultured Terricaulis sp. | reverse complement strand
CCATCGAGCACGCGCACGCCCTCTTCGACTGCCGCTACCGCGTTGGCGAGCGCCGTGTTGCGCGTGTTGTGAAAATGCGCGCGCAACTGGACATGCGCCGGCACGGACGCCTTCACCGCCCGAAAGCGCTCATGGACATCCGCCGGCGAAGCAACGCCGATCGTGTCGGCGAGCGCCAGTTCGAAAATACTCTCCTGAAGACAACGCTCGGCCACCTCAACGACGCGTTTCACCGGCACTTCGCCGTCGAACGGGCAACCAAACGCCGTCGAGACCGAAGCCGACAAGCGCACGCCCGCCGCCTTTGCCGTGGCCGCCACCTCTGGCCACACCTTGAACGTCTCTTCTACAGGCCCGCCATTGTTGCGGATCGAGAAGCCATCCGACGCGCAGAAGACATAGTTGATCTCTTTGGCGCCGGCCGCAATCGCGCGCTCCACGCCCCGCAGGTTGAGCGCGAGCGCAATGAACGTTGCATCCGCGCGCTTCGGCAAACCGGCGAACACAGCATCGCCATCCGCCATCTGAGGCACCTTCTTCGGGTTGACGAAACTCCCCGCTTCCAGGCGCCGAAAACCCGCCGCCAGGATATGATCGATCAAAGCGAGCTTGTTTTCGGTTGAGACCAGGTCCGGCTCGTTCTGCAACCCATCGCGCGGGCTGACTTCAACAAGCTCAAGTTTTTCCTTCGTCACGTTTGTCTCCGAACGCGGGCAGCGCCCAGCCATAATGTATGGCTCCCGCGCGCAAACCGAAACCCGCGATCGCGCCAGAGACGCCCGCCCAAAGCGGCGGGAGGCCGGCAATATGCAGTGCGACAAACCCAGAAGCTGCCAGAAGCGCCGCCGATATAGTGATCTCGCGCTTCAATAGCGCCGAAGGTTGCTCGGCCAGCACGTCGCGAATAACGCCTCCGAAGCATGCCGTCAGCACACCCATGGCCACCGCCACGAACGGCCCGACGCCGAACGCAATCGCCTTCGCAGCCCCGATCACCGCATAGACAGCGAGCCCGAGTGCATCGAGCCAGATCAGGGTTTTCGCTCGCTGAAGCCGCGGCGCTGCAAACCACACCGCGATCGCCGCCAGCAGACCGATACCGAGATACGTTGCATCGCCGATCCAAAACACCGGCGCATCGATCAGCAAATCACGCAACGTTCCGCCGCCGATCCCGGTGACGACGGCAAAGAACCAGAACGTGACGATGTCTTGCCGATCGCGCGCCGCTGCGAGGGCGCCAGTGAGCGCAAAGATCGTCACCCCCGCATAATCGAGCGCAGGCGGCAGCACGGGAAGCGACTCAGAGCCAAACACGAGCCGCACACTGCCGCGTTTACGCTGAATCAGTCCACCCTGGCGCCGATTGCAGATGGAGCAGCTGCCATGTTCTTCGCCGAGACCCTGGGCCCCGCCATCACGCGCCGCATCGGCGCCGCCTTGTTCGAGCACGTCCAGCATAAGCTCGCCGGCCGTACCTCAGCCTCAGACGACGAGTTGCGCGACATCGTCACGGAATTCATCCGCGCTCAGCACTTGATGCTGAAGCCGGACGCCGCGATCCAATATCTGGCGATCAACGGACGTCTGTCACGGCAAGATGGGGCTACCTACCGCCTAGCCGCTTAAGCCTTGCCAAGGCGCGCCGCCGGTCGATAGTGGCGCGATGAAAGCACAAGCCATGACGGCGTTTGGCGCGCCGCTCGAACCGATGGAATTGGCGCCGCAGAAGCCAGGTCCAGGCGAAGCTTTGGTGCGCGTCTCGCGCGCGGGCCTTTGCCACTCCGATCTTCACATTCACGACGGCTATTTCGATTTCGGCGACATGCGCCAGCCGGTCGCGATCAACATGCCGGCCGTGCTTGGCCACGAAATCGAGGGCGAGATCGCAGAACTCGGCGAAGGCGCCGACGCGCCGCCTGTCGGCACGCGCGTCGCGGTCTATCCCTGGCTCGGCTGCAATGCGTGCGAGACGTGTCGCGCCGGTGACCAGCAACTCTGCATCGCGCTGCCGCGCCGCGCGCTTGGCGTCGCGCAATGGGGCGGCATGGCCGAATATGTCCATGTACCCTTTGCGGATGCGCTCATTCCGATCGGCGATCTGACGCCGGGATTAGGAGCGCTCGCCATGTGCTCGGGACTGACCGCCTATTCCGCGCTCAAGAAGATCGGCGCGCCGCCACCCGGACAGCCGGTGCTGCTGCTCGGCATGGGCGGCGTTGGCTTGATGGCGATGGCGCTCGCAAAAAGCGTTCTGCCAAACCCCATCATCTCCGCCGACATCGACGCAACCAAACGCGAAGCGGCATTAAAGTACGGCGCCGTTGAAGCCATCGAACCCACAGCGGAGGCGTGGCAAGCCGTTGTCGCGCGGCACGGCCCGGCTGTGGCGGCGATTGATTTCGTCGGGGCGCCAGCGACGTTTGGCTTCGGCACGGCAGCGCTCAGGCGCGGTGGCAAATACATCATCGTCGGCCTCTTCGGCGGCAAGGCGACGCTACCGCTTGCCTCGCTGCCGCTGAAGCCATTCTCGATCGTTGGCTCCTATGTCGGCCGGCTCGACGAAGCGCGCGAGCTCATCACGCTGATGCGCGCCGGCGCCATTCCCGCCCCGCCCATGCACGAACGCCCCCTCACCGAAGCCAATAGCGCCATCGACGACCTGCGCGCGGGCAAGGTGCTGGGGCGTGTGCTGTTGAAGCCCTGAGCCTTGCGCGCCGGCGGCAAAGCCCCTTATGTCGCGGCCAACGCGAGCGTGGCGAAACTGGTAGACGCAGCGGACTTAAAATCCGTTCGCCGCAAGGCGGTGCGGGTTCAACTCCCGCCGCTCGCACCAATGTAACAACTAGCGGCGCTTGTCTCCCGGCAGTAAAACCGCGTCCGTGACCGCCCACCCCCTCGACAACCCTATCTGGAGCGCCCTCGGTTCAAGACTGGCGCGTTTTGGCGAAGGCGGCGCTGAGGCCAAGCGTTTCGTATCCGACGTCAGCCCATTCGCCGCGGCCGCCGCAGCGACGCCACAGGCGATCGCCGCGCTCGGCGCATTGGTCCCCGAAGAGGGCGACATTTCTCTGCTGCAAGTGGGACCACCTCCACCGCCTTCCGGCGTCACCGTCACGATGAGCGCGCTGGGCCTGCAGATGATCGCGCGGGGCATGACAAAGAACGACAAGAGTTTTGTCATCGAGCCGCTCGGTGACGCTGACGCCGCCGAAATGCTGGCGCTCGCGACGCTCACGCGCCCTGGCCCCTTCCGCACGCGCACGCACGCGCTCGGCCGCTTCGTCGGCATCCGCGACAACGGCGCGCTCGTCGCTATGGCGGGCGAGCGGTTACAGACAGAAGAGTTCATCGAGATCAGCGCAGTCTGCACGCATCCGGATTATCGCGGCCGCGGTTTCGGCGCAGCGCTCATGCGCACGGTCGGCGCGCGCATC
This sequence comes from uncultured Terricaulis sp., assembly GCA_964446305.1. Classification (GTDB taxonomy): domain Bacteria; phylum Pseudomonadota; class Alphaproteobacteria; order Caulobacterales; family Aquidulcibacteraceae; genus Vitreimonas. The sequence goes on along the minus strand of CAYUOC010000105.1, from coordinate 4,536 downwards.
ATCGCCGACGGCGCTACGCCGTTCCTGCACACCTACGCTGACAACACCGGCGCGATCGCGCTTTACAAGAGCCTGGGTTTCGAACCGCGCTGCGAAGTCATTCACGCCGTGTGGGCGCGCAGCTGATGGCTCTATTGCGCGCAATTTCGCGCCATACACCGCTCATGTTGGCGTTGCTGGCTGGGCTTGGCTTTGGCATCGCCCTTGCCGTCAGTCAAAACGACTTCGCGGCCCTCACCCGCGTGCTCATCGCCTGGGATGCCGCGGTGGCCGTTTATCTCATCGCGGTTTGGCTGCAGACACGCGGCGTTACCTCTCAGCATATGATCGAGCACGCGGCGGAGGCCGATGAGGGCCGCTATTTCGTCCTCTTCGTTTCGATCGCTGCCGTAGTCGCCTCGCTGACGGCCATTGTCCTCGAACTGCAGGCCGATCTTGAGCCAGGCATGAGCAAAAGCGCGCACCTTGGGTTCGTGGTCGTCACCGTCGCGCTGTCATGGCTCTTCGTCCACACGAGCTTCGCCAAACACTATGCGCATGACTATTACGGCCCGGCCGAAGGCGGCGGCGTCCGCCAGGGCCTGATCTTTCCGGGCGGCGAAGAGCCCGACTTCGGAGACTTCTTCCACTTTTCGCTCGTCATTGGAGTCGCGGCGCAGACCGCCGATATTCAGATTTCAGCCAAGCCGATCCGGCGCATCGTGACGCTGCACGGCGTGCTCGCCTTCGTGTTCAACACGGTGATCCTGGCGTTGACGATCAACCTCGCTGCCGGACTCTTCAGCTAGGCTCGGTGACCTCTTCCGGCTCCACGCCGCGCGCGCGGATCATGTCCATCAAATCGTTCGCCGCCTTTTCCAGCGCCGCCGGATCGGCGGAGCGCGCGACCAGATGCACGCCAAAGCCCTCCGGCGTGAACCAGGGATAAGACCCAAAGCCGACGACCCCATCAGTGGCCGCCTCAAGCGCGCCAAGCCCGTCGGCGATATCGCCTTCCGGCACGCCCTTGGCGCGGATCGTGCGCGAGCGGACAATCGCGCCACCTTCGATACGATGGCTGATATCGTCCAGCATGCCCCGCACGATCGACGGCACCCCCGCCATCACGAAGACGTTCCCGAGCTGAAACCCCGGCGCCTTGGAGACGGGATTTGCAATCAGCGACGCGCCATCGGGAATGCGCGCCATGCGCAGCCGCGATTCATTGAGCGTGGTGCGCCCTTTGTAGTGCGCTTCCAAGATCGCACGCGCGTCCTCGCGCACATCGATGCCGACGCCGAACGCAGCCGCCACCGCGTCAGCTGTCTTGTCATCGTGCGTTGGTCCGATGCCGCCGGTTGTGAACACATAATCGTACTTGGCGCGCAGTGCGTTCACCGCTTCCGATATCTGATCAGGCACATCAGCAACGACACGCGCTTCCGCCAGCTGCACTCCGAGCGGCGCCAGAAACTTCGCGATCGCTTGCAGGTTTATGTCCTGCGTCCGGCCGGACAGCAGCTCATCCCCGATCAGCAGAACGGCGGCTTTGACTTGGCGTTGCGTCATGAGAGCATATTAGCACAAAGCCGCCGAGACTCCGATGAGCGAACCGAATTACGTCGAACAGCTGACCGAGCGGCAAAAGGGCTTCCTGCCCGATCATCTCGGCCTCGAATGGCTCGAAGCGCGGCCAGGTTTCATCAAAGGCCGCTTCGAGGTGAAGCCGCACCACCTCGCGCCCAACACCTTCCTGCACGCCGCCAGCGTCATTGCGTTGGCGGATAGCGCCTGCGGTTACGGCTGCATCATCTCGCGCCCGGAAGGCGCGCTGAACTTCACGACCATTGAGCTTAAGTCGAACTTCCTCGGCACCACGCGGGAAGGTGGTGTCGGCGTTGAAGCCAGCCTCGTCCACGGCGGGCGCACAACACAGGTGTGGGACGCTGTCGTCACCGCGGAGGCAACGGCCAAGACCATCGCCCTTTTCCGCTGCACGCAGATGCTGCTCTATCCGAAGTGAGCGCAGCAAAAAGGGCGCGGCCCCCTGCCCACGCCCCATCACTTCAAGCAGCGCTTCGGCGCGTGCTTACTTAATTTTGCCTTCGACGAACTCGACGTGCTTCTTCGCAATCGGGTCGTACTTCTTGAACTTGAGCTTCTCGGTCTTCGTCCGCGGGTTCTTCTTCGTGACGTAGAAATAGCCCGTGTCCGCCGACGAGTTCAGGCGGATCTTGATGACAGTCGGCTTAGCCATGGTCGGGCTCGGAATTCTCTGGGTTCAAGGAAGCGGCGGAAAATAGGGGCGCGCGCCCTAAAGTCAACTCGTAAGCCGCTCTAAAGAGTGGGCGCCGCGGCTCCAGCGCAGAAAAGGCGGCTGAACCACCTCTCCGGCCAGGCGCGCTTCGACCTCCTTAAGCACGAACCGGGTGATCGAGGGCAGGTCCAGGGCCTTCGCCTCCTCCAGGCTAAACCACCGTACATGCAGCAATTCTTCCCCCTCGATGGGGTCATGGTGGGCCAAGACCGCGTCCGCGTCGGCCATAAAGAACCGGGCGTCGAACCGGCGCGGGCGGTACGGGGGCGTGATCGCCCTGGCGATGAAGCGGAGCTTGTCCAGCTCCGGCCCGGCCTCGCTGCCGACCCGGAGGCCAGCCTCTTCCAGTGTCTCGCGGGTCGCCGCCAGGGCGAAGGCCCGGGGCGGCCGGCGGCTTAGCGTACCCTTCCTGAGAAGCGCCTCAGTCTCCGCCGTAAGCTCCGTCGAGGCCTTGGCGCGAGCATCGCCCGGATCGACCCGTCCGCCCGGAAACACCCATTTGTCCGGCATGAAGACGTGGCCCTTTGAGCGCTGGCCCATCATCACCTCGCGTCCGCCGCGCACGAGGATCAGGGTCGCCGCGTCGCGCGGACGCGCCGCCTTGGGCTTTTCAGCGTCCGGCGGATCGAACGGCTTTTCGTCTTCGTTGAGCTTGAACTCGTTGGCGCTCATGCGCCCCTCCTAGCACGCCCCGCCCTACCGCTTGGAACGGGAACCGCACACGCCTATCGTCGCGCGCGAAAAACGGGAGAGGCAAGATGGCGCGACGTAAACCTGGCGAAGGCCAAACCGCTCTGGTCACCGGCGCCTCCGCGGGGATCGGCGTCGATCTCGCCGAATGCTTCGCCAAGGACGGCTACGATCTCATCCTCACCGCCCGCAGCGAAGGCGCTCTGCAGGAAGTCGCCAACCGCCTCTCCGCGGCGCACGGCGTGAAGGCGCATACGATCGCGCAGGATCTCGGCGCCCACGGCGGCGGCTCTGCGGTCGCCGCGAAGATCGCTGAGAAGGGCCTGAACGTCGATGTCGTCGTCAACAACGCAGGCTACGGCCATGCTGGCGCGCTCACCTCCTCCGATCTGCAAACGCAACTCGGCATGATCGACTTGAACGTGCGCGCGCTGGTCGAGCTCACCTATCTTTATTGGGATCGTATGATCGCGAACGGCCGCGGTGGCGTGCTCAACGTCGCCTCCACAGCCGCGTTCCAGCCCGGCCCGCTCATGGCGAACTATTACGCGTCGAAGGCCTATGTGCTCTCGTTCTCCGAAGCCATCTGGGAAGAAGCGCGCGGCACTGGCGTTCATGTGAGCTGCCTCTGTCCTGGGCCGACGGTTTCGAAGTTTCGTGAGCGCGCGGGAACGGGCAAAACCAAGCTCGCCAAGAATGCCGGCGCCGCCATGCCTTCCATGCCGGTCGCCCGCGCGGGTTATAACGCGTGGCGGCAAAATCGGCCCGTTATCGTCACCGGCGGCCGCAACGCGTTCCAGGCTGGATTGGTGAAATACATTCCACGCAAGACGTTGCTTAAGATGGTTCGAAACATGCAATCGCCGGCGACCTGAACCATGGGCGCCTCGAACAGCGCACGAGCGGCCGCCAACTGGCAGCGCCTCTACGCGATGAGCTTTGCGGCGGTTTATCCGCAATACATCGCCAAAGCCGAGAAGAAAGGCCGCACGAAAGCCGAAGTCGATGAAGTTATCCGCTGGCTGACGGGATATCGGCAAGCGGCGCTGGACGCGCACCTCAAGAAGAAAACCAGTTTCAGAGATTTCTTCGAGCAAGCACCCAAGCCTAATCCAAAGCGCACGCTGATCACCGGCGTCATCTGCGGGGTGCGCGTTGAAGAGATTGAAGAGCCCTTGATGCAGGACATCCGCTATCTCGATAAGCTGATCGACGAACTCGCCAAGGGCAAAGCAATGGACAAAATCCTCCGCGCCTAACGCCCCAACCCAAGGACAATCATGCAATTCGACGACGTCGTTCTCGGGCGCCGGAGCATCCGTGGATACAAGCCCGATCCGGTGCCAAAGCAACTGATCGAGGAAATTCTTGCGCTCGCCATGCGCGCGCCCTCATCGATGAACACGCAGCCGTGGAATTTCTACGTCATCACCGGCGAAGCGTTGGATCGCATCCGCGCCGGCAATACCGAGCGCATGGTGAGCGGGGTCCCGCAATCGCGTGAGTTCCGCACCGGCCCCGCCTTTGCCGGCCAACACCGCGAGCGCCAG
>CAYUOC010000104.1:0-13107 GCA_964446305.1 uncultured Terricaulis sp. | reverse complement strand
GTGCCGCAACAGCCGCCTGCGATGTTCAGCAAGCCAGCCTTCGCCCACTCCGCATAGTGCGCCTCCATCGAATGTGGCGTCTCATCATATCCGCCCATCGCATTCGGCAAGCCAGCGTTCGGATACGAACTCACCGCGCACTCCGCCACGCGCGCGAGATCGGCTAAGAATGCGCGCATATCCGCCGGCCCGAGCGCGCAGTTCAGGCCAACCGCCCACGGGTTCGCGTGGCGCACCGAGTTATAGAATGCTTCAACGGTCTGCCCCGAAAGCGTCCGCCCCGAACGATCCGTGATCGTGCCGCTGATCCATAGCGGCAGTTCGACGCCGGTCTTATCAAACGCTTCCCACGCGCCCCAGAGCGCCGCCTTGCAATTCAACGTGTCGGTGATCGTCTCGATCAGCAGCAAATCGGCGCCGCCTTCGATGAGACCGAGCGTCTGCTCCTCGTAGTTCGCGGCCATCGTATCGAAGTCACAATCGCGGCGGCCCGGATCGTTCACTTCCGGCGACATCGAGAGCAGCTTCGTCGTTGGCCCCAGCGCGCCGGCGACCGCGCGCGGCTTGCCGTCGGCCTTCTCAAACTTATCGCACGCCGCCCGCGCCAGCCGCGCACCCTCGAGATTGAGTTCGTACGCCACCTCTTCTAGCGCATACTCCGCCTGACTGATGCGCGTGGCGCTGAACGTATTCGTCTCGATGATGTCGGCGCCGGCCGCGAGATAGGCGTCGTGCACTTGCGTGATGACGTCCGGCCGCGTCAGTGTCAGCAGGTCATTGTTGCCCTTCAGCGAGCTTGCGTGCGCGGCGAAACGGTCGCCATGGAAATCCTCGGCCTTCAACCCGAAGCCCTGCAAATAGGCGCCCATCGATCCGTCCAGGATCAGGATGCGTTTCGCCAATTCCGCGTTGAGCGCGGTCAAACGTTTATCGCGATTCATGCCGCTTGCTCCTTCGCCCGCACACCGAGGATGCGGCAGATCGAGTAGGCCAGATCGGCCTTGTTCAGGGTGTAGAAGTGGAAATCCTCCACCCCTTCCGCAGCCAAGCGCGCGCAGAGCTGCGCCGTCGTCACCGCGGTCACCAAGCGTCGCGTTTCGGGATCGTCGTCCAAGCCCTCGAACAGCCGCACCATCCAGCGCGGCAGCGTCGCGCCGCAGGCTTCGACCATCTTGCGCAGGCTCTTCACATTGGTGACCGGCATGATCCCCGGCAAGATCGGCGCATAGACGCCTGCCTTCGCCAATCGATCGCGGAAGCGCAAGAAGATGTCTGCCTCAAAGAAGAATTGCGAAATTCCGCGTGAGGCGCCGGCGCCGAGTTTGCGTTTGAAATTGTCGATGTCGTGCTCAAAGTTCGGGCTCGACGGATGCTTTTCCGGGTGCACCGCCACCGAAATGTCAAACGCGCCGATGCGCGAGGCCGCTTCGACCAGCTCAATCGCGCTCGCATAGCCATTCGGATGCTGCAAATACGGCATGCCGACGCCGCCCGGCGGATCGCCACGCAGCGCCACGACGCGACGCACGCCGGCGCGCCAGTAATCTCGCAGCACCGCATCCACTTCGGCGCGGCTCGCTGCCACCGTCGTCAAATGCGCCGCGGGCTTGAGCGACGTCTCGCTGACCATGCGCGCCACTGTTTTGTGCGTGCGATCGCGCGTTGAGCCGCCTGCGCCGTAGGTCACGGAGACAAAACTCGGCGCCAGCGGCTCAAGCTTGCGGATCGACGTCCACAGGTCTGCTTCGAGCTTTTCCGACTTGGGCGGGAAAAACTCGAATGAGACGCGCGTCTGGCGTCCGCGTGGCGCGGCATCCGCGATCAGCCCCTGAAGGTGCTCGACACTCATGACTTCAATCCAGTCCAAATCTTCACGGTTAGCGATTCACGCTTCTTCGGCGCGAGCGCTGTCGACTTCGGCCGCGAAAGCCCCGCCGCCTCACACCACTCGGCAATTTCCGCGTCACTGAACCCAAGCCGCCGATGCGCATGCTCTTCGCGCAAGAATTCCAGCGTATGTGGTGCAAAATCGACGATGACCAACCGTCCGCCTATTTTCAGCAGCCGCGCCGCCTCCGCAATCGCGCGCCCGGGATCGGAGAGGAAGTGAAGCACTTGGTGGATGGTCACCAGGTCCGCCGAGCCGGTTTCAATCGGCGGCGCATACGCGTCGCCAAATTGCACCGCAGCCTTGGTCTTCAGATCGTCAAGCGACGCACGCGCAATCGCCAGCATTTGCCGCGAGGTGTCGAAGCCCTCAGCGCGGCGCACGCGGTCCGCGAAGAGCTGAATCATCCGCCCCTGACCAACGCCCACATCGACCATCAAATCGAACGGACCAGCGCCAGCCGCGGCAAGGATCGCGCTGTCGATGTCCGCTTCGGGCAAGTGCAGCGCGCGCACGCGCTCCCAATCTGCTGCGTTGCGCTCGAAATACTCAGCCGCCGCTTCGTCACGCGCCGCGCGAATTTCGTGCAGACGATCCGCGTCGCGCGCCAAGACCGGATCGCTTGGGTCGAGCATTGCGAGCGCGGCTTCCGCGAACTGGCGTTCGGTCGTGTGCGCCCGGGGCAATCGGTAGAACACCCACGCGCCCTCAGGCGCGCGCTCAACCAGCCCCGCCTCGGTCAGTAATTTCAGGTGCCGGCTCACGCGCGGCTGGCTCTGACCCAAGGCCTGCGCCAACTCACCCACCGCGAGTTCTCCCTCAGTGAGCAGCGCCAACGCCCGCAGGCGGGTCTGCTCTCCCGCCGCCCTCAACGCCGCAACGACCCGATCCGCGTCGCGCAGCTCCGGAACCGGCTGAGTTGGAGATATAAACATATCTTTATATGGCACGGCGCGATTGGCCTTGCCTAGCCCCCAGGCGCCGCGGCGCGCCGTTAGCCCGTTGGATAATTCCATTCAGGTGTTGCCACGACGCCGCGGCTCACTTTTATGCATAAAATCATGTTGTTATGGCGGCTAGTGTAACCACCGCTCTAAATCATCCGTTCAGCCCCGGAACAGGCAAGTTGATTAACCCTACCCCGGCATTATCTGCCCTGGGCCTAAGGGGGTCCGACATGCGGGGACTAGTTTCTGTACTGGCTTTGACGGCCTGCTTGGCCGTCCCAACGCTGGCGTCTGCTCAAGAAGCGACGGCCACGCCTGAAGCCGCGCCTGCCGGGACAAGCGCCAGCAACGATCCGTGGATCGGTTTCAACCGCAGCATGTTCGGCGTGCACCAAGCGGTCGATGGCGCCGTGCTAGAGCCTGTCGCGCGCGGATATCGCGCGATCACGCCGCGTCCGCTGCGCACTGGTGTGCTGAATTTCCTGCGCAATCTGAAGAGCCCGGTCGTGTTCGCCAATGATGTGCTGCAAGGCGAAATCGGCCGCGCAGGCAACACCGCGGGGCGCTTTGCGATCAACACCACGATCGGCGTCGCCGGCATTTTCGACCCGGCGACGAGCATGGGCCTCGAGCGTCACGACGAAGATTTCGGCCAAACGCTCGCTGTGTGGGGCGTGCCAGCAGGTCCGTACCTGTTCGTGCCGCTGATGGGGCCAACCACTGTGCGCGATACCGCCGGGCGCGTTATCGACACGGCTTTTGATCCGCTGACATGGGCCGACTTCGATGACGTCGACACCGTGCGCGCTTCGCGCGGCATCATCACCGCCATCGCGACTCGCGAAACCCTGATTGACCAAATTGACTCGTTCGAAGCGCAAGGCGGCGATCTCTACGTCACTTACCGCAGCGCTTATGAAGTGGCGCGCGAAGCGGCGATCGAAAACGGTCGCGCGGATGTCCAAGATTTGCCGGACTTCGACGACATAGATGAAGAACCGGCAACGAATGCACCAAATGGGGGCGCCAGCGCTGAGCTAAATCAGCAACAGGCGGATCAAATCCAAGCGGATGAGACTTCCCTAGTCTTCACGGAGGCGCTCGCGCTTCCCACTTCGCTTGAACGTTGAAGGAGTAGTTTGTCGTGACCCGTCCCGTTACCCGCGCCACGTTCTTGTCAGGCCTGATCGGCCTGGGCGCGCTCGCCGTCGCGCCGAATGCGCATGCGGCCCGTAACTCGGACGCCGAAAACTATGTGCAAACCAACGCCACCGCCGCCCTCGCCGCACTCGGCAATCCGAGTTTGTCGACGACACAGCGGCAGCAGCAATTCCAGCGCCTGATGACGCAATTCGCGGACATGCAGCGTATCGCCATTTACGTCGTCGGCCGCTATCGCGGCGCGTTGACCGAGGACGTCGCGCTTCGCCGCGAGTGGGTTGATACGTTCCAGGCGTTCGCGATCGCGACTTACGAGGATCAGTTCGCCACCATGAGCGGCGCGGCTATCCGCGTCACCGGTTCGGAAGAGCGCGTCGCCGGCCGCGACGTGGTCGTCGATAGTTCGGTGCGCCCGCCACACGGCGAACCGATGCGCGTGCAATGGCGCGTGCTGCGCTCGGGCAACGTTTGGAAGGTGACTGACATCGCGGTTGGCCGCGACGGCGTGTGGCTCGGCCAGATCCAGCAACGTCAGTTCCTGGCGCAGCTCGACAGCAACAACGGCAACATCCGCGCGCTGATCTCCGATCTGCGCGGCCGCACGGCGACGATGCGCCAGCGCATCCTCGCCCGCAGCTAAACGCGCTCGACGCCCACCGCTTCCGAGACGTGATCGAACCCTTCGGCCATGAGCAGGCCGTCGAGTTCATCGAGAATGCGCGCCACCAAGCTCGGCCCGTGGAAGACCATCGCCGAGTACAGCTGCACAGCGCTCGCACCCGCCTTGATCTTGGCGAGCGCGGTCAAGCCACTCTCGACGCCGCCAGCGCCGATCAACGGCAACCGCCCCCTCAACGCTTGCGCGAAAAGGCGCAGCGCGTGCGTGGAAATCTGAAACAGCGGCTGCCCAGATAGCCCACCCTGCTCCTCGCGATTGTCGGACGTGAGATGCGGCGGCCGCTGCAGAGTCGTGTTCGAGACGATGAGCGCATCGAGTTCGTTTGCGAGGGCGATCTCAACTATGTCGCCGATGGCCGCGTCGTCGAGATCCGGCGCCACTTTGAGAAACAGCGGCCGGCGCCCGTGCGCCGCCGTCAGCGGCGCCCGCGCCTCGCGCAGACGGCCCAGCAAATCCTCCAGCGCGCCACGCTCCTGCAAGCCGCGCAAGCCTGGCGTATTGGGCGATGAAATGTTCGCGGTCACATAGGACGCGTGCTTCCAAACCCGGCCCATGCCGAGCACATAGTCCGCCGCGCGATCGGTGCTGTCTTTGTTGGCGCCGACATTCGCGCCGACGATTCCAGGCTTGCCATTGCGGGCCGCGAGACGATCAGCAAACGCGTCGAGGCCTTTATTGTTGAAGCCGAGGCGATTGATCACAGCGCGATCTTCGCTCAACCGGAAAATCCGCGGACGCCGATTGCCCTCCTGCGCCAACGGCGTGACGGTGCCGCACTCGACGAACCCGAAGCCTGAGCGCAGCAGGGCATCTGGCGCTTCGCAATTCTTATCGAAGCCCGCCGCCATGCCGACCGGGTTCGGCAACTCAAGACCTGCCAGCGTCGTCTTCAAACGTGGCCAGCGATCGGCGCGGGACCGCGGACCCAAGCGGGCGCGCAGCCCCCAGAGCGCGGCATGGTGGGCCGTCTCAGGGTCAATCAAGCGCAAGCCGCGCGTCACAAGATCGTGCGGAGAAGTCACGATCGTTGCGCTTTACCGATTCTGCGCGGGCTGTCGCCTGCTACCTGCTCCCGTGCGCCCGGCACAATCTTCGATTGCGGACTTTGATCCTATTCATGGGTTGAAAGTCCTGCTCGACCAATTATAACGAAGCCCCATGAACCACGCCCAGATTTGGCGCGCGATTGACGCCCTGGCCGCCCGCAAAGGGATGACAGCCTCGGGCCTCGCGCGCGCCGCCGGGCTCGATCCCACCACCTTCAACAAGTCCAAGCGCCAAGCGCCCGATGGCAAACCACGGTGGCCATCCACCGAGAGCATCACGCGCGCGCTGACGGCGGCGGAGACAAATTGGGATGAGTTCGCCGCTCTGCTCGCGGGTCGCAGCGGCGCCGCCGGACGCGCCATTCCGATCGTCGGCATGGCGCGCGCGGGCGCCGATGGCTTCTTCGATGAGAACGGCTTTCCCGTTGGCGCCGGCGAGACCGTGCGCTTCCCCGACCTCGGCGAAGACCGCGTCTATGCGCTCGAAATCGCCGGCGACTCGATGGAGCCGACCTATCGCGCCGGCGATGTCGTCATCGTGCAGCCGGGCGCGGCGGTGCGGCGCGGCGACCGCGTGGTCGTGCGCACGCGCTCGGGCGAAGTGATGGCGAAAGTACTTGGCCGTAAGAACGATCAAACGGTCGAACTGGTCTCACTCAACGAAGCACACAAGCCACGCGAACTTCCTGCCGCCGACATCGAATGGATCGCCCGCATCGTCTGGGCGAGCCAGTAACCGCTTCATCCGCTTGCGGCTTCATTCCCATGCTGGCTAGTCGCGGTCCGGCTTCCACGCAGCCAGCAAACGCGGCCCCGCGGCGCGCATCAATTCGCCTTTGATCTCAAACGCCGCAAACGCCGCCGTCGGAAAATGGCCGCTGAATTCGCGCGCGAGTTTCGAGCCGTCATGAGCCTGATGCACCAGCATCGAAGCAAGCTCGCCAATCCCCGGATTGTGTCCGACAATCACGACGCTCTCCGCATCGCTTGCGCTGAACGCATCCCAAAGGCTTTCGGGCGCGGCATGATACAGCGCGTCCTCGAAAAAGGTCTCCAAGCCAAAATCCGCGAGACCATGTTCGGCTGTCTGGCGTGTGCGTTCTGACGAGGAAACCAGCGCCAGCGTCGGCTTGAGCCCCGCCGCCGCCATTGCGGCGCCTGCCGCGGCAGCGTCGCGCCGCCCTCGCCCTGTGAGCCCCCGCTCCTCGTCGCTATCGGCCTCGTGAGCGCGGACAGCCTTGGCGTGCCGCAACAGGATCAAAGTGCGCATGACCGGGCAAGTCTGCCCGGCTGCTGAAAAATCGCAACGCCCCGCATCCGTTGAGGCGATTGGCGGCTGCTAGGTCCCGAAGCCAAGGAGAAACTTCATGAAAGCGCGCTGGATCATCCTCGCCATTGCCGGCCTCATCGCCATCGGCGCCTGGGCTGCGGTCGCGGTTACCTACTTCTTTTTCGATCCCACCATTGTGGTCTGGACGGCTGTCGTCACCGTCGCCGCCTTCGCCACCGAGGGCCTGCTCTGGGTTGCCGCCGGCGTGTTCGGCTGGGGGTTCCTGGCCAAGCGCCGCGCCGCTCTCGGCCGTTTCCGCGACCGCTTCTTCGGCAAACGCCAGCAGATCAGCGAGTAGAGCTCGCGCTTTGCTTCGCGCGGCGGCGTCGTTACATCGGTGCTCCACTTGGATTCGCCGATGTCAGACCTCACAACGCTCGCCGCCGCCGCCAAGGCCTGGCCCTTCGAACAAGCGCGCCTTGTCCTCGAACGGCATCAGAAAAACCCGAAGGATGTGGTCGTCTTCGAAACCGGCTACGGCCCAAGCGGCTTGCCGCACATCGGCACGTTCGGCGAGGTCGTCCGCACGTCGATGGTGCGCAACGCCTTTCGCGCGCTGACCGGCGACAAGATCAAGACCAAGATCATCTGCGTCTCGGATGACATGGACGGGATGCGCAAGATCCCGGACAACATCCCAAACCCGCAGGCGCTGACGCCCTATCTGCAGCGCCCTCTCACCGATGTGCCGGACCCATTCGGGACGCACGATAGTTTCGCCGCGCACAACAACGCCCGCCTGCGCGCGTTTCTCGACAGCTTTGGCTTTGAGTACGAGTTCAAGTCCGCCACCGAACTCTACAAGTCGGGCGCGTTCGATGCCGCGCTGCTCAATGCGCTGAAGGCCTATGACGAGATCATGGCCATCATGCTGCCGACGCTGGGCGACGAGCGGCGCGAGACATACAGCCCCTTCCTGCCGATCTCACCGAAGAGCGGCCGCGTGCTCTATGTGCCTATGAAGAAGGTGGATGCCGCCAACGGCACGATCACCTTCGACGACGAGGATGGCGAAGAAATCACGCAATCGGTCACCGGCGGCCGCGCCAAGATGCAGTGGAAGCCGGACTTCGGTATGCGCTGGGCCGCGCTCGGCGTCGATTTCGAAATGTTCGGCAAGGATCACCAGCCGAACCAGCCGGTCTACGCACGCATCTGTAAGGCGCTCGGCGCCGAGCCGCCGGTCAACTACGTTTACGAGCTTTTCCTCGACCAGAAAGGCGAGAAGATTTCAAAGACCAAGGGCAACGGCATCAGCGTCGAGCAATGGCTTTCCTACGCCGCGCCGGAATCGCTCTCGCTCTACAATTTTCAGAAGCCGCGGACGGCGAAGCGCCTCTATTTCGATGTCATCCCGAAGGCCGTCGATGAATACATATCGTTCGTCGACGCCTATCAAAACCAAAATGTCGCCGAGCAGATCGAGAATCCGGCCTGGCACATCCACGCCGGCAATCCGCCCAAGGATTTGACGCCGATTTCGTTCGCCCTGCTCATGAACCTCGTCTCCGCATCGAACGCGGAAACGAAGGAATTGCTCTGGGCGTTCATCGGCAAGTATGCGCCCGGCACCACACCGCAAACGCACCCCTTCCTCGACAAGCTGACCGACTACGCGATCGCCTACTTCAATGATTTCGTGAAGCCGACGAAGCAATTCCGCGCCGCAACCGACAAGGAGCGCGCGGCGTTCGAGGACTTGATCAAACGCCTCGATGCGATGCCCGCCGACATCACCGATGGCGAAGCGATTCAGAACGAAGTTTACGCCGTCGGCAAGGATCACGGTTTCGAGCCGCTGCGCGATTGGTTCAAGGCGCTCTACGAAGTGCTGTTCGGCGTTGAAAGCGGCCCGCGCTTCGGTCAGTTCGCGGCAATCTTCGGCGTGCGCGAAACCAGTGCGCTGCTGCGCAAAGGGCTGAACGGCGAGCTGCTCGCCTCAGCGTGACTTGACTTTTCCGCTCTAAGCCCAATTTTGGCTGCATGACGACGCGAGCGCCCATCAGCCTCTACCCGCGCACGGACCGCACGCAGGCCCGCGCCTAACCCCTAGCTCGTCCCGAGCTAGGGGCTCGCTCACGCATATTCATATCATCTTCCAACACGCGAGCCGGGTGGCTCGCGCGCACAGGGCTATCGCCATGACAAAACGTCCCCAAATCGTCGTCTCGCAACAAGATCATGAGGCGCTCATCGACCTCGCTTTGCGCGCCTTGGGCCGCGCGCCGGGCGCGGCGTTGTTGCTCCAGGAAATGGAGCGCGCAACGGTCGTCTCCGATCCGCCACAACACGTCCTGGCCATGAACGGCAAGGCCACGTTCGACTATGACGGACGCCTCTATCGCGACTTCCAGCTGGTCTATCCGCCGTGCGCGGACTTCACCGCCGGCCGAATTTCGGTGCTGACGCCGGTCGGTGCGGCGCTCATCGGTCTCGCCGAAGGCAAGACATTGAGCTGGAAGGACGACGCGCGGGTCGAGCACAGCATCACGGTGCGCGCGGTGCTGCACTAGGCGCCGCAAATGCCCGCGATGCACGAAGCGTCACGGTGCGGCGCGTTCATGACAATCGCCCTACAGCTATGACCCTAAAGCAAGCGAACTGTCACACGCGATTAAACCCAATGCGTGTGGCAGCGTCGCTTATGGCGCGCAATGTCACTTTGAGCGCGCCATAGGCGACGCATTGCGAAGCGAGTGTCGCAAAACGTACGGCGATTGCGACAGCTCTGTCACACGTTCTGCTGGGTGTTTGCATGCCGCTCAGCTCGCCAAGCGCTCAAGATCGCGTCAGCGCTGCGGTCGATATCCGCCTCTGTGGTGTTCTCGCTGATCACCGAGACACGCACGATCTGGCGCCCGCGCCAGTTCGCGCCGCCAACGAAGCACACGCCATCACGCTGGACCCGCGCGATCGTCCGATCCGTCAACGCGTCGGCCTCTGCGCCGTCGAGATCGGTTCCAAGCCGCACCGCGACCTGGTTCAGCACAACATCGTTCATGATTTCGACGTCAGCCTCGACGCTGAGCCGTTCCGCCATTCTACGCGCCTGCGCACAATGGCGTTCGACCATGGCGGCGATCCCCTCGCGCCCGAGCGCCTTGATGACCGCCCACGTCGCAAACCCGCGCCCGCGCCGTGATAGCTCCGGCACGAAATCCGCCGGGTGCCGTTCGGCGCCAGCAGGCAGATACGACGCCGCAATGAGCATCGCCCGGCGATGCGCTTCGGCGTTGCGGACGATCGCATACGCGCTGTCATGCGGCGTCTGCAGCCATTTGTGGCCGTCGACGCCCCACGAATCCGCCAATTCGAGTCCGCGCCCCAAATGCGCGCGATCCGGGCATGCGCGGGCCCACAGGCCGAAGGCGCCATCGACATGCAGCCACCCGCCCTTCGCATGCGTCGCCTCCGCGATCTCACCGAACGGATCGAAGCCGCCGGAATTGATGTGCCCCGCTTGCGCGATCGCGATGATCGGTCCGTCGAGTTTCTCAATAGCTTTCGCGAACGCGCCCGGCTTCATCAGCCCCTGCGACGTCACCGGCACACTGACGACACGCTTGGCGCCAAACCCCAGATAGCGAAGCCCAGAGAACACCGTCGAGTGCGCTTCTTCGCCGAGCACAACATACACTGGCGGCGCGCCGAAGAGCCCGTCCGCCTCCACGTCCCAGCCTGCGCGGCGCAGCACCTCGCCTCTCGCGGCCGCTAAGCAGGTGAAGTTCGCAATCGTCGCGCCGCTCACGAAGCCGACTGAAGACTCCCGCGGCAAGTCGAGCAGGTCGAGCAGCCACTTGCCGGTTTGCTCCTCACAGGCAGACGCCGCAGGCGTCGCGTGCGCGTTGCCGACGTTTTGTCCCCAAGCGCTGATTAGCCAATCCGCAGCCATTCCAGCCGGCGCCGTCGCGCCGATCACCCAGCCAAAGAAGCGCGGCCCAACCATGTTGGCGAGGCCCGGCTCGCTCAGCCGGGCCAACTCCTCGATCAGAGCGTCGATTGGGACGCCCCGTTCCGGCACAGCCGCCGCGAAGGCGGCTTGCGCCTCAGCATAAGTGCAGAGCGGGCGATGCGGCGCCTCCGCCCGGCCGCTGCGAAACGCAACGGCGCGATCGCTGATATCCTTCAACACCGCGCGCAATTCTTCGGAACTCATGGCCGCCTCCGCGTGCGCGTTCTAGCGCGCGCCCCGCGCGCAATCACGCGCCATTCGCCGCAAACGTTGACATCGCCGCCGCGATCCGTTCGATTGGCGCATCACTTCAATTCGCCAATCGGCGACCGCCGCGCCAGCGACGGCCGAAACGACAGCATTTTCGAGGTTCACCTGGAAAGCCACGCCCTCATCGTCAATCTCGTCGCCGCCATCGCGTTGGCGTTTTTCTTCGGCGCGATCGCGCAACGGCTGCGTATCTCTCCGCTCGTAGGGTATTTGCTCGCTGGCGTGGCGGTGGGCCCGTTCACGCCCGGCTTCGTCGGCGACACCAATCTGGCAATGCAGTTCGCGGAGATCGGCGTTATCCTGCTGATGTTCGGCGTGGGGTTGAAGTTCTCGCTCGCCGATCTCTGGTCCGTACGCGGCGTCGCGCTCCCGGGCGCGCTCGTGCAAATGACATCCGCGACCCTGCTGGGCTACGCCGTCGGCGCGCTCATGGGGCTAGGCGCGGCTGAATCGCTGATGCTCGGGTTTTCGCTCTCTGTCGCCAGCACGGTTGTGCTGTTGCGCGCGCTCGAGGACCGGCACCTCCTGAAGACCGAGAACGGTCGCATCTGCGTCGGCTGGCTGGTGATTGAGGACATCGCCATCGTGCTCGGCATCGTGCTGCTTCCAACGCTGGCTGGTCTCGCCAACGGCAATGGGGGCGCCAACTGGTCTGTCACGCTGGGCGCACTCGGTTTCACCATCGCCAAGATCGGCGTTTTCGTGGCGCTGATGCTGTTCATTGGCGGGCGCGTGTTTCCATGGCTCATCGTTCAGATCGCGCACCTGAAGTCGCGCGAACTGCTCTCGCTCGGCACGCTGACATTGGCGCTCGGCATCGCCTGGGTGGCTTACGAACTGTTCGATGCTTCGTTTGCACTCGGCGCCTTCCTCGCCGGCGTTGTGCTCAACGGCACCAAGTTCACCCACCGCATCGCTGAAGAGTCGCTGCCGCTCCGCGATACGTTCGCGGTCCTGTTCTTCGTTTCGGTCGGCATGCTGTTTGATCCGATGACCTTGGTACGCGCGCCAATTGGCGTGTTCGCGGTCGTCGCCATCATCGTGGTCGGCAAGAGCGCCGCGGCGCTGGCAATCACCACGCTCTACAAATTGCCGCTACGCACCGGCTTGCTGATCGCTGCCTCTCTGGCTCAGATCGGCGAGTTTTCGTTCGTGCTCGCCGGCATGGGCGTCACCCTCGGTCTGCTGTCGCAGGAGACCTACAACCTCATCCTCGCCAGCGCCCTGATCTCGATCGCGCTCAACCCGCTGTTGTTTCGCTTCGCCGAGAGCTTCGATGACGGCGCCGCGGCCGCGCCGAAAGCGCCCGAGTCTGCTTCGCCGTAAGCGCGAGTTTTCAAAGATGTTTCGCTCTATGATTGTGTTTGTGCAACCATAAGGCGGTTGTGAGTATCCTGTTACTCCCGGTTGAGTGCCGGCCCATGGGCATGGACGGGGCGGTGAGGCTCGACGGCCTCAGGGAGGCAGCAGCGACGGTGGACGCCGCCGCGCTGGAGGAAGCGCGCTTCGGCTTCGCCCGCGCACATCCGCAACGTTCAGCGCGCCGCGTTCTCTTCTTCACACAGGCTCTCGCCTTCGCCGCTGTGATCGCCGCCCTCGTTCTCGCGGCGCGGTCGGCGCCGGCGTTGACCTTCGCCGCCGTTCACATCAGCGCCCTAATGATCTTCGCCGCCGCCATCTTCGTGCGTTTGCTCGCCGCGGCTTCGCTTACGCCGCTTCTGTCGCGCCTAGCCGATCAAGCGGATGTGCCCACCTACACGATCCTCTGCCCGCTTTACCGCGAAGCCAATGTCGCGCCCGATCTGGTCGCCGCGTTGGCTCGGATCGATTATCC